>NZ_LIPQ01000037.1 GCF_001418135.1 Streptomyces aureus
GTGTCCGGACGGGTGGCTCGGGCGGGAGGCCGGACGGGTGGCTGGGGGGGCCGGACGGTTGGCTCAGGGGGCGTGCCGGGTCAGCCGGCCCAGGGAAGGGGGGCGTCGGAGGTGCCCCAGTACAGGGACTTCTGCCGCTGGTAGGCGCGGATCGCGTCCCGGCCCTTCTCCGTGCCGAGACCGCTGTCCTTCCATCCGCTGAACGGGGTGGCGGCGCTGAACTGCTTGTACGTGTTGATCCAGACGGTGCCGGCCTCGATCCGGCGGGCGATCCGCCAGGCGGCGCGCAGGTCACGGGTCCAGATGCCGCAGGCGAGCCCGTAGACGGAGTCGTTCGCCTGGCGGACGAGGTCGTCCTCGTCGTCGTAGGGCAGGGCGACGAGGACCGGGCCGAAGATCTCCTCCCGGCAGGTGCGGGAGGTGTTGGCCAGGCCGTCGAGGACGGTCGGAAGGTAGTAGGCGCCGTCCTGGTACCGCTCCCCCGTGGGCGCCGACCCGCCGCAGAGCACCCGCGCGCCTTCGGAGCGGGCGAGGTCGACGTAGGCGGCGACCGCGTCGCGGTGGCGGTGGTGCACCAGGGGGCCGACCTGGGTGGAGGGGTCGGTGCCGGGGCCGACGCGCAGCTTGCGGACCCGCTCGACGAGCTCGCCGACGAAGGTGTCGTGGATCTCGCGTGCCACGAAGAGCCGTGATCCCGCGATGCAGGACTGGCCGCTGGACGAGAAGATCCCGAACATCACCCCGGCCAGCGCCTGCTCGATGTCGGCGTCGGCGCGCACGATCGTCGGCGACTTGCCGCCGAGCTCCAGTGAGGCGGGGACCAGCTTCTCGCCGGCGATCGCGGCGATGGACCGGCCCGTCCCGGTGCCTCCGGTGAACCCGATCCGGGCGACGAGGGGGTGGCGTACGAGGGCGTCGCCGACGATCCGGCCGCTGCCGGGCAGGACCGAGAGGAGGGCGGTGGGCAGGCCGAACTCGTCGAGTGCCCGGGTGATCAGCCGCCCGAGGGCGAGGGAGACCAGGGGGGTCCAGGCGGCGGGCTTGAGGAGGACCGCGTTGCCGGCGGCGAGCGCGGGGGCGATCTTCTGCGCGTCGCTGGCGACCGGGGAGTTCCAGGGGTTGATCGCGCCGACCACGCCGATCGGTTCGTGGACGCTCATGGTGACGTACGGGCCGCGGGACGGCGTGACCGTGTCCTCGGCCGTCTCCAGGGCGGCGGCCATGTACCGGAAGGTGCCCGCCGCGCTGAGTGCGAGGGCCCGGGTCTCGGTGAGGGTCTTGCCGGTGTCGGCCGTCTGTACGGCGGCGAGCTCGGGGGCGGCCTCTTCGGTCAGCTCGGCGATCCGGTGCAGGAGGCGCGCGCGCTCGTGGGCGAGCAGGTCGCGCCAGGCGGGGTCCACCACCGCCCGCGCCGCCGCCTCGGCCGCCTCTGCGACCTCGGAGGCGGAGGCGGAGTGGACGGTGGCGAGGACGCGTCCGGTCGCCGGGTCGACGGTGTCGAGGGGCTCGCCCGCACCGCGTCGCCACTGGCCCGCGATCAGGATGTCGGTGGGAAGGAGCGGCACGGGTGGACCTCCGGGCAGGGGCGGAAGGGGAGTTGGCTCCGGGCCGGGACGGGGTCCGGCCCGATCCCGGGGACCGGAATCGTCGAAGCGCTAGAAATCTAAGCGCTTAACTAATTCTCGACAAGCCCCCGACTTGAGATCGTTGCCGAATCGGCCTTGAGCACGCCCTTAACGGAGCCGATGATGACTATCGGGCCCGCGAGACAGAGATCTCTAGGCGCTTAACCATTGACCGCTTAGATAAGGACCCCTACTGTCTCGGCAACTCCCCTGCCCGCGGAAGGACCCCCTCCATGACGACTGTGGCCGGTAAGCAGGCCCTCGGCTCCGTAGCCGCGCGACTCGAACGACTTCCGCACTCCCGGTGGCACGTCAAGGTCCGGTTCCTGATCGGCGCCGTCACCTTCTTCGAGGCGTTCGACCAGCTCCTCGCCGCGTCCGCGCTGCCCGTCCTGATGAAGGAGTGGCACCTCACCACCGGACAGGCCACCCTGGCCGTGACCGCCGCCTCCATCGGAATGCTGCTCGGCGCCCTTGCGGCCGGCTGGCTCGGCGACCGGATCGGCCGCGTCCGCACCGTCGCCCTGGGCGTCGGCATCACCGGCCTCGCCAGCCTCGCCGTCGCCTTCTCCGGCAGCATCGAGACGTTCTCGCTCTTCCGGTTCGTCCAGGGCCTCGGCATCGGCGGGGTCGTACCCGTCGCCGCCACGTACATCAACGAGATCGCCCGCTCCGACAAGCGCGGCCGGTTCGTCCTGCTGTACGAGATGATCTTCCCGGCCGGCCTCGCGGCAGCCACGCTGGTGGCCGTGTGGGTGGTCCCCCAGTTCGGCTGGCGCGCGATGTTCGTCATCGGCACGATCCCGGTGCTGCTCGCCGCCGCGCTCCCCCGCCACGTCGCCGAGTCCCCGCGCTGGCTGCTGTCCCGCGGACGCGTCCGGGAGGCGGAGGAGGTCATCGCGCGCATCGAGGCGGAGGTCGCCCGCTCCTCCTCCGACGCGCTGCCCGCCCCCGCCGCGGACCTGGCCGACGAGCCGGCCGGCGGCCGCCTGGGCGACCTGTTCCGGGGACGCTACCTCCGGCGCACCGCGGTCGTGTCGGGCCTGTGGTTCGTCGCCTACTACGTCAACCACGGCATCTCCACCTGGCTGCCCTCGCTCTACACGAAGACCTTCGGCCTGGACCTGACCACCGCCCTCGTCTACAGCCTGCTCAGCAACGTGACCGGTCTGCTCGGCACCTTCGTCGTCGCCCTCCTGATCGACCGCGTCGGCCGCAGGCCCGCGCTGGTGGGCGCGCTCGTCGGCACCGTGCTCTCGCTCGGTGTGCTCGCGCTCGCGGGCGCGACCTCGGGTGGCCAGGTGGCGGTCTTCGCCTCCTGTACGACCTTCTTCCTCTACGCGATCAACGCGGGGCTCTACCTGTACTCCCCCGAGCTCTACCCCACGTCCAACCGGGCCAAGGGCGCCGCGTTCGGCGGAGTGTGGAACCGGCTGGGCGTCATCCTCGGTCCCGTGACCGTCGGCGCGATCATCGGCGCGGGCGGCAGCCTGTCCCTCGTCTTCGCACAGCTCGCCGTGGTGGCGGCCGTGGGTGCGGCGATCGCCTGCTTCGCCGTCGAGACCAAGGGCAGGACGCTGGAGGAGCTCAACGCCTGAGACAGCGGGCAAGGAGCGGGCGTCCGAGACCGAGCGGGCGCCCGGGACGGAGAGCGGGCGCCCTGCGCGGAGCGGGCGCCCGCGCGCTTTCACCTCAGGACTAAGATTCTCAGTGCTGTGAGAAGTCGGGGGACGACGCAGGACGAGGGGAAGAGCATGGCTGCATCGAGGCCGTCGGACCGTGACGCCGTCGCGCGCGTGATCGAGGACTGGGCGCGGGAGCGGCCCGAGCTGGACACCAGCCCGCTGGAGGTCCTCGCCCGGCTCCACCGCTCCTACCTGCGCTACAACACCCGGCTCACCGCGTCGATCGAACGCCACGGCCTGTCCGTGGCCGGCTTCGACGTCCTCACCGCGCTCCGGCGCGCGGGGCACCCCCACCGGCTGACCGCGGGGCAGCTCGCCGACTCGGGCCTCGTGTCGTCGGCGGGGGTGACGCTGCGGATCGACCGCCTGGAGAAGGACGGCCTCATCGTCCGGGAACGGGACGACGACGACCGCCGGGTCGTCTACTCCCGCCTCACCGACAAGGGTCTCGCGACGGTGGACGTGGTGTTCGCCGAGCACCTCGACAACGAGCGGCGGATGCTCGGGGGCCTGTCGCCCTCCGAGCACCGCCAGCTCGCACGGCTGCTGCGCAAGCTGGAGGTGTCGATCGTCGCCTCCGACGAGGAGCCGACCGACACCACGGCATAGCGGCCGGGACCGGTTCGAACCGGGCGCCGCCCGCACATATCAATTCGAATTTGAACAATCAGGGTAGGGTGCGCCCATGGACGAACCGCGCCGGCTGAGCCAGGTCGAGATGCGCGCCTGGCAGGGCTTCCTCGTGGCGAGCAGCCTGATGTCCCGCCGCGTCGAGCAGCAGCTCAAGAGCGACGAGGGACTCTCCCACCCCCAGTACGAGGTCCTCGTACGGCTGTCGGCGACACCCGACGGCGAACTGCGCATGACGGAGCTCGCCGATGCCGTGCTCACCTCCAAGAGCGGCCTCACCTACCAGATCACCCAGCTGGAGAAGGCCGGTCTGGTGCGGCGGCGCGACTGCCCCACGGACGTACGCGGGACCTTCGCCGTGCTGACGGAGGAGGGGCGCCGGGCGCTCCACGACGCCGCCCCCGGGCACGTCTCCCTCGTCCGCGAGCTGTTCATCGACGCCCTCGCACCCGAGCAGGTCGCCCTGCTCGCCGACGCCCTCGAGACCGTGGGGCAGCGGCTGCGCGGGGACGACCCGTCGCCGTCCGGTCCCCCGGCGAGGTGACGGGCCCTCCTCGTCCGCGGCGGCGCACCGGCCCCGCGCCGGATGCCCGGAGGAGGCGTCGCCCTCTCCGGGCACCGGGTCCGCCGGCCCGGGGGCCCGCGGACGTCCTGGTCAGGCCAGGACGTGCAGAGCGGCGGGCCGCACCCTGAGGGTCACCGGCAGGACCGCCTCGACCTCGCCGTCCGCGCCGTACGGGAGAGGGCGGTCCGCTTCGAGGCGGACCTCCTTGCCGCGCAGGATCTCGACCTCGGGCCGGTTCACGTGCACGCCCGTCTTCAGCTCGTTCATCATGGCGAAGAAGAGGCGCTTGGGCGCCTGCTTGATGACCACGACGTCGAGCAGCCCGTCGTCGATCCGCGCGCCCGGTGCGACGTTCCTCCCGAACCCGTAGAAGCCCGAGTTCGCCACGACCACGGTGTAGCCGGTGCGCCCGTGCCGCACCCCGTCGACGGTGACGCGGTACGTGGCGGGCTTCCAGGCGAGGACCGCGCGCAGGCCGCCCGCGTAGTACGAGGCCGCGCCGCGCAGCACGCGGGAGGCGTTGGCGTGGCGGTTGGCCACCGCGTCGACGCCCGCGTACACGCTGCCGAGGACGCAGGTCCGCGCGTGCACGGCGGACTCCACCTCGATCGTGTCGACGGCCCGCGGCTCGCCGTGGAGCAGTGTCTCGGCGAGCTGTCGGGCGTCCGAGGGGAGGCCCAGGGCGCGGGCGAAGTCGTTGCCGCGCCCCGCCGGGACGAGGCCGAAGACCGTGTCCGTACCGCTGAGCGCACCGCCGACGCAGCCGGCCATGCCGTCACCGCCGACGGCGAGCACGACGTGCCCCCGCGCTCCGGCGTCGTGGGCGAGCTCACGGGCGTGCTCCAGGCTGCGGCTGTAGACGGTGTCGAGCCTGGCTCCCGCCTCCCGCAGCAGACGGGCCAGCGGGAGCAGACCCGCCGTGCCGCTGGAACCCCCTGCGGTGGGGTTGACGACGGCGGTGAACTGTCGCATGGATCTGGCCTCCGGGCGGCAGAAGTCGGGTTCAGCGGACGGGGATGAGGACTCCGGGGCTGAGCACCCCGGAGGGGTCGACCTCGGCCTTGACGGCCTGCAGCATGCGGATGCCGAGGGGGCCGATCTCGCGGGCGTACCAGTCGCGGTGGTCGGTGCCGACGCCGTGGTGGTGGCTGATGGTGCCGCCCGCGGCCAGGATCGCGTCGTTGGCCGCCCGCTTCACCGGTTCCCAGTGCGCGACGGCGTCCTCCCCCTGTGCGGAGACGACGGTGAAGTACAGGGAGGCGCCGTTCTCGTACGTGTGCGAGATGTGGCACATGACGAGCGGCGGCGTGCCGGCCTCGGTGAGGGTGTTCGTCAGCGCGTCCCGCACGGCCGTGTAGAGGCCGGGGACGGCGGACCAGAAGGCCGCGGTCTCCAGCGTCTCGGCGAAGGCTCCGGCGTCGAGCAGCGCGTCCCTCAGGTAGGGCGCGTCGTACCGGCCGTGCTCCCACTTGTCGCCGGGCTCCTCACCGATGAGCTCACCGTCGCAGGCGAGGAGGACCTCGCGGGCGACGGCGCGGCGGGCCATCGTCTCCTCCTCGGTGCCCTCGTAGCCGACGATGGCCATGCAGCCCGGGTTCTGCGGGAGTTCGGTGCTGCCGATGGCGTCCGGCTGCGCGAGACCGATGAAGGTCTCCGACTCGTCCGACAGCCGCAGCACCGTGGGGCGCGGGCCGTCCTGGGCCAGTCGGCGCAGTGCCGCCGTGCCGGCCTCGAAGGAGGCGAAGCGCCAGCCCTCGTAGACCCGCCTCGCGGGGAGCGGACGGATGCGCACGGTCACCGCCGTGATCACTCCGAGGGCGCCCTCGGAGCCGAGGACCAGCTGCCGCAGGTCGGGGCCGGCCGCCGAGCGGGGGGCCCGGCCGGTCTCCAGGGTGCCTTCCGGGGTGGCGACCGTCAGGCCGAGGACCATCTCGTCGAAGCGGCCGTATCCGGCCGACGCCTGGCCGCTGGAGCGGGCCGCGGCGAAGCCGCCGACGGTCGCCCACTCGAAGGACTGCGGGAAGTGTCCGAGGGTCCAGCCCCGCTCGTTGAGCAGCGCCTCGCACTGCGGGCCGCGCAGTCCGGGCTGCAGTGTCGCGGTGCGGGACACCTCGTCGACGGCGAGCAGCTGGTCGAGCCGCCGCAGGTCGAGGGCGACGAACGGCCGCTTCGTGGTGGGCGCGAGGCCGCCGACGACGGAGGTGCCGCCGCCGAAGGGCACGGCGGCGACGCCGTGTTCGGCGCAGGCGCGCAGCACGGCGAGGACCTCGTCGTGGTCGCCCGGCAGCACGACCGCGGCGGGGATGTCGTCGACCTCGCCGGCGCGGATGCGCAGCAGGTCGGGGGTCGACTTGCCGCGGGTGTGCCGGATGCGGCTCTCGGCGTCCTCCCGCAGGAAGTCGGCCGTCCCGACGGCCTCCCGCAGCGCGGTGCGGGCCTCGTCGGGCAACGCCGGGGCGGGCGGTGCGATGTCGGCGAGCGCGGCGGGGCCGCTCTCGCGCGGGGTGACGCCGAGCAGGTCACGCAGCAGGCCGGTGACCGAGTCGGGCAGGGGTGCCGCCTTGGCCGGGTCGCCCCAACCGCTCCACAACATGTCCACTTCGAAAGGGTTCCTAACGGTCTGTTTCACGGATGGCGCTGCCACTCGGCCGACGCTGGCATTACACTGTGACAGATGACGCCCATTCGTCACAACCATGAAGACACAGATCCCGTGCTCGACGCCGCACGCGACTGCGTGCTCGCCGTCGGTGTGCGGCGGACCACCCTCACCGACATCGCCCGGCGCGCGGGCGTGTCCCGGATGACGATCTACCGGCGCTGGCCCGATGTGCGCACCCTGGTGGGCGACCTGATGACCCGTGAGTGGATCGCCGTCGCCGCCGGGGCCATGCCACCCTCCGACGAGGACCGGCCCGAGCGGGAGCGGATCGTCGAGGGGCTCGTCGCGGGAGCCGCGGCGTTCCGGGCCCACCCGCTCTTCCACAAGATCATCGACGTGGACCCCGAGCTGCTGCTGCCGTACATCCTCGACCGCCGGGGCGCCAGCCAGGAGGCCCTGCTCGGGCTCCTCCACACGGCACTCGAGGACGGTCACGAGGACGGCTCCGTACGCCGCGTCCGCGCGGACCTGCAGGCCCGTTCCCTGCTGCTCGTCGTCCAGTCCTTCACGCTGTCGCTGCGCACCATGACCGACGACACCGATCCCGAACTGAGCGAAGCCGCCTTCCTCGACGAGCTGCGCACCCTGCTGGAGAGGACCATCGCCCCATGAACCCCACGAGCAGCCCCGCCCTGCCCGGCTCCTCCCTCGACGCCCGGCGGCGCCTGCGTGACCTGGAGCGACTCGCCGACGGCGACGCCGACGGCGTGGTCGACGTCCTGGTCGTCGGGCTCGGCGCCACCGGCGCCGGAGCCGCGCTCGACGCGGCCACCCGCGGGCTCACCGTCGCCGCGATCGACGCCCACGACCTGGCCTTCGGCACGTCCCGCTGGAGCTCCAAGCTGATCCACGGCGGACTGCGTTACCTCGCGTCCGGACAGCTCGACGTCGCCCACGAGAGCGCGGTCGAGCGCGGCATCCTCATGGAACGCACGGCCCCCCACCTCGTCCGCGCGCAGCCCTTCGTGCTTCCCCTCACCCCGCTCGTCAGCCGCGGCCAGGCCGCCCTCGCGCGCGCCGGGTTCCTCGCGGGCGACCTGCTGCGCGTCGGCGCCCGCACCTCGCGGAGCACGCTGCCCCAGCCGCGCACGCTCTCCGCCGTCGAGACCCGGCACCTCGCCCCGGCCCTGCGCCCCACCGGGCTGCGCGGCGGACTGCTCTCCTGGGACGGCCGGCTCTCCGACGACGCACGCCTGGTCACGGCGATCGCCCGCACGGCGGCGGCGTACGGCGCCCGTGTCCTGACCCGCACCCGTGCCCTGGAGCTCCACCGCGACGGCGCGCTGGTCCGCGACGAGATCACCGGCCAGGAGCTCCGGATCCGCGCGCGTACGGTCGTCAACGCGGCCGGCGTCTGGGCGGGCGGCCTCGTCGACGACGTACGCCTGCGGCCTTCGCGCGGCACCCATCTCGTCCTGCGCTCCGAGGACCTCGGCCGGCTCTCCGCGGGCCTGCACATCCCGATCCCCGGCGAGACGAACCGCTTCGTCCTGGTCCTGCCCCAGGGCGACGGACGGGTGTACGTCGGCCTCACCGACGAACCCGTCGACGGCGACATCCCCGACGTGCCGGAGGTCCCCGAGACCGACATCGGCTTCCTCCTCGACGTCCTCGGATCCGCGCTCGACGTCGCCGTCCACCGTGCCGACGTGGTCGGGGCCTTCGCGGGGCTGCGCCCCCTGCTCGACACCCGGGACGCGGCGGGCCGCACCGCCGACATCTCGCGCAAGCACGCCGTGCTCACCTCTCCCTCCGGCGTCGTCACCGTCGTCGGCGGCAAGCTGACCACGTACCGCCGCATGGCCCAGGACGCCGTCGACGCCGCCGTGACCGCCGGCGGCCTGGCCGCCGGGCCGTGCCGTACCGCCTCCGTCCCCCTCGTCGGCGCCGCCCGGCCGCAGACCCTCGCCCGGCTCGACGTCCCGGCGCGGCTCGTGTACCGCTACGGCTCCGAGGCACCCGCCGTGCACGCCCTCGGCCTCGAAGACCCCGCCCTCGCCCGGCCCGTCGTCCCCGGACACCCGGTCACGGGCGCCGAGCTGGTGTGGGCCGTCCGCCACGAAGGCGCCCTCGACACCTCCGACCTCCTCGACCGCCGCACCCGCATCGGGCTGGTCCCGGAGGACCGCGCCGCGGCCGAGGAAGCGGCCAGGGACGCGCTGGCGCACCCGGCCCGGCTGCGGTGACGTGCCGTACCGCCACCGTGGGTGCGGCGTGGCGGATCCCGGCGGCACCTTCCCGCTCCGGGGGTCTCCGTGATGTCCGATCCGGCGAGCGCGGGCAGAATTGACGTGACAGTCGCGCTCCGTCGGTGAGCAGCACGCCCGCCGTCCCGTCCGCGCCCGGAAAGGGGGCCAGGTGTCCTCGCCTCGACCGGGGGGTCGGCCGGGAGACGAGCAGGCAGCTCCCGGGCCTCTCTGGTCGGAGCCCGGGACCCTCCTCGAGCAGGTGGCCGTGGCCGTGCTCGGCATCGACGAGGACGGCCGGATCTGCTACTGGGGACCCGGTGCGCGGCGGCTCTTCGGCCACGAGGCCGCGGACGTCCTGTCCCGGCCGGCCGCCGTCCTCTTCCCCGCCGCTCCCCTCGACGGGGCCGGTGCGGCGGAGCGCCTCGCGGAGCGCGGTCGTACGTTGGGGTACTGGCGGGCACGTGTGCCGACGCTGCACCGGGACGGCAGGGTCTTCGACTGCGGGTTCCGCGTCTTCCCGGTGACCGGTGCCGAGGGCCGCTCCGTCATTCTGGGCCTTGCGAGCGAGAGCGCCGGTCTCGACCGGGTGAAGACCAACCTCGCCTTCCTCGACGCGCTGTTCGCCACGTGCCCGATCGGCCTGGTGATGCTCGACGAGAACCTGCGGTACGTCCACCTGAACCAGGCCCTGGCCGACATGGACGGTGTCCCGATCGAGGACCACATCGGCCGGACCATGGCCGAGTTCATGATCACCTCCGACGGGGGTGAGTACCAGCGCATGCTCCGGGCCGTCGCCGACGAGGGCCGGACCGTCGTGAGCACGCTGGTCGTGCTGCGTACGCCGGGCCGTCCCGACCGGGAGCAGGTGCGCTCCGTGAGCTTCTTCCCGCTCAGTCAGGCCGTCGGTTCACGAGCGGGTGTGGGCGGTCTCCTCGTGGACGTCACCGACCGTGAGCAGGCCCTCGTGGAGGCGGCCGCCGGCAGGCAGCGGCTGGCGCTCCTCGACCGGGCCGCGGCCCGTATCGGCACCACGCTGGACGTGGACGTCACCGCCCGCGAGCTGGTCGACGCGGTCGTTCCGGACTTCTGCGACGCCTCCGTGGTGGAGGTCGTGGAGTGGAAGGACGAACGCGAGGTGTTCGATCCGGAGTCGGTGCTGCTCACCCGTCGGATCGCGGCCGGCACCTGCCTGCCGCCGCCCGCCCCCGAACTGGTCGGCGGCCTGGAGCGCGTGACCTATCCGCCCGGTTCGAGCATCCACCAGGCCCTCACGACGGGCCGTCCCGTCTGCGTCCCCGTGAACTCCGATTTCATGACCAGCACGGTCATCCACCAGGCCCGCGCCCAGCTCCTGATCGACAGCGGTCTGACGTCACTGCTCATCGCCCCGCTCATCGCGCGGGGCACGGTGCAGGGCATCACCATGTTCGGCCGCTCCGGCGGCCGCCCGGACTTCACCGAGGAGGACCTCAGCCTGGCGGGCGAGATCGCGTCGCGGGCCGCGCTGTACCTGGACAACGCGCGGCTCTACAGCCGGGTCCAGGACATCGCGCTCACCCTCCAGCGCGCGCTGCTGCCCACCGCCGTCGCGAGCGGCCCGTCCGTGCGCGTCGCCCATCGCTACCTGCCGGGCAGCCAGGCCACCGAGGTCGGCGGCGACTGGTACGACGTGATCGACCTGCCCGGCGGCCGGGTGGCCCTGGTGGTCGGCGACGTGATGGGGCACGGTGTGCCCGCGGCGGCGGCGATGGGGCGGCTGCGCATCACCGCCAAGGCGCTGGCCCGCCAGAACCTGGCACCCGACAGCCTCCTCGAGGAGCTCGACGTCTGCGCCCAGGACGCCGGTATCGCGTACGCCACCTGCCTCTGCATCCGCTACGACCCGACGACGGGGCTGGCCCGCATCGCGAACGCGGGTCATCTGCCGCCGCTGCTCCGCCGGGCGAACGGCACGGTCGAGTCGATCGACGAGGTGCTGGGGGTGCCGCTGGGAGTGGGCGGTGTGCCGTTCCGTACGACCGAGGTGGAGCTCCACGACGGCGACACCCTCGCCTTGTACACCGACGGCCTCGTCGAGGCGCGCGGCGTCGACATCGACGAGGGAATGGCCGCGCTGCGGTCTCGGCTCGAAGGCGCGACCGGCACGTTGGAGGAGACGGCGGACGGCGTCCTGGCACAGCTGCTGCCCGAGGCTCCCACCGACGACGCCGTGATCGTGCTCGCCCGGATCCGGCGTGAGGGCCCCGGGGGCGCCCCGGCCTGAGCGACACGACGCCCCCGGCGCGGGCGGCCCCGCTCAGCCGCCGCTGGACGAGCGCACCCGCAGTCGCGGCAGGACGAAGAGGCGGTGCCGGGGGGCGTCCGGCTGCTCGATCCTGCGCACCAGCAACTCCACGGCGGACGCGCCGACTTCATGCTTCGCGGGGGCGATGGCGCTCAGCGGGATGTCGGCGAGTCCCGCCACCTCGTCGTCGTACGCCACGATCGCGACGTCACCGGGAACCTGGACGGATCGCGCGCGCAGCCGCCTCAGCAGCGCGAGCGCGTGGTTGTCGGGATGGGCGATGACCGCGTCGACGCGGCCGGCCGCCACGGCGTCCAGCAGCTCCTCGACCGGGTCGTCGTACTCCGGGCTCCCGGGGCCCGCGTCGCCGGTGTCCAGGACGGCCGCCGGGAGTGGCGCTTCGAGCCCGGCCGCCCGGACGCCCGCCTCGAAGCCCTCGATGATCCACTGTGCGGTCGGGCTCGTGCCGCGCACGAGCAGCGCGAGGCGCGTGCGGCCCGCCTCCGCGAGGTGCCGCACGGCCAGGCGCGCCCCGTGGACGTGGTCGGACACGACGTGGTCGATGCCGGCCATCTCGTCCGACTCGGGCCGGCGCTCCACGATCACGACGGGGACGGGCAGGTGTTCGTACCAGCCGCGCGGCCCGGTCGGGACGACGAGCAGCCCGTCGACGCCGTCGCCGATCATCCTTTCGGCCTGTGCGCGTTCCTCGTCCGCGTCGTACCCCGAGATGTCGAGCACGAGCCGGGCGCTCCGGGCGGCGGCGGCCTCGCGGGCGCCCTTGATCACCTCGGGGTAGTAGTAGTCGGCGGACGGCACGATCAGACCGATGACGCGCTCCCGGCCGCGGGCCGGTGCGGCGGGGTCCGCGTCGGCGGGTGCGGTCTCCGCCCAGGTCTCGGGCAGCATGGCCCCGCCGTGCACGCGGGCCACCAGGCCGCGGTCGGCGAGGACCTCCACGTCGCGGCGGATCGTGACCGGGGAGACGCCCAGCTCGGCGGCGAAGTCGCTGACCCGGAGGGAGCCCTCTTCGCGCAGCCTGCGCAGGATCGCCTGATGCCTGTGTTCCGCGTGCACTTGCCCGCTCCCCTCGTACGACGGCCCAGTTCAGGAGCAGTGTAGCCACCTTGCGATCGATCCTGTCTGTTTCTTGCCGAATGGACAATTGGTGGCGGTTCCTGTTCAAACCGTTGCTCTCTTGGTTTTCTGCGTGCTAGAAACCCCACGCTTACGAGCCAGCGACAGCGCCGAGGCAACGACGCGCTCCTCCCGTAAAGGTCGTCCCCCATGCCATCTCCCTGGCCTCGCCGCACCTTCCTCCACGCCGCCGGCGGGAGCGCGCTCGCCCTCGGACTCACCGGGACCCTCGCGCACCCGTCCAGCGCCTCCGAAGTCCCCGCGGACGCGGGTACTTTCACCTCCACGTCCGACGCCGAGTTCGACACGCTGCGCGGCAGGTGGCGCGACCTCATCCTCGGTACGGGCTTCAGCCCGACGGCGGAACCGTTCCGGACCATCCTCAGCACCCTCGGCACGACCGCGGCCGGCTACCTGTCGACCATGGCCCCGGCCGGCGGTTCGCTCTGGCCCGGCCGCTCCTGGGCCGACCCGGAGCCCGACCTCGACGCCGAGTCGTACGCCTTCTCCGCGGCCATGAACGACAGTTACAACCGGCTGCGGACCATGGCCGAGGCGTACTGCCAGCCGGGCACCGGCCTGACCGGGGACACCGCCCTTCGGGACGCCGTCCTCACCGGCCTCGACCACCTCCGCTCCGAGGTCTACAACGAGCACACGACGCGGTACGGCAACTGGTACAACTGGCAGATCGGCGCCCCCCAGGCCCTGATGGACACCTGCGTACTGATGTACGACCACCTGTCGGCGACCCGAATCGCCGACTACTGCCGGGCCGTGGACGCGTTCGTGCCGGATTCGGTCTTCGCCTCGTACACCGGGACCAGCACCGGCGCCAACCGGGTCGACCTGTGCCGCGGAGTCGTCCTGCGCGGCATCGTCGGCAAGGACCCGGCCAAGATCACGCTGGCGTCCCAGGCACTGGCCCCGGTCTTCCCCTACGTCACCTCGGGCGACGGCTTCTACGCCGACGGATCGTTCGTCCAGCACCGCAACGTCCCCTACATCGGCGGCTACGGCGCGGTGCTGCACGACGGCGTGGGCCGCCTGCTCGCCCTGCTGCGCGGTTCGAGCTGGGAGGTGACGGGCCCGGGCACGCAGCTCTTCCTCGACACGATCGAGAAGGCCGTCGCGCCGTTCATCTACAACGGCCTGATCATGGACAACGTCAGCAGCCGGGGCATCAGTCGCATCGGCACCAACGAACACCAGCGCGCCCACGGCCTGATGGCGACCATTCTGCTGGTCGGCCAGGGGGCGAGCCCCGAGGAGAACGCCCGCTGGCGGGCGATGGTCAAGGGCTGGCTGCAGCGCGACTACTACTACCCGGCGCTCAAGAACCCCGGGCTCAGTCTGATCAGGGCATCGCTGCTGCAGTCGCTGCAGGACGACACCTCCGTGCAGGCCGCCCCCGAGCCCGTCGAGCACCGGCTGTTCCCCAACATGGCCCGGGCCACACACCGGCGCCGCGACTGGGCGGCCTCCTTCTCCATGGCCTCGAACCGCATCGCCCACTACGAGTTCGGCAACGGCGAGCACGCCCGCGGCTACCACACCGGCGCCGGATGGCTCTCCTGGTGGGGCGGCGACTTCGGTCTGGAGCAGTACTCGGACGCGTACTGGCCCACCGTCGACCCGTACCGCCTGCCCGGCATCACCGCCTCGCGCAAGCCGCTCGCCGACGGCGAGGGCGGCAACTGGGGGCAGCCCATGCCGAACGCGGCCTGGGTCGGCGGCACGACCGACGGCGAGTACGCCGCCGTCGGCCAGCACCTCAA
>NZ_LIPQ01000370.1 GCF_001418135.1 Streptomyces aureus
CTCCGGACCGAGGCCCGCCGGGCGGGATCAGCCGGCGGGCCTCGGTCCGGAGGCATCCGCCGGGCGGGCTCAGCCGGGCAGCTGGAGGGACTTGACCTCCTGGAACTCCTGGATGCCGTGGCGGCCGAGCTCCCGGCCGATGCCGGACCGCTTGTAACCCCCGAACGGAGCGGCGGCGTTGAACTTCGCGCCGTTGACGTCGACCTGGCCCACCCGTAGCCGGCGGGCCACGGCGACGGCGCGGTCCTGGTCGCCGGACCAGACGGTCGCGGCCAGGCCGTAGTCGGAGCCGTTCGCGAGGGACACCGCCTCGTCGTCGTCCTCGAACGCCATGACCGCGAGAACGGGTCCGAAGACCTCCTCGCGGGCCAGCGGCGAGGACGGGCTGACATCCGCCCAGACGCTCGGCGCCACGTAGTGGCCGGTCGGGGGCAGCGCGGCCGCGGCGTCCTGGCCGGCGATCCGACGGGCGCCCGAGCGGGCGGCCTGCGCCAGATGGCCGAGGACCCGCTCCCGCTGCCCGGCGGAGGCGAGCGGGCCCAGCAGGGTCGCCGGGTCCTCGGGGTCGCCCGGCAGGTAGCCGGCGACGACCGTGCGGGCGATGTCCAGCGCGTCGTCCAGCCGCGCCCGCGGCACCAGCAGCCGGGTGCGGGCGGTGCAGGTCTGTCCCGCGTTGTGCAGGGCGCTGCGGACCCCGTCCTCGACCGCTGCGGCCAGGTCGGCGTCCGGCAGGACCAGCGTGGCCGACTTGCCGCCGAGCTCCAGGCAGGTCTTCTTGACCGTACGGGCCGCCGCCGCGCCGACCTCCCGGCCGGCCTCCAGCGACCCCGTGAAGGACACCAGGTCGACGCCGTCGTCGACGGTCAGCGCGGCGCCTGCCGTCGCGCCCCGGCCGGGCACCAGGTTGAAGACGCCCGGCGGCAGCCCGATCCCGTCGATGAGCTCCGCGAGGAGGTACGAGGAGAGCGGGGCGAGTTCGCTCGGCTTGAGCACCAGGGTGCAGCCCGCCGCGACGGCCGCACCGATCTTGGCGACCGCCTGGTGCAGCGGGTAGTTCCACGGCGTGATGGCGCCGACCACGCCGACCGGCTCGCGCACCACGAGGGAGTGCCCGATCCGCTCCTCGGCCGTGGCCGCGGCGAGCTCCGCCGTGAAACCGTCGAGCACGCGCACCGGCAGCCCCGCCTGGACGCGCCGGGAGAACGTGATCGGCGACCCCATCTCCCGCGTGACGGTCTCCGCCAGCTCGTCCTGGTGCTTCACCAGGGCCTCGCGCAGCGCCGTCAGGGCCGCCGCGCGCTCCTCGACGCCGGTCGCCGCCCAGCCGGGCAGCGCCCGGCGGGCCGCGTCCACCGCGCGCCAGACGTCCTCGCTGCCGCAGTCCGGGACCTCGCCGACGATCCGCAGGGTCGCCGGGTTCTCCACGGCGATCGTGCCGGTGGCGCGCGGGGCGGTCCACCGGCCGTCGACGTAGACCTGGTGCAGGGGGAGGGAATTCATGGCGTGACGGGTCTCTTTCGGCAGGATCGAATGAGTTGAATTCCTCCGGCGAACGGGCAGGAGGGAGGGAATTCACGACGTGACGGCGGACCAATGTACGGAGCCCGGCCTCCCGTGGACTGGATGAATTCTGTATGTCGAACTGCCGCCCTTATCGGGTGGTGACGACCCGTGAAAAGGCGTTAAGGTGCGGTGCTTGAAATGCCGGGACGGGTGAGTTCCCGGCCGTTCGGGAAGACCAGGGAAGCAGGCCGTCAGTGATACCAAGCCCGGTACGTGCCCGGAATACCGCAAGCCCGGACGGGCGCTGGCTGCGCCGGCCCCGCCCGGTGCCCGCGCCGAGGATCCGCCTGGTGTGCCTGCCGCACGCGGGCGGCACCGCCGGCGCGTTCTACGGCTGGGCCGACGCCCTGCCGGACGACGTGGAACTCGTCACGGTGCAGTACCCCGGGCGGCAGGACCGCTTCGGCGAGGCGTGCGTCAGCGCCATGGGTCCGCTCGCCGACAGCGTGGCGCGGGAGCTGCTGCCGCTGTTCGACCGACCGGTCGCGCTGCTCGGCCACAGCATGGGCGCGGCCCTCGCGTACGAGGTCACCCTGCGACTGGAGGCGCTGTACCGGGCCCGGCCGCGGCACCTGTTCGTCTCGGGACACGGCTCGCCGCTGAGCCCCCGCGGCGGCCGGGACCTCCATCTGCGGGACGATGACGCCATGGTCGAGGGCCTGCTCGCGCTCGGCGGCATGGACCCGGCGGTGGTCGCCGAGCCGGAACTGCTGGCCCTGCTGCTGCCGTCGTTCCGCGCCGACCTGACCCTGATCGAGACCTACCGGCCCGCCGCGGCGCGGCCGGTGACCATACCGGTGACGGCGTACGTCGGGGACGCGGACCCGGGCGTGCCCGTCGCGCACGCCGCCGCCTGGTCGGATGCGACGTCCGGGGAATTCTCCCTGCAGGTCTTTCCCGGCGACCATTTCTCCCTCGTGCAGGGGAGCGAGATCGTCACGGACGTCGCGCGCGTTCTCGCCGGCCCGCACTGATCCCCCCCCGCTTGCCCTCTCCGGAGCCCCCGGCTTCCCCGTCCTTTCCTCGATTTCCCCGCGCACCCGACCGCCGGCCGCCGCGGGAATTCTGTCCGGCGCCGTATCGGCGCCGCCCGCACGAAGCCATCCCGACCCGACGTATTTCCTGTTCCAAGGAGCCTTTCGACATGCTGCCCGACGACGACGTGGCCACGAAGGTCCGCGCACTCATGGTCGACGCCCTCGATCTCCGCCTCGACCCCCAGGACATCGGTCCGCAGGTCTCGCTCTACTCGCCGATGATCCAGCTCGACTCGCTCAACCTGCTCCAGCTCCTGCTCGCCGTCGAGACCGAGTTCGGCGGCCACGTCGAGGACGAGGACGTCATGGAGGCCGACCTGGAGACCGTCGGCGACCTGATCGAGCTCGTCCGCCGGCACGTCGCCGGCCTGCGGACGGAGACCCCGGCATGAGGGCCGTGCGCAACCAGTACCTGCTCGACGAGGACGACGTCCCGACCCACTGGTACAACATCCTCGCCGACCTCGACGTGCCGGCCTCCGACGTCCGCCGTGCCCGGCCCGCCGCACGGCCGGACGCCGGCGCGACCGGCGACGCGCGGACCGCGGACCGCGGGTCCACCGGGGCCAACATCCCGCTCTCCATGTACCGCGGCAGCGTCGGCACCGAGCGCCATGTGAAGATCCCCGACCCGGTGCGCGCGCAGTACCAGCGCTGGCGCCCCACGCCGCTGATCCGCGCCCACCGCCTCGAGCAGGCGCTCGACACCCCCGCGCACATCTACTACAAGTACGAGGGCGCCAACGCCTCCGGCAGCCACAAGCTCAACTCGGCGCTCGCGCAGGCCTACTACTACAAGAAGGCCGGCGTCCAGGAGATCACCACCGGCACCGGCGCCGGCCAGTGGGGCACCGCGCTGTCGATGGCCTGCCACGCCCTCGACCTCGCCTGCACCGTCTTCATGGTCAACTGCAGCTACCGGCAGAAGCCCTACCGCCGGGTCCTGATGGAGCTCAACGGCGCCCGCGTCATCCCCAGCCCGAGCGGCACCACCGAGGCGGGCCGCGCCCTGCTCGCCGCCTCGCCCGACGGCGACGGCAGCGTGGCCATCGCCAACGCCGAGGCCCTCGAACACGCCCGGACCGTGACCCGCGGCGCCTTCTCCGTCGGCAGCGGCGAGAACCACGTCCTGCTGCATCAGACGGTCATCGGCGAAGAGGCCCTGCTCCAGATGGAGCTGGCCGGGGAGTTCCCCGACGTGGTCATCGGCGCGATGGGCGCGGGCAGCAACTTCGCCGGTCTCGCCTTCCCCTTCCACCGCGAGAAGTTGCGCACCGGAGCCGCGACCCGGCTGGTCGCCGTGGAGCCCGAGGCGTGCCCCAAGATGACCCGGGGCCGCTACGCGTGGGACTACAACGACTTCTCCGGCACCACCCCCATGACGAAGATGTACACCCTCGGCCACACCTTCGTCGCGCCCGGCGTGCACGCCGGCGGACTGCGCTACCACGGCGCCGCGCCGCTGGTGAGCGCCCTCTACGACCGTGGCCTCATGGAGGCCGTGGCCTACGGGCAGAAGGACGTGTTCGAGGCCGGGGCGTTCTTCGCCCGCACCGAGAACCTCATCCCCGCCCCCGAGTCGGCGCACGCCGTCAAGTGCGCCGTCGACGAGGCCGTGCGCGCCCGCGAGGAGAACCAGCCGCGCGTCATCCTCTTCAACGTCAGCGGCCACGGGCTGCTCGACCTGTCCGCGTACGACCAGTACCTGGCGGGCACCCTGGAGGACCACGTGGTCTCCGACAGCCACATCGCCGCCTCGCTGGCCGGGCTGCCCGCCCTCGACCCGGTCGGCGGCCGCCCGTGAACCTCAGCCCCACCGAGGAACAGACCGCTCTCGTCGACCGGTTCCGCCGGCTCGGCCGGGACCTCGGCGCCGACCTCCCGGCCCGGGAACGCACCGGGACGCTCCAGCCCGGCGACTGGCAGCGCTGCGCCGACGCCGGAGTCCTCGGCCTCCCCGTGCCCCGCGCGTACGGCGGCCTCGGTCTGGACCCGCTGACCTGCGCCCTCGCCCTGGAGGGCCTGGGCGAGGGCTGCCGTGACAACGGCCTCATGATCGCGCTCGGCGCGCACATCTGGGCCGCCGAGATCCCGCTGCTGCTCTTCGGCGACGAGGAGCAGAAGAACCGCTATCTGCCCGGACTCTGCGACGGCCGGCTGATCGGCGCCCACGCCATCACCGAGGCCGGATCCGGCTCCGACGCCCTCTCCCTCACCGCCACCGCCCGCCGCGACGGCGACCACTACGTCCTCGACGGAGCCAAGCGCTTCGTCACCAACGCGCCCCTCGCCGACGTCTTCCTCGTGTACGCCACCGTCAACCCGGCCCTCGGGTTCACCGGCGTCACCGCCTTCCTCGTCGAGCGCGGCAACGCGGGACTGACCGTCGAGACCCGCTACGAGAAGGCCGGACTGCGCACCGCGCCCTGGGGCGAGATCACCCTCAGCGGCTGCCGCGTCCCGCTCTCCGCGCGGCTCGGCGCGGAGAAGCAGGGCTCCCGCATCCTCTCCGCCACCATGGCCTGGGAACGCTCGCTGATCCTGGCCCCGCTGCTCGGCGCCATGGGACGCCAGATCGACGACTGCGTCCAGTACGCGCGCACCCGCGAGCAGTTCGGCCGGAACATCGGCAAGTTCCAGTCCGTGTCCCACCGCATCGTCGAGATGCGGATCCGGCTCGACGAGGCCCGTCTGCTCACCCACCGGGCCGCCTGGGACCTCGGGCGGGACGTCGCCTCGCACTACGCCGAGGCGGCCCAGCTCCGCACCAGCGAGTCCGCCGTCGAGACCTTCCTCGACGCCCTCCAGGTGTACGGCGGCCTCGGCTACACCACCGACACCGACGTCGAACGGAATCTGCGCGACGCGCTCGGCACCCGGATCTCCTCCGGCACCTCCGACATGCAACGACTGGTGATCGCCGAGAAGCTCGGCCTCACCACCCGCGCCCGCGCCGCGTCCCACCGCCCCGCAGGAGCCCGCCATGCGCACGCTGAATGAGCTGCTGACCCACACCGCGGCCACCCGGCCCACGGCCGAGGCGGTCCGCCACCGGGGCCGCTCCACCGACTACGCCGGCCTGGACCGGGCGGCCACCGCGCTCGCCGCGACCCTGCGCGAGCAGGGCGTCCGCCCCGGCGACCGGGTGGGCCTGTGGTTCGGCAAGTCGACCGAGACCCTCGTGACCCTCCACGCGATCCTCAAGTGCGGGGCCGCGTACGTCCCGGTCGACCCGGCCACGCCCGTCGCCCGCGCCGCGTACATCCTCGGCGACTGCGCCGTCCGCTGCCTGGTCACCGACGCGCCCCGGCTCGCCCTGCTCCAGGAGCACGGCGTTCCCGCCGCGCTGCGCACGGCCGTCCTCGTCGGCGACGAGGACGGCCCGTCCGGCGACCCGGCACTCCGGTCGACGAGCTGGGCCCAGGCCGTCGACCGGCCGGTGCCCGACGGGTTCACGCCCGCCGCCGTCGGCCCCGACGACCTCGCCTACATCCTCTACACCTCCGGATCCACCGGCACGCCCAAGGGCGTCATGCTGTCCCACCGCAACGCGCTGGCGTTCGTCGACTGGACCGTGACCGAGTTCGGGCTGACCGCCGAGGACCGGCTGTCCTCCCACGCCCCCGTCCACTTCGACCTCTCCGTCTTCGACGTCTTCGCCGCCGTGAGCGCCGGCGCCTGCCTCGTCCTCGTGCCCGAGCACCAGCGGGCCCTCGGCCCCGCGCTCAACCGGCTGGTCGCCGAGGAGGGCGTCACCGTCTGGTACTCGGTGCCCGGCGCCCTCATCCGGATGCTCGACGCCAAGAACCGTGCCCTGCTGGAGAGTTCACGGCTGCGAACCGTGCTCTTCGCGGGCGAGCCGTTCGCGCTCAAGCACCTGCGGCGGCTGCGCGCGGCGCTGCCGGGAGCGGCCCTGCACAACCTGTACGGCCCGACCGAGACCAACGTCTGCACCCACCACCGGGTCACCGACGCCGACCTCGCCCCCGACCGAACCGCGTCCCCGCCCATCGGCCGCCCCTGCCCGTACGCCGACGCCCGGCTCCTCGGCCCGGACGGCCGGCCGGTCCCCGACGTGCCCGGCGCCGAGGGCGAACTCTGCGTCACCGGCGACTCGGTGATGCTCGGCTACTGGGGGCGCACCCCGGCCGCCGAGGTCGCCGGGGGAGCGGCCCGGACCCACCGCACCGGCGACCTCGTCCGGTCGCTCGAGGGCGGCGGCTACCTCTACCTCGGCCGCCGCGACCACATGATCAAGATCCGGGGGCACCGGGTCGAACCGGAGGAGATCGAGGCCGTCCTGATGCGCCTGCCCGACGTCCACGAGGCGGTCTGCGTCGCCGTCCCGGACGCCGACGGCAACCAGGAACTCCAGGCCCATGTGGTGCCCGCCGACGGCGCGGCCCCCGACCCCGCCGACCTGCGCGCCCACTGCGTGGCGACCCTCCCGCGCTACATGGTCCCCGCCGCATTCCACCTTGCCGGTTCCTTCCCCCGCACCTCGACCGGCAAGACGGACCGCCGTGCCCTGGCCGCCCTCGCCCTCCAGGAGGCGGCGTGACCGCCCGCGTGCTCACCCTGCGCCGGCCGAGCCGGCTGCTCGGCCGCGACAAGGGCGTCAACATCGTCCTGCCCGGCGGCTACAGCGAGGACGGCCCCGCCCACCCCGTCCTGTACCTGCTGCACGGCTACGGCGGCAGCAAGGACACCTGGCTCGTCAACACCCGTCTCGTCGACCTGCTCAGGGACAGCCGGACCATCGTCGTCCTGCCGCAGAGCGGACGCCGCTGGTTCGTCAACGACCATGCCGGACTGCGGTACGAGGACCACCTCGTCCACGAGCTCGTCCCGGCGGTCGACGCACGGTTCCACACCCGCGCCGACCGCTCCGGGCGCGCGGTCGGCGGCTTCTCCATGGGCGGGGCCGCCGCGCTCTTCCTGGGTCTGCGGCACCGCGACCTCTTCGGAGCGGTCGCCTCGCACGCCGGCGCCTTCGAGGCGCCGCTGCGGACCGGGGACCCGTACGCCACGTTCCGCTCGGACCCCGCGTTCGCGATGCCCACCGTGGAGAGCCACGAGCGGGTCTGGGGCCCGCCCGGCAGCGAGACCAGGCGGCGCTACGACCCGTACCGCCTGATCGGACAGGACAGCCGCACCGCGCCGCCCGCCCTCTACCTGGACATCGGCACCGAGGACCACGACCGGATGCGGGCCATGAACCGCCGGGTCCGCTCGTGGTACGCGACCTCGTGGCCGCGCTCGCGCAGCGCGTCGCGGACCCGGCGGTTCATGGCCCGCATCCG
>NZ_LIPQ01000371.1 GCF_001418135.1 Streptomyces aureus
CGTGACGTGAACAACAGAGCAGCGACATCGGGGTGTAGCGCAGCTTGGCAGCGCGCTTCGTTCGGGACGAAGAGGTCGTGGGTTCAAATCCCGCCACCCCGACAGCCAAAACAGCAGGTGAGGCAGTTACTGGATTCAGTAACTGCCTCACCTGTTTCTGTGTGCGTGTCTATCTGCGTGACTACCGCTCCTCGCGTGTCTACAGCCGCTGAGGATCGGCTCCGAAGATCCCATCCATGACCACGGCACCGGTCTGGATCACGGGCCGGATCTGCTTCCGGTAGACCTCCTCAGTCACAGCTGTCCCCGAGTGGCCGACAAGGCGGGAGATCACTTCCAGCGGGACGCCACGGTCCGAGAGCAGGGACACGAAGCTGTGCCGGAGCTCCCGGGGCGTCCACTCGTCGGCTTTGATCCCGTCGATGTCCTTGAGCGCCTGGCGGAAGGCGCGGCGGACATTGGCCGCATCGAGCGGCTTGCCCACGGCCGAGGAGAAGACGAGGCCGTGTTCCTCCCACTTCTCGTCAGCGGCGAGCCGGTCCCATCCCTGGTCTTCGAACTGCTGCCAGAGAGCTTCGACGCAGCGCGCCGGCAGGGCCAGCGTCCGTCGGGACTTCCGGGTCTTGGTGTCTCCGCCACGCCGGACCGAGCGCCACACCGCGATGTGCGGAGGCTGCGGCGGGTCGGCGTCCGGGATGCCCTTCAGGAAGACGTGGTCCCAGGTGAGAGCTCGCAGCTCCTCTGTACGGGCGCCTGTCAGGAGGGCGACGACGATGTAGGTGTACATCGAGGTCCCCTCGGCGCCCTTGAGCACGGCTTCGGCCTGGCCGAAGCTGAGCGCCTTAGAGGGTCGCCCAGCCTGCCCCTGGGGCACCGAGCACAGCTCGACAACGTTGCGCTTCACCTTGTCCCGGGCCATGGCGCGCTTGACCGAGCGGTTCAGGCAGGAGTGGATCGCCTGAAGGGTGCGGGTGCTGAGCGTCTTCGCCTTGGCGGCCAGCCAGCGGTCAACGTCCTCCGCGCTCAGGTCACGAAGCTTGCGAGCTCCGAGGGACGGGATGACGTGCGTCCGGGTCAGAGTCGTGCAGGTCTCGGCCGTGCTCGGGTCGATGCCCACCAGGCCGTACGTGAGCCAGTCCGTCACCGCGTCCTTGACCGTGTAGTTGGTGGGCGCGATCGCGAGACCGTCCTCGTGGTCCCGCAGCACCTCCTTGAGCTTGTTCTTGGCCTCCGTCTTGGTCTTGCCGCTCCCCCGCTTGACGATCCGTTTGCCGCTCGGATCGAAGCCGAGGTTCGCCGTGGCGATCCAGCGTTGCCGCTTCTCGTCCCAGTGCAGGCCACCGTCACCGCGGCTCCGACGCTTCGCCATCAGGCCGCACGCTCCATCTGTCCCGCGATGAAGTTGCCGACAGCGGTGGCGGGGATGCGTCGGCAGCCGTCGACCTTGATGGAGACCAGGCGCCGGGTGCGGATCAGGTCGTACACCTTGGTGCGCCCGACCTTGAGCCGGGTCATGACCTCCGGAACGGTCAGCAGTTCGTCAGCCATCTCAGTCCCCCATGTCGTCGTGGTCGGGAAGGTCGCTGAGGGCCTCCCGTGCGGTGTCTCGGTTGTGCTGGATGTCGCGGCGGATGTTGGCGGCTAGCCAGGACTCACCGGGTGTCGCACCGTGGCCGGCGTAGGCCCAGTGGGCGACGACGAGGAGGGTGGCTTCGGGGTGTTCGTCGGGGTCGGGCAGGCCGAGGGCGGTGCGTTGCTGGTGGGCGCGGTAGTCGGCGCGGACCTGGCGTAAGGCGCCGAGGGTGGTGGAGTAGCGGCGGGATTTGGTGGAGAAGTGGCCGCGGAAGCCGAGCATGTGGGCCCAGGCGCGGAGCCTCCGGTCCGGGTAGGCCGGGTCGAGGTCCATGCAGGCTTCCATGAGGCGCCGGGGGTGGTCGGGGACGTCGAGGAGGATGAGGGCTTCCTTGTTGCCCACGCGGTGGTCGACGGAGCCGGTCGTTTCGGCGGCTTTGGTGGCGTACTTGGCGACGTAGGCGGCGACGGCCTGTTCGGTGAGGTCTTCGCCCTGGCCGAAGGCGCCGATGGGCTGGATGTCGAGCTGGGTGCCCCAGGTGAGCGTGAGGTCCTGGCCGACGCGGTACGCGGGGGCGGCGGGGACGACGATTTGGACGCGGGCGGCGGTGGCGCGGATGGCGTCGGTGAGGAGGTCGAGGGTGGCCCAGGCCGGGGGCGGGGTGTGAGGTCCGTCGGGGCCGTCGAAGCGGATGACGGCGTGGAAGTGGACGGCTCCGCGCTTTTGGTACTCGGCGACCTTGCCGAAGGAGACGCGGGACTGTTCGCGGGCGGCTTTCTGGGTGAGGCCGGCGCGGGCGGCGATCTCGCGGCGGAGGTAGATCGTGAAGTAGCGCCACAGCTCGGAGGCGTGGTTGTTCCACAGCACCGCGGCTGCGTAGTCGTACGTGGACGGGTTGAGCGGGGTGCCCAGCTCCGGGGCGTCCTCGGGGTGGAGGGTGCCGCAGCGGCAGGGCCGGGTGCCGGGCCGGTTGTGGACGGGGCCGAAGGACGGGGCGGTGAGGGTGGCGAAGACGCGCGGGTGGTCGCGGATGGTGTCCGGGGTGCCCTTGTCGGGGTTGCCGACGAGTCCGGCGCGGATCAGGTGGTAGGTGTCGCCCGCGTAGGTCCAGGCGCAGGCGGGGCAGCGGGAGGCCCGGCGGTTGCCGCAGGCGACGCGCAGGACACCGCCGGGTTCGGCGTCGGTGTTGTACGCGTGGAGGACGGTCTTGGTGGCGGGGTCGAGGGTCTTGGTGCCGCCGGTGAGGCGGATGGGGGCGGTGCAGCCGCCGGTGCGGCGGAGTTGTTCGGTGAGGCGGTCGAAGCCGGGAGACCCGGCCAGCCGGAGCAGGTCGCTCAGGGTGGCTGGGTCCAGACCCGCCTGGAGGGCGGCGTGGGTCAAGGCGGTCACTTCCCGGCGCGGGTGAGGGCGGCCGGGGTCGTACGGGTGCCGGTGCCCTTGCAGGCGGGGCAGGTGGCGGCGAGGGTGCGGCGCTGTCCGTCAGGGTCGAGGCTGCCGGTGGTGATGTGGGCGACGGGGAAGCCGTCGCAGTGGGAGCAGACGCGGGTGGTCGGGGTCTGGGGCATCATGAGGTTTCCCTTTCGGGTCCGGTGGATCTGGAGGGGGTTGAGGCGCCCGGGGCGGCGGAAGTTTGGCGACGGAGGCCGTCCCGGGGGCCGCTTAGCGTGTGTTGCGCCTGCCGTGGCCCTTGGCCGCGTACATCGAGGCGTCGGCGGCCGAGAGGGCGTCGGTGAGGACCGGCACCGGCAGGCGGTCGCGGTGGCAGTGGCCAACCGACGCGGAGACCGGCAGGACGTGACCGTGGTGGGTGACCGGCTCGTCCAGGGCGATCCGCAGGGCGAAGAGGCCGGCGGTGTGGCCGGGGTCGGTGACGATGGCGGCGAACTCGTCTCCGCCGAGGCGGGCGGCGATGCCGTGACGTCCGCACCAGTCGGCCAGGCGCTGTGCGGTGGCGGTGAGGACCGCGTCTCCGGCGGCGTGGCCGTGGGTGTCGTTGATGGTTTTGAAGTCGTCCAGGTCGACCAGGAGGACGAGGGCGCCGGGGTGCTTGGCCAGCAGGTGTTCGGCGCGGGTGGTCCATCCGGCGCGGGTGTGGAGGCCGGTCAGGGGGTCGCGGCGGGCGGTGGCCAGGCGGCGCCAGAGCAGCCCGCCGTGCAGGACCCACCCGAGGGCCGGTAAGCCTGCCGCCGCGATCATCTGCGTGTCCACGAGAGTCACCGGCCCTTCTGCATGTCGCGGACGAGGAGGCGCAGGACGACGGCGATCAGGGCGACGGAGACGCCGGTGATGGCGACCGCGAGGAGCATGGAGACGAGGACGGCGCCGACGACCAGGACGACGGCGCCACCGCCGGCGGCGAGGGCGATCGCGCTGCCGGGGGTGAGCTGGACCGTGGTGCGGGGCGTGGTGACCGGTACCGGGGCGGTGGTGTGGTCGTGACTGCAGGGCATCGGCTCGACAGCGGTCGTGGGGGCGGTGGGCTGGACGAGCGGGGTGACGATGCCGGTCGGGAGCGGGTTGACCGGGATGCGGGGCTGGAGCATGACGCGGGTCTCCCTACTTGGTGATCGGGTCGATGAGCGGGGCGAGGAGGCTGTCGGCGAGGAGGTAGCCGCCGAGGAGGAGTACGGCGACGAGCCACCAGGGCGGGCGGATGAGCTTGATGCCGAGGCCGCCGACGACGATCAGGGCGAGCCAGAGCGGGACGTCCATGACGCGTTCTCCTTGAGGGTCAGCGGGGCTGGCAGCGGTGGGTGCGGGCGGCGAGTTCGGCGGCGGCGCGGGTGTTGTAGTCGGCGGAGAACTCGCAGCGCGGGGCGGTGCACACGGCGGTGTGCTTGGTGCGGCCCCGGCCGTCGTGGTGGGTGCCGACCTGCACCGGGCCGATGCGGAGCACGTGGTGGAAGCGGTTGGGGCGCATGGCCGGTCAGACCTTTCCGATGAAGTCATTGGTGTGGTCGTTGAGCCACTGCCGGATCTCGGCGAGTTCGTCGTCGGTGGCCCGGTTGAACGCGGCCTCCGCAATGGCGACGGCTTCCACGAACTGGTTGCTGCGGGTCAGCTCCGCAGAGCGTTCGAGGGCGGAGCGGATAGACGGACGCATGAGCGTCTCCTCTCAGAGGGTCAGGCGAGTTGGAGGGCGATGGAGTCCGCGAGGGCCGGGGGCATGCCGTGGCGGGTGCGGAGGGTTTCCGCGTCGATCGGCTGGCCGGTCTGGGCCCGGTGGGCGTCCGCGATCTTCTGGGCATGGGCCATCAGGGCGGGAGGCACCGGCACGGCAGACGGCGCGGGGACGGGGTCGGGCG
>NZ_LIPQ01000372.1 GCF_001418135.1 Streptomyces aureus
GGGTGTGGGGGCCTTGGGGGCCGTCGAAGCGGATGACGGCGTGGAAGTGGACAGCGCCGCGTTTCTGGTACTCGGCGACTTTGCCGAAGGAGACGCGGGACTGTTCGCGGGCGGCTTTCTGAGTGAGGCCGGCACGGGCGGCGATCTCGCGGCGGAGGTAGATCGTGAAGTACCGCCAGAGTTCGGAGGCGTGGTTGTTCCAGAGCA
Organism: Streptomyces aureus; assembly: GCF_001418135.1. GTDB lineage: Bacteria > Actinomycetota > Actinomycetes > Streptomycetales > Streptomycetaceae > Streptomyces > Streptomyces aureus_A. The sequence goes on from NZ_LIPQ01000372.1 coordinate 208, forward strand.
CGGCTCCGGCGTAGTCGTAGCTGTCGGGGTGGAGTGGGGTGCCGAGTTCGGGCGCGTCCTCCTGGTGCTGCTTCCCGCAGCGGCAGGGGCGGGTGCCGGGGCGGTTGTGCACGGGGCCGAAGGACGGGGCGGTGAGGGTGGCGAAGACGCGGGGGTGGTCGCGGATCGTCTCCGGGGTGCCCTTGTCCGGGTTGCCGACGAGTCCGGCGCGGATGAGGTGGTAGGTGTCGCCCGCGTAGGTCCAGGCGCAGGAGGGGCAGCGGGAGGCCCGCCGGTTGCCGCAGGCGACGCGCAGGACACCGTCGGGTTCGGCGTCGGTGGTGTAGGCGTGGAGCACGGTGCGGGTGGCGGGGTCGAGGGTCTTGGTGCCGCCGGTGAGGCGGATGGGCGCGGTGCAGCCCTGGGTGCGGCGGATCTGTTCGGTGAGGCGGTCGAAGCCGGGGGACCCGGCCACCCGGAGCAGGTCGCTCAGGGTGGCCGGGTCCAGGCCCGCCGCGGTGGCGGAGTCGATCACGCGGCGTCTCCCCTCACACCCGCAGCATTGATGGAGAGGCTGTCGAGGGCGGCAGCGGCCTCCATGGCAGCGGAGGCGAGCGTTCGCAGCGCGGCGGCCGAGCCGGGAGAGACGAGAAGTGCGATTTCGATGCTGTCGCCCTCGATGCGAAGGCTGACGAAGGGGCGGCCGCTGTCAGGGAACGGGGTGACGCGGAAGCGGGTGTCCGGCTTGAGGTGACCGGAGACGGAGAGACCGTTCATGTCGGTCACCGCCCGGTCGAGGCGAGGGCGGCGGGGACGGTGTGGCCGAGGCCGCGGCAGGTGGGGCAGTGGACGGGGATGGTGTCCCGGGTGCCGTCGGCGGTGGGGAGGCCGGTGGTGATGGTGGCGGTGGCGAAGCCGTCGCAGTCTCGGCAGACGCGCGGGGTGGTCTGGGACATGATGAGTACTCCCTTTCGGGTCCGGTGGATCTGGAGGGTGTTCAGGCGCCCGGGGCGGCGGAAGTTTGGCGACCAAGGCCGTCCCGGGGGCCGCTTAGCGCGTGTTGCGCCTGCCGTGGCCCTTGGCCGCGTACATCGAGGCGTCGGCGGCCGAGAGGGCGTCGGTGAGGGTCGGCACCGGCAGCTGATCGCGGTGGCAGTGGCCGACGGAGGCCGAGACCGGCAGGACGTGACCCCTGTGCGTGACGGGCTCGTCCAGCGCGATTCGCAGGGCGAAGAGGCCGGCGGTGTGGCCGGGGTCGGTGACGATGGCGGCGAACTCGTCTCCGCCGAGCCGAGCGGCGATGCCGTGGCGTCCGCACCAGACGCTCAGCCGCTGGGCGGTGGCGGTGAGGACGGCGTCTCCGGCGGCGTGGCCGTGGGTGTCGTTGATGGCCTTGAAGTCGTCCAGGTCGACCAGGAGGACGAGGGCGCTGGGGTGCTTGGCCAGGAGGTGTTCGGCGCGGGTGGTCCATCCGGCGCGGGTGTGCAGGCCGGTGAGGGGGTCGCGGCGGGCGGTGGCCAGGCGGCGCCAGAGCAGTCCGCCGTGCAGGGCCCAGCCGAGTGCCGGTAAGCCAGCCGCGGCGATCGTCTGCGTGTCCATGAGGGTCACCGGCCCCTCTGCATGTCGCGGACGAGCAGCCGCAGGACGACGGCGATGACCGCGATGGAGACGCCGGTGATGGCGACCGCGAGGAGCATCGAGACGAGGACGGTGCCGACGACCAGGACGACGGCGCCACCGCCGGCGGCGAGGGCGAGCGCGCTGCCAGGGGTGAGCTGGACCGTGGTCCGGGCGGGGACGACCGGTACCGGGGCGGCGACCTGGGTCGGCTCGATGTCGGTCACGGGGGTGGGCTTGTGGACCGGGATGGTGTGGCCGGTCGGGAGCGGGTTGACCGGGATGCGGGGCTGGAGCATGACGGGGTCTCCCTACTGGTTGATCGTGGTGTCGATGACGGGGGCGAGGAGGCTGTCGGCGAGGAGGTAGCCGCCGAGGAGGAGTACGGCGACGAGCCACCAGGGCGGGCGGATGAGCTTGATTCCGAGGCCGCCGACGACGATCAGGGCGAGCCAGAGCGGAACGTCCATGACGCGGGTCTCCTTCGGGTCAGCGGGGGTTGCAGCGGTGGGTGCTGGCGGCGAGTTCGGCGGCGGCGCGGGTGTTGTAGTCGGCGGAGAAGTCGCAGCGCGGGGCGGTGCACACGGCGGTGTGCTTGGTGCGGCCCCGGCCGTCGCGGTGGGTGCCGACCTGCACCGGGCCGATCCGGGTCACGTTGTGGAAGCGGTTCGGGCGCACGGGTCTTGCTCCTTTCTGGTCAAGTGAGTTGGAGGGCGATGGAGTCGGCCAGTGGTGCGGGGATGCCGAGGCGGGCGCGGAGGGTGGCCGCGTCGATCGGGGCACCGGTCTGGGCGTGATGGGCGTTTGCGATCTTCCGGGCGTGGTCGAGCAGCGCGGGCGGCACCGAAGCCCCAGGGGCCAACGGAGCAGGCTCCGGCGGTGCTTCCTTCGGTGCGGGGTCGGCCGGCGGCAGCTCGGGAGCCGGTTCCGGGACCCGTTCCACGGTGAGTTCCGGCGCGGGTTCGGGGGCAGGCTCGTCCAGGGACTCAGGTGTCGTGGCGGGGTTGGGTGG
>NZ_LIPQ01000373.1 GCF_001418135.1 Streptomyces aureus
GCCGCCCGCACCGTGACCCGTCACGGGTCACGGTGCGGGCGGCGGAGAACTGCCGGACGGGGCGGGTGCGGTGGGACGCGGCGACGGGGGTGCTGGTGGCGGAGCTGCTCTTCGACACGCGGCTGCGCGCCGGGGACACGTACCTCTTCTCGTACGGCTTCGAGGACGGTACGGCGGGACCGAGCGGGGAGTACGTGCGCGGGTTCAGTTTCGCGGGCGGGCAGTACGTGCTGCAGGTGCGCTTCGACGAGGCGGCGCTGCCCGTGCGGTGCCGGCGGTTCGCACAGGCCTCGACGGGTGCGCCGCGCGGTGGCCGCGCGGAGCTGACCGTGAGCGGCCGGCACCGCACGGTGCACGTCGTGGAGCAGGGGGTACGCCCGGGGATCCTGGGGATCGACTGGGACTGGACCTGACGGAGACCCGACCCGACGGAGACCTGACCCGAGGGGGAGCTGCCCCGACGGGGACTGGACCCGACGGGGACTGGACCCGGCGGAAACCTGACCTGGCAAGGCCGGGACCCGATGGGGCCGTGACCCCTAGGGGACAGGGGCCGTGACCCTACGGGGCAGGCCCTGACGCGGACGGGTCCCGACGGCCGCGGAGCCCTGCTCAGGCCTTGGGCGCGGCCTCGGGGCCCGCGACCAGCCGGCCGTTCTCGACGCGGACCGGGACGGCGGGGAGCGGGACGGTGGCCGGGCCCTTGAGCGCCTTGCCGGTCGTGACGTCGAAGCGGCTGCCGTGGCAGGGGCAGTTGCCCTCGTTGTTCTCGATCTTGTCGAGGACGCAGCCGGCGTGGGTGCACTGGGCGCTGAACGCCTTGTACTCGCCCTTGGCCGGGCAGCTCACGAGGACCTTCTGCTCGCGGTAGAGCTTGGCGCCGCCGACGGGGATCTCGTCCGGGGCGCCGAGGGCGACCGGGGCGGTCGGGGTCGGGACCCCGGCGTGGCCGAGTTTGGATTCGGTGGAGCAGGCGGCGACTCCCAGTCCGGCGGCACCGGCGAGAGCGGCGCCCTTCAGTACGGTGCGGCGGCTGGACTGGCCGGACATGGGCGCTCCACGGTGGATCGGGGCAAGGCGTGACCGAACCGACGATACCGGCGGGGTTCCCCGCGCCGACGGCCGGGCCCGGGTCGGTCCAGAGGCGGAGCAGGGCCCCCGAGGAGGGGGCCCTGCCGGGGACGTCAGGCCTTGCGGGCCCGCGTCGTCGCCTTCTTCGCGGCGGCCTTGGTGGCGGTCGCCTTCGTGGCCGTCTTCTTGGCGACCGTCTTCTTGGCGGCCGTCTTCGTCGTCGCGGCCTTCTTGGCGGGCGCCTTGGCCGGAGCCTTCCTCGCCGCCGTCTTCCTCGTCCCGCGGGCCGCCGGGACGGTCACCCCGGCGTCGCTGACCCGGTCCGCGCCGAGGATCTCGCGGAGGAACTTGCCGGTGTGGCTCGCCGGGACCGAGGCGACCTCCTCCGGCGTGCCCTCGGCGACGACCAGGCCGCCGCCGCTGCCGCCCTCGGGGCCCATGTCGATGAGCCAGTCGGCCGTCTTGATGACATCGAGGTTGTGCTCGATGACGATCACCGAGTTGCCCTTGTCGACCAGACCGGACAGGACCTTGATCAGCTTCGAGATGTCCTCGAAGTGCAGACCGGTGGTCGGCTCGTCCAGGACGTAGACCGTGCGGCCCGTGGAGCGCTTCTGGAGCTCGGAGGCGAGCTTCACGCGCTGTGCCTCGCCGCCCGAGAGCGTCGGCGCGGACTGGCCGAGCCGGACGTACCCGAGGCCGACCTCGTTGAGCGTGCGCAGGTGGCGCGCGATGGTCGGGACGGCCTCGAAGAAGTCCAGGGCCTCCTCGATCGGCATGTTCAGGACTTCGGCGATGGACTTGCCCTTGTAGTGGACCTCCAGGGTCTCCCGGTTGTACCGGTCGCCGTGGCAGACCTCGCACGGGACGTAGACGTCCGGGAGGAAGTTCATCTCGATCTTGATCGTGCCGTCGCCGGAGCAGTTCTCGCAGCGGCCGCCCTTGACGTTGAAGGAGAACCGGCCGGGCAGGTAGCCCCGGACCTTGGCCTCCATCGTCTCGGCGAAGAGCTTGCGGACGTGGTCGAAGACGCCGGTGTAGGTCGCCGGGTTCGACCGCGGGGTGCGGCCGATCGGGGACTGGTCGACGTGCACGACCTTGTCGACGAGGTCGTCGCCGTCCACGCGCGTGTGCCGGCCGGGCACCGACTTGGCGCCGTTCAGCTCGCGCGCGAGGTGGGTGTAGAGGATGTCGTTGACCAGGGTCGACTTGCCGGAGCCGGAGACACCGGTGACGGCGGTGAGGACGCCCAGCGGGAACGAGACGTCGATGTCCTGGAGGTTGTTCTCGCGGGCTCCGTGCACGGTGAGCCGGCGGCCGGGGTCGACCGGGCGGCGGATGGCCGGGGTGGGGATCTCCCGGCGTCCGGACAGGTACTGCCCGGTCATCGACTCCTCGTTGCCGAGGAGCTCCTTCAAGGTGCCGGAGTGGACGACCTTGCCGCCGTGCTCACCGGCTCCGGGGCCGATGTCGACGATCCAGTCGGCGACCTTGATGGTGTCCTCGTCGTGCTCGACGACGATGAGGGTGTTGCCCATGTCCCGGAGCCGTACGAGCGTCTCGATGAGGCGGTGGTTGTCGCGCTGGTGGAGGCCGATGGACGGCTCGTCGAGCACGTACAGCACGCCGACCAGGCCGGAGCCGATCTGGGTGGCGAGCCTGATGCGCTGGGCCTCGCCGCCGGAGAGGGTACCCGCGGCGCGGTTGAGCGAGAGGTAGTCGAGGCCGACGTCGACGAGGAAGCGCAGCCGCTCGTTGACCTCCTTGAGGACCCGCTCGGCGATCTTCTTGTCCCGGGCGTTCAGCGTGAGGCGGGAGAGGAACTCGGCGCAGTCGCTGATCGACATCGCGGCGACCTCGGCGATGGACTTCTCCATCACCGTGACCGCGAGGACGATCGGCTTGAGGCGGGTGCCCTCACAGGTGGGGCACGGCACCTCGCGCATGTAGCCCTCGAAGCGCTCGCGGCTGGAGTCGCTCTCGGCCTCGGTGTGACGCCGCTTGACGAAGGAGACGGCCCCTTCGAAGGCCGGGGTCGTGTACGCCCGCTCCCTGCCGTACCGGTTGCGGTAGCGCACCTCGACCTGGGTCTTGTGGCCGTACATCAGGGCCTTCTTGGCGCGCTGCGGCAGCCCCGCGTACGGCATGTCCGTGCGGAAGCCGAGGGCCTGCGACAGACCGCCGATGAGCCGGCCGAAGTACTCCTTGGTGTGGCCGTGCGACCAGGGGTGGATCGCGCCCTCGTCGAGGGACTTGTCCTCGTCGGGGACGATCAGCTCCGGGTCGACCTCCATGCGGGTGCCGATGCCGGTGCAGTCGGGGCAGGCGCCGAACGGCGAGTTGAAGGAGAAGGAGCGCGGCTCCAGCTCCTCGAAGGACAGGTCGTCGTACGGGCAGTAGAGGTGCTCCGAGTACATCCGCTCGCGCTCGGGGTCGTCCTCGGCGAGGTCGACGAAGTCGAGCACGACCATGCCGCCGGAGAGTCCGAGCGCGGTCTCGACGGAGTCGGTGAGACGGCGCTTGGCGCTGTCCTTCACGGTGAGGCGGTCGACGACTACCTCGATCGTGTGCTTCTCCTGCTTCTTCAGCGTCGGCGGTTCGCTCAGCTGCACGGTCACGCCGTCGACGCGGGCGCGGCTGTAGCCCTTGGTCTGGAGGTCGGCGAAGAGGTCGACGAACTCGCCCTTGCGCTCGCGCACGAGCGGGGAGAGCACCTGGAAGCGGCTGCCCTCGGGGAGTTCGAGGACCTTGTCGACGATGGCCTGCGGCGACTGGCGGGAGATCGGCCGGCGGCACTCGGGACAGTGCGGCTTGCCGATGCGGGCGAAGAGCAGGCGGAGGTAGTCGTAGACCTCGGTGATGGTGCCGACCGTCGAGCGCGGGTTGCGCGAGGTCGACTTCTGGTCGATGGAGACCGCGGGCGACAGACCTTCGATGAAGTCGACGTCCGGCTTGTCCATCTGGCCGAGGAACTGCCGGGCGTACGAGGAGAGCGACTCGACGTAGCGGCGCTGCCCCTCGGCGAAGATCGTGTCGAACGCGAGGGAGGACTTGCCCGACCCCGAGAGCCCGGTGAAGACGATCAGGGAGTCACGCGGGAGGTCGAGCGAGACGTTCTTGAGGTTGTGCTCACGAGCGCCACGGACGATGAGACGGTCGGTCACGCCGGTCCGCACCTTTCTTCAGAGAGCGGATGCTGCAGAGGGATGCCGCAGAGAGCTGATGTGCCTGAAACACCCAACGCTTCAAGGATGCCGGATGCTTCCTTCGAGCTTATAGCACGCACATTCGATTTCCGGACTCTCGGAGACCTCTTCACCCGAACGAGTGGTGACACCCCGGCTGGCACTAGGGTCGGCGCCATGATCGACCACGAACGCGACCTCGCTCACGTACGCGAAGCGACCGAAAGGCTGCTGACGGCGGCCGCCTCCCTGGACAACGCGGCGACCGCCGAGCCGTCACGGCTGCCGGGCTGGACCCGTGGCCATGTGCTCGCCCACGTCGCCCGGAACGCCGACGCTCTGGTGAACGTCCTCCAGGGCCTCCCCATGTACCCCGACGCCGCGACCCGCGACGCCGACATCGAGCGCGACTCCGGCCGCCCGCTCGACGTCCAGCTCGCCGACCTGCGCGAGACCGCCGCCCGATTCCAGGCCGTGGGCGCCGAGCCGGCCGACTGGAGCCGGACGGTCGAGCTCCGCAACGGTGTCCTGGACAGCGCCTCCCGGATCCCGTTCCGCCGCTGGGCGGAGGTCGACCTGCACCACGTCGACCTGGGCGTCGGCTACGAGCTGGAGGACCTGCCCGAGGAGTTCGTGAACCGGGAGATCGACTTCCTCGCCGACCGTTTCGCCGGCCTGGAGACCGTGCCGACGACCGCCCTCTGGGCCGACGGCGGCCGGGTGTGGAAGACCGGCGGTACGGCCGGCGGCGTCGTCGTCACGGGCAGCCCCGTCGAGATCCTCGGCTGGCTGGCCGGGCGCCGCGACGGCGCGGCCCTGGAGACCAAGGGCGGATCGCTGCCGAAGCTCCCCCCGTTGTAGCGCTCGCAGCCCCTTCCGCGGGTGGCCGGGACTAGTCTGAGCGCATGACGTACAGCGGAGTGGTGAAGGTCGGCGGGGCGGCGGACGTGCACGAGCTGACGGACCTGATGATCTCGAAGGTCGCGGTCGGCCCGATGGACAACAACGCGTATCTGCTGCGCTGCCGGGCCACCGGCGAGCAGCTGCTGATCGACGCGGCCAACGACGCGGACACCCTCCTCACGCTGATCGGTGACGACGG
>NZ_LIPQ01000374.1 GCF_001418135.1 Streptomyces aureus
CCCCGCCGCCCCCCGTTGGTGGGCGCGGGGTGTCGGGTTACGAGTGGCCCAGGTCCTCCGACATCGCGTCCGGTTCCGTCGTCGAGCCGGAGTCCTTCGCCGGGCGGAGGGGGAACGCGTCCGCCCCCATCGAGTCGAGCACCGGCGGCGCCGGCCGCGGCGGCTTCGGCATGATCGCGGCCTCCGAGTGGCCACCGCAGCCGTACGAGAGGGACACGACCCGCCCGTCCGCCGGGGCGAACTCGTTGGCGCAGATGCCGAACGTCTGCTTCAGGGAGCCCGCCAGCGGCACCAGGAACGCGCAGGACTCGCAGGTGGCCGGAGCCGCCTGTGCCATCGGGGTGCGTGCGCCGAAGGACTCCTCCCAGCGGTCCGCGGCCAGGTGGAGCCCGTACCGGGAGAGGACCCTGGCCCGGCGCATGCCGAGCTCCTCGGCGACCGCGGCGATCGCGCCCCGCGAAGGGGTACGGGCGACGATCTCGGCGTCCTCGACGTCGAGGTGGTCCGCCAGCTCCTCCGACACCACGGAGTTCGGCGGCGGCGCGTCCTCGCCCGAGTAGCCGGGCTCCAGGCGCAGGTCGTCCGCCTCGGTCGGCAGCAGGTCGCCGGGGCCCATGTCGCCGGGCCGCAGCCGCTCGCTCCACGGGACCCACTCGGGGGCGAGGAGCGCGTCGGAGCCGGGCAGCAGGACGGTTTCGTCAAGCGTGACGTTCTTGGCGCGGGAGGCGCGGGTGACGGTCACCGCCCAGCGCCAGCCGCGGTAGCCGGGTTCCTTGGACTCGAAGTAGTGGGTGACGACCCGGTCACCCTCGGCGATCGCCTCGACGTGGGCGCCGACGATTCCGGGGAAGGCCGCCTCCTCGGCGGCCTCCCGCGCGAGGTCTACGGCCTCGGCGCACAGGCGGTCGGGGATACGCGTGGCTCGCGGGGTACGCGGGGTACCGCTTCGCGTCGTCGCAGCACTCACAGGTCTCGCTTCTCTCCTACGCCGTCTCACGGGTGCGCCGGCCGAGGGGCGGGAGCGAAGCCACGGGCGGCGGGCGGAGCGGACCTGTGGGCCGCATCGACGTCCGCGCACCCGACCTGTCTCGCGTGTCTCGGGCACACCTATCGTCATCCATTCTGCGGGATGCCGAAGAGGCGCGCGGCCGAGAGCTTCCGCCGGTGACGCGCTACGCACGCTACCCCGTTCGCGGGCGTCAGCCCACCTGCCCGCCCCAAGTGGCCCGGATCGCGGACGTCCGGGGGGCGGTCGGAGCGCCGTCCCGGAGGTGAACGGGAGGGTTCGAAAGCGGCCCACGCACCGCTCCGTCCCCGTCCGACCCCCTCTGACGGGGCCGATGACATCGCCCGAAGTCGCCCTCCACCGCCGCGCCACGGTTCGTCCGGCGCGCCGGTGGGGCACTATGACGGAGTGGCAGCCGCACGGTCCCCCGCACGATCCGAAGATCATGCCGGACCGCTCCGCAGAGCGGGCCGGTCGGTCGGCCGCGCCCTGCACCTGCCGTTCACGGGAACCGCGAAGGGCATCCGCAAGGCCACCCACGCCCATGGCGCGGGCGAGTCGGGGCTCGGGAAACTGATCGAGCTGCACGCGGTGAACGGCGCCGGTGACGTCATGATCACCGTCGCCCTCGCCTCCACCGTCTTCTTCTCCGTCCCCACCGACGAGGCCCGCGGCCGCGTCGCCCTCTACCTCGCGGTCACCATGGCCCCCTTCACCCTGCTCGCCCCGGTCATCGGCCCGCTCCTCGACCGCATCCCGCACGGGCGGCGGGCGGCGATGGCCGGCGCGATGCTGACCCGGGCGGTCCTCGCGATCATGATGTCGGCGGCGGTCGCCACCGGCGGCATCGAGCTGTACCCGGCGGCGCTCGGGGTCCTGGTGGCCTCGAAGGCGTACGGGGTGGTGCGCAGTGCCGTCGTGCCCCGGCTCCTGCCACCGAACTTCTCCCTGGTGAAGGCGAACTCCCGGGTCACCCTGGCCGGACTGCTCGCGACCGGCGTCGCCGCGCCCATCGGCGCCGGGCTGCAGGTGCTCGGTCCCCCGTATCCGCTGTACGGCGCGTGCGCGCTGTTCCTGCTCGGGGCGTTCTGGGCGCTGCGGATGCCACCCAAGGTGGACTCGGCGAAGGGTGAGCGGCGGGCGCATCTGCTGACGCACGGCGAGCGGAAGCCGAGCCTGCGGACGGTGGGGCCCTCGGTCCTGCACGGTCTGCAGGCGAACGCGGCGCAGCGGATGCTGTCGGGTTTCCTGATCTTCTTCCTGGCGTTCCTGCTGCGCGAGCATCCGTTGTCGGGGCAGAGCGCCGCCGTGTCGCTGGGGATCGTGGGTGTGGCGGCCGGGGTGGGCAACGCCTGCGGTACGGCGATGGGCTCGCTGCTGCGGGACCGGGGCCACGGGCCCGAGGTGATCATCGCCACGATGATCAGCGTGGTCTGCGCCACGGCGATCTGTACGGCGATCTTCTTCGGCGGGCTGATGGTGGCCGCCCTGGGCGCGGTCGCGGGCATCACCCAGGCCCTGTCGAAGCTGTCCCTGGACGCGCTGATCCAGCGGGACGTGCCGGAGGTCGTACGGACCTCGGCGTTCGCGCGTTCCGAGACGGCGCTGCAGATGGCGTGGGTGGTGGGCGGCGGGATCGGCATCGCCCTGCCGCTGAACGGAGCCCTGGGCATGGCCGTCGCGGCCGGAATCCTGGCCACGGGCGCGCTCCTCTCCGTGCGGGGGCTGCTCGCGGAGGCCCGGCGGAGGCCGGGGTCGAAGGGGCGGTCGAAGACGCGGGTGGCGTAGGAATCCCGCTCGCCTGCCGCCCCTCGTTCCGGTACCGGACAGCGGCACGCCGTACCCCCGCGTGGCGCGGGCGCGGCGGCCCGATAGCCTTCGGCTCATGACCGTTGCGTTCTTCTCCGGCTCGCGCCGCCGGGCCGCCGTCGCCCTCGGGGCCGTCTCCGCCGGGCTCCTCGTTCTCTCCGCCTGCGACAAGCCGACTCCGATCGCGACCGTGACGGTCGGGTCCGACTCGATCCACTCCGAGGCCGCCTGCTACAACGACGGCGAAGCCATCAAGGAGTCGCAGATCCAGCAGTGCCTCAACAAGAAGGCCGAGAAGTCCATCACCGTGGCGATGGACGACAAGATCCGCTTCGGGGTCGACCCCGAGATCGCGGACAACGGCTGGACCATCTTCCTCGGCGGCCAGCAGGCCGAGCCCGAGCCGTACAAGAAGACGTACCGGACCATTCCGGCCAGCGCCTTCTTCTCCAGCCAGACCGGCGAGGCCACCGACAACAGCCAGGTGACCATCGTCGAGAACACCGGCAAGAAGCTGACCGGCATCTGGCACTTCCAGCTGAAGAAGGAATCCTGATCCTCCGGTGGTCCACCGGATCCTGATCGTGACGGCCGTTGCGGCGGAGGCGGACTCCGTCTCCGCCGGCCTCGGCCTCGGCGCCCCCGAGCTGCTCCCGCTGCCGGGGGGTCTCGTCCTGCGCCGGCACACCGCCTCGCCGGGCGATCACGTACTGATCGACGTCCTCGTCGGCGGGGTCGGACCCGCCGCCGTCGCCGCCTCGACCGGGACCGCGCTGGCGTACGCGGCGCTCACCGGCACCGAGACCCCCTACGGCCTCGTCGTCTCCGCCGGGATCGCCGGCGGGTTCCATCCCCTCGCGCCCCTCGGGTCCGTCGTCGTCTCGTCGGCCGTGGTCGCCGCCGACCTCGGCGCCCAGACCCCCGACGGGTACCTGACCGTCGACGAGCTCGGTTTCGGGCGGTCCGTCCACCCCGTGCCGGAGGCCCTGACCGGCCGGATCGCCGCCGCCCTGGACGCCGCGGGCCGGCCGTACACCGTCGCGCCCGTACTCACCGTCTCCACCGTCACCGGCACCGCCGACCGCGCCGCCGAGCTGGCCGGGCGCCATCCCGGGGCCGCCGCCGAAGCGATGGAGGGCTTCGGTGTCGCCGAGGCCGCCGCCGCGTACGGCGTGCCCGTGGTCGAGATCCGGGCCGTGTCGAACGCCGTCGGCCCCCGTGACCGCGCCGCCTGGCGCATCGGTGAGGCCCTGCACGCGCTCCGGCACACTTCCGAGCTGCTCAGCAAGACCGTCTTCATGGAGCTGGAGCCGTCGTGACCAAGCTGAAGATCGCCTACTCGCCCTGCCCGAACGACACCTTCGTCTTCGACGCCTGGGCCCACGGCCGCGTCCCGGACGCCCCGCGGCTCGACGTCACCTTCGCCGACATCGACATCACCAACGGCTGGGCCGAGAGCGGCACCGACGGCCACGACGTCCTCAAGGTGTCGTACGCCGTCCTGCCCTGGATCCTCGACGAGTACGCGCTGCTGCCCTGCGGCGGCGCCCTCGGCCGCGGCTGCGGGCCGCTCGTCCTCACCCGGGAGGACGCGACCGGCGCCGACCTCGCCGGGAAGACGGTCGCGGTGCCGAGCGAGCGCTCCACCGCGTATCTGCTGTTCCGGCTCTGGGCGGCCGAGAAGGTGCCGGGCGGGGTCGGGAACGTCGTCGTGATGCCGTTCCACGAGATCATGCCCGCGGTGCGCGACGGCAAGGTCGACGCCGGGCTCGTCATCCACGAGGCCCGCTTCACGTACAAGAGCTACGGGCTGCACTGCCTCGCCGACATGGGCGAGCACTGGGAGTCCACGACCGGCCTGCCGATCCCGCTCGGCGCGATCGTCGCCCGCCGCTCCCTCGGTGCGGAGACCCTGCGGCGGCTCGCCGACTCGGCCCGTACGTCGGTGCGGATGGCCTGGGACGACCCGGCGGCCTCCCGCCCGTACGTCATGGAGCACGCGCAGGAGATGGACCCGAAGGTCGCCGACCAGCACATCGGGCTCTACGTCAACGAGTTCACGGCCGACCTCGGCGAGCACGGGTACGCGGCGGTCCGCGGGCTGCTCACCCGTGCCGCGGCCGAGGGACTCGTACCGCCCCTCGGCCCGGACGCGCTCGCTTTCCCGTAGCCGGGGACCGCCGGACGGAGTCCGGCAGCCGCCCGAAGCCCGCGAGGCCGCGCGAGGGCGGCCGGAGGAATCAGACGTCCAGCTGGTCCGCGACCGCGCGCAGCAGGCCCGCGATCTTGGCGCCCTGCGTCTTGTCGGGGTAGCGGCCGCGCTCCAGCATCGGCGTGATGTTCTCCAGGAGCGTCGTCAGGTCCTGCACGATGGACGCCAGTTCGTCGGGCTTACGGCGCTGCGCCGCGGCGACGGAGGGCGTCGGGTCGAGGATCGTGACGGACAGTGCCTGGTCGCCGCGCTGGCCTGCGACCACCCCGAACTCGACCCGCTGCCCCGGCTTCAGTGCGTCGACTCCGGCAGGGAGCACCGACGAGTGGACGAAGACGTCGCCGCCGTCGTCGCGGGAGAGAAAGCCGAAGCCCTTCTCGCTGTTGAACCATTTGACCTTGCCAGTCGGCAAAGCACACTCTCCCTCTGTCGGTCCCGGACACTCCTGGGCGCCCGTAGAAATGCCCTGGAACACCTTACCGAGGCTGTCCCCAGGGACGGAGAGGGTTAACCCCACGCCCAAACGAGGAGAGCCCCTGTCCGGGCAGGACAGAGGCTCACAGGGGGCGCAGCAGGGGTTCGGGCTTCCTTGGCCGCCGCCTTGACGCGGAAGACAGTCGCAGCGGCCGACGCCGTGCTCGGCCGCTACCTTCATGACGCTCGGGCCGGAGCCTGAGCGGTGGTGCTGACGCGGGCGTATCCGCTCCCCCTGGTTTCCTCCCCTTCGCCTTCCTGAGGTGATCACCCCAGGTGAGTACGCCGCGGGAATTGAAGTCACGTGCGATGCGGTGAGTGGACCGACCTTCACGGACGCGCCGGAAGATCTCTTCAACGTAGGGACGGAATTCCTGGTCGATCTCCAGAACCTTCCGCTTGCCACCCTCCACAGCACAGTTCGTCGAAGTGCGTGGAGCGTCGGGTGAGCCGGTCCGTCTTCGCCGCGACGACCACGTCGAACTCATCGGCTCGGGAGGTGAGCCGGCGTCCGGGCTCGGGCCGTTTGAAGGGGCTCATGGAGCCTGAGCAGGCTGATGGTCCGGAGGCCGTGCCAAGACGTCCCCGATGTGTTCGTTCGGCCTGGGAACTACCCTGGCCGGATGCGTAGTGAAACTCCTGCCGCACAGGCGAACGACAGCGCTCCGGGTGACGGCCTCGTCAAGGCCGGTGTCATCCTCTTCGCCATCGGCGCGGTGGCGACGCTGGTCACCGTGGCTCCGCTGTTCCTGGGGACGGATCCGTTCCCCACGGTCGCGTACACCGTCTCCATGCTCATGGGCGTCGGATTCGCCGTCGCCGCCGCCGGCGTGCTGCGTTCGATCGCGGCTCAGCGGCGGCAGGCGCGGGAGGGTGCGGCCGCGCCCGTTCAGGCCGGGTAGCGGCCGCCGTTCAGGCCAGGTACCCCTCCCACCAGGCGCGGAAGTCCGTCAGGTCGGTGAGGACGACATGGGCGCCGGCCGCCGCCAGTTCCTCGGGGGCGCAGGGGCCGGTGGCGACGGCCACGGAGAGGGCGCCGGCCGTGGCGGCGCCGCGGACGTCGCCGATGTGGTCGCCGACGTACACCTGGGCGCCGTGGGCGCGCAGGGCCTCGGCCTTGCCCTCGGCCCAGAGGCCGCCGACGAGCGCGTCGGGCTCGATGCCGAGGTGCGCGAGGTGCAGCTCGGCGTGGGGGCCGTTCTTGGCGGTGACGACGATGGTGCGGCCGCCCGCTTCGCGTACGGCCCGCATCGCGTCCCTCGCGCCCGGCATCGGCGGCGAGGGCTCGATCGCGTACGCCGGGTAGAGCGCGCGGTAGCGGGCCACCATCTCGGTGACCTGGTCCGCGGGGACCCAGTGGGCCATCTCGTGCTCCAGGGGCGGGCCGAGGCGGTTGACGACGAGGTCCGCGTCGACGGGGACGCCGGATGCGGCCGAGAACGCCTCCCAGGCGGCCTTGATGCCCGGTCGGGTGTCGACGAGCGTCAGGTCGAGGTCGAAGCCGACGGTGAGCGGGGGCGTCGGCTTCGTGGCCGTCGGGGGCGTGAGGGCGGAGGGTGTCATGCCGCCATTCTCGGGGACCCTTCCGGGGGACCTACGGCCCAGGTGTTCGAATATGGCTGCTGCTTACACTGAGCCAAGCCTTACCAAACCCGCACCGCCCGATCCCCGCACCACCCGATGGGTCCTGATGCCAGCCGCTTTCCGTTCCAGACGGGTCCTCGCGACCTCGGCGGCTCTCGTCGCCCTGCTCCTCGCCGTGCTCCTGAGCCTCGCCGTCGGCGCCCGCGCCATCGCCCCGTCCACGGTGCTCGACGCCCTGCTGCACGGCGGTACGAGCCCCGACGCCGAGGTCGTACGGCAGCTCCGGGTGCCCAGGACCCTCATCGGGCTGATGGTCGGCGCGGCGCTCGCGCTCGCCGGTACGGCTCTCCAGGGCATCACCCGCAACCCGATCGCCGACCCCGGCATCCTCGGCATCAGCCAGGGCTCCTCGGTCGGCGTCGTCCTCGCGATCGCCTTCTTCGGAGTGCACTCGCTGACCGGGTACGTGTGGTTCGCCTTCGTCGGCGCCGCGCTCGCCGCGGTCGCCGTCCACGCCATCGCCTCCAGCGGGCGCGGCGGGGCGACGCCGGTGAAGCTGGCGCTCGGCGGGGCCGCGATCAACGCGCTGCTGCTCTCCGTCACCACCGGCATCCTCACCACCAAGGCCTCCGCGCTCGACGAGTTCCGGTTCTGGCAGATCGGCTCCCTCGACGGGCGCGACGCCCAGATCGTCGGCCAGATCTGGCCCTTCCTGCTGCTCGGCGCGCTCCTCGTCGTCTCCGTCGCGCGCGGGCTCGACGCGCTCGCGCTCGGCGAGGACGTCGCCAAGGGGCTCGGGCAGCGGGTCGCGACGGTGCGGATCGTCGGCGGGATCGGCGCGACCGTCCTCACCGGCGCGGGAGTGGCCGCCGCCGGGCCCGTCGCCTTCGTCGGCCTCGCCGTCCCGCACATCGCGCGGGCCGTCGTCGGCTCCGACCACCGGTGGGTGCTGCCGATGGCCGCGGTCGTCGGACCGGTGATGCTCCTCGTGGCGGACGTCGCCGGGCGGATCGTGTTCCCGCCGGGCGAGGTGCCGGCCGGGGTGATGACGGCGCTGATCGGGGTGCCGTTCCTGGTGACGCTCGTACGGCGGAAGGCGGTGGCGGCGTGAGCGTCCTCTCCCCCGTCCGGCCCCCGAAGGGCACGCCGCGGCCCGCGGGGTACGGGCTCGTGCGCGCCGGCGGCGCCTCGTTCCTGGTGCACCGGCGGTCCGCGTTCGTCACCGTGGGCCTGCTGCTGCTCCTGGCCGCGTCCTCCGTCGCGTACCTCTGCGTCGGCGAGCGGTTCGTCGGCCCCTCCGAGGTCGTGCGCGTCCTCCTCGGGCAGCCGTCGCCGTCGACGTTCGTCGTGGCGGAGCTGCGGGAGCCGCGGCTCGTCGTCGCGCTCGCCGTCGGCGCCGCGTTCGGGGTCGCGGGCGCGCTGATCCAGACCGTGGCCCGCAACCCGCTGGCCAGCCCCGACATCATCGGCATCAGCCAGGGCGCGGGGGCGGTCACCGTCGCCGCGATGACCTTCGGGCTCACCTCGTACACCGTGCTGCCGTACCTCTCGATCGCCGGCGGTGTCGTCGCCGCGGCGCTCGTGTACGTGTTCGCGTGGCGCGGCGGGCTGCACGCGACGCGGTTCGTCCTCATCGGCATCGGGTTCGCGATCGCACTGCGGTCGCTCACCACGCTCTTCATGACCAAGGGCGACTTCCTCGTCGCCCAGCAGGCCCAGATCTGGATGACCGGCTCGCTCAACGGGCGCGGCTGGGACGAGTCCGCGCCGGTCCGCTGGACGCTGCTGCTCATGCTGCCCGCCGTGCTGTGGGCGGCCCGAGCCCAGCGGACGGTCTCCCTCGACGACGACACGGCGACGGCGCTCGGCGTCCGGCTCGGGCGGGTCCGGCTCGGGCTGGTGGCGGTGGGGGTCGTGCTCGCGTCCGTGGCGACGGGGGTCGCGGGCCCGGTCGACTTCGTGGCGCTGCTCGCGCCGCAGATCGCCCGCCGGATGACCCGTACCGCGCAGATCCCGCTGCTCGCCTCGGCGCTCACCGGTGCCGCGGTCGTCGTCCTCGCCGACCTGCTCGGCCGGCGGCTCCTGTCGCCCGTCGAACTTCCGGTGGGCGTCCTCACGGCGGCCGTCGGCGCCCCGTATCTGATCTGGCTCATCGTCCGGAGCCGTACCGCAGCATCCGCAGGAGGCAAGGCGTGAGCAGGCTGACCGCGCGCGAGCTGACGCTCGCCTACGAGGACCGCACCGTCGTCCACGAGCTGGACCTGGCGATCCCCGACGGCAGGGTGACCGTGATCGTCGGCCCCAACGCCTGCGGCAAGTCGACGACCCTCCGGGCGCTCGGCCGGCTCCTCAGGCCGGCGGGCGGCGCGGTCCTGCTCGACGGGGAGGAGCTGGCGAAGCTCCCGACGAAGCGGATCGCCCGCTCGATCGGGCTGCTTCCGCAGACGCCGGTCGCGCCGGAGGCGATCACCGTCGCCGACCTGGTCTCGCGCGGCCGCCAGCCGCACCAGGCCTGGTGGAAGCAGTGGTCGGAGGAGGACGAGCGGGCGGTCGTCGAGGCGATGGACCGCACGGACGTGACCGCGCTCGCCGACCGCTCCGTGGACGAGCTGTCGGGCGGTCAGCGGCAGCGGGTGTGGATCGCGATGGCCCTCGCCCAGGAGACGGACCTGCTGCTCCTCGACGAGCCCACCACCTACCTGGACATCTCCCACCAGGTGGAGGTCCTGGACCTGGTCCGCCGCCTCAACCGGCTGCGCGGCCGCACGGTCGTCCTCGTCCTCCACGACCTGAACCAGGCGGCCCGGTACGCCGACCACCTGATCGCCATGAAGGCGGGCCGGGTGGTGGCGGAGGGGGCGCCGGGGGAGATCGTGACGGAGGAGCTCGTACGGGACGTCTTCGGGCTGGCGTCGGTCGTGGTGCCGGACCCGGTGACGGGCTCGCCGCTGGTGGTGCCGGGGGCGCCGTGGCACGCGGATCTGGACAAGGATGCCGAGGTTCCGGCGGGGTGAGCTGAGCCCACCCGGTCAGTGCCTCCGGGCGCGCCACAGCAGGAAGAGGGCCGACGCGACCGCCGCGCCCCGGAGGACCCAGGGCCAGGTCTCGGAGATCGCCGCGCCCATCGCCTCGCCGCCCGCGGCCACCGGCTCGCCCCAGCGGCCCTCCACGCGGCCCCAGAGCCAGGCGATGCCGGACGCGGCGGCCAGGCCCGGGATCACCAGGACGGCGCCCTTGACCTCGCCGGGGGTCAGCCGGCGGGAGGCGTACGCGATGAGCCAGCCCGCGGCCAGGGCGACGAGGGAGCCGAAGAGCGCGCCGCCGAGCAGGAGGAGCGCGGCGAGCAGGACGAAGGGGCTGGCGAGGCGGAGACGGGGGACCCGGGCCGTCCCGGGCTCCGTGTCCCGGTTCGTGTCCGGCTCGGGCGCGGGGGCCGTCCGCCCGCGGCGGAGGAGGACGCGGGCCAGGCGGCGGCGCTTCCCGGGGGACGTGTCCGGTTCGTCCCCGGCGCCGTCCCGGTGCCCGTCCGCGTACTCGTCCTCGTCCTCGTCGTCGTCTTCCGGGACGGGCTCCTTGAAGAGGTCCGGTCGTTCGACGCCGCCGACGAAGCCGGGGAGGCCGTCGGCGGCGTCGACCTGCCACCAGTCCGTGTCGGCACCGGTGTCGGCACCGGCTCCCGAGAGGCCCACGGCGTCGGCGACCCCGGCGTCCGAGGCCGGAGCAGGGGTCGCCGACGCCACCGGGGCCGCTCCCTCGCGGGACCGGCGGCTGCCCGGGACCCACCCGAGGCGCTTCCCCGCCCGCTTGCCCGTCCGCTCCCCCGCGCGAGGCTTCGGCACGGGCATGTTCACGGGCTTCTTCGCCGGCTTCCCCTCCGCTGTCGGTGCCGGTGTCGACGGTGGCGCCGCGCCCGGGCCCTCCGCCCGTTCCACGACCTCGTCCGGCGTTCCCAGCGCGCCGAGGATGCCTCGTATCGCCGCCGGGCTCTCCTCGCCGTGCGTGGCGCGGCGGCGGTCGATCTCGTCGCGGAGGGTGGACACCAGCCGCATCCGGTCGCTCGCCGGCAGCTGACGTTGCTGGGCCAGATCGCCGACCCGGCTCAGATAGTCGTAGACCAACTGGTCGCTCTCGATCCCCACGGTGCCCCTCCACGGCCGGTTCGCCCGGTACGGCCCGACGTTAGCGCCTGCGCAGCGGCTAACGTGGTCCGGATGGGGATCGGTGAGCTCGACCGGGAGGCGCACGTGCCCGAGGTAACTGGCGCCGCCACGGCGCCCCGCACACTCGCTGAGGCGCTGCGCGCGCGGGGCGACGAGGGGCTCGCCGCGCTGTTGCGGGCCCGGCCCGATCTGTTGAGCCCGGTGCCGAACGATCTGACGCAGCTGGCGACGCGTGCCGGGACGCGGGGTTCGGTGGTGCGGGCCCTGGAGCGGCTCGACCGGTTCGCCCTTCAGACGGCCGAAGCGCTCGCGGTGGCCCAGGACCCGGCGCCGTACGCCGTGCTCCTGGGGCTGCTCACCGGCGACGAGGGCGATGCGGAGATCGAGGCGGCGCTGCCGGGTGCGGTGGCGCTGCTGCGCGAGCAGGCGCTGGTGTGGGGTGAGGACGACCGGCTGCGGCTGGTGCGGACGGCACGGGAGCTGCTCGCGCCGTCGGCGCAGCATCCGTCGCCGACGGGGCTCGGGCCGACGGTGGCCGAGGCGACGTCGGGGATGTCGCCGGGCCGGGTGCAGGAGATCATCGCGGCGGCGGGGCTGCCGACCACGCATGATCCGGTGTCGGCGGTGGCGGCGCTGACGGAGCTGTTCACGGACCGGGACCGGATGGGGGCGCTGCTCGACACGGCGTCGCCGGACGCGTTGTCCGTGCTGGACCGGCTGGTGTGGGGTCCGCCGTACGGCGAGGTGTCGGCGAAGCCGGCGGCGCCGGTGCAGTGGCTGCGCGACCATGGCCTGCTGCTTCCGGTGTCGCCGCGGACGATGGTGCTGCCGCGTGAGGTGGCGCTGCATCTGCGGGGCGGGCGGGCGCACCGGGCGCCGGAGCCGGT
>NZ_LIPQ01000375.1 GCF_001418135.1 Streptomyces aureus
GCCATCCCGACGGAACAGATCCTGCCCGGCGAGCGAAGCGGCTGAGACGGCGCGGGGGCGGGCGCTTCGGCCGACGGCCCCGCCCCGCGCGCCGGGTGGCACGCGGGGCGGGGGGCGCGGGGCGGGGCCGCCGTGCGGGGGCGTCCTCAGATCACGCCCTGGGCGGTCATCGCCCGCGCCACCCGCAGGAACCCCGCCACGTTGGCGCCGAGTACGTAGTCCTCGGCGTTGCCGCCGTACGCCTCCGCCGTGGCCCGGCACTCGGCGTGGACACCGCGCATGACCGCGGCGAGCCGGGTCTCGGTCTCCTCGAAGGTCCAACTGTCGCGGGCCGCGTTCTGCTGCATCTCGAGGGCCGAGGTCGCCACGCCGCCGGCGTTGGCCGCCTTGCCGGGGCCGAAGAGGACACCTGCCTCCCGGAAGACCTTCACCGCCTCGGGCGTGCAGGGCATGTTCGCGCCCTCGGCGACCGCGAGGATCCCGTGCTTGACCAGGGCCACGGCGTCGTCGAGGCCCAGTTCGTTCTGGGTCGCGCAGGGCAGGGCGATGTCGCACGGGACGTCGTACACCGTGCCACGGGCGGAGAAGCGCGCGGTCGGCTTCGCCTCCGCGTAGGCGGAGATCCGGGCCCGCCGCACCTCCTTGACGTCCTTGAGCAGGTCGAGGTCGATGCCGTCCTCGTCGACGAGGTACCCGGAGGAGTCGCTGCAGGCCACGACGCGGCCGCCGAGGGCGTGCACCTTCTCCGCGGCGTACACGGCCACGTTGCCGGAGCCGGAGACCACGACCCGCCGTCCGTCGAAGTCCTGGCCGCGGGTGGCGAGCATCTCCTCCGCGAAGTAGACCGCGCCGTAGCCCGTGGCCTCGGTACGGACGTGGGAGCCGCCCCAGCCCACCGGCTTGCCGGTGAGGACGCCGGACTCGTAACGGTTGGTGATCCGCTTGTACTGCCCGAAGAGGAAACCGATCTCGCGCGCCCCGACGCCGATGTCCCCGGCCGGCACGTCCGTGTGCTCACCGAGGTGACGGTAGAGCTCGGTCATGAAGGACTGACAGAAGCGCATGACCTCGGCGTCCGAGCGGCCCTTGGGGTCGAAGTCGGCGCCGCCCTTGCCGCCGCCGATCGCCATGCCCGTCAGCGCGTTCTTGAAGATCTGCTCGAAACCGAGGAACTTCACGATGCCGAGATTGACGCTCGGGTGGAACCGCAGCCCGCCCTTGTACGGGCCGAGGGCGCTGTTGAACTCCACCCGGAATCCTCGGTTCACCCGCACGGTGCCGTGGTCGTCCACCCACGGAACCCGGAAGAGCAACTGCCGTTCGGGCTCGCACAGTCGCTCCAGAATCCCGGTCTCGGCGTACTCGGGGTGCCGTTCGAGGGCGGGCGCGAGGGAGTCGAGGACCTCGGCGGCCGCCTGGTGGAACTCCGCCTCCCCGGGGTTGCGTCGGCGGACCTCCGTGTAGACGGCTTCCATGTGTGCGCTGACGTTCATGGGTGTCTCTCGCCTTCATCCTCATCGAAAGTGCCGTTGCGTGCGGGCGACGTCACGCCATTGTTGCCCGGCCCTCACACCGCGCCGCCACCGAGGCGGTCTCCGAGCCGGTCGGCCGCCCACACCGCGCGGTACCGGCGCCCTGAGGAGCGGCTGAAGAGCGAGGGGGCAACGCCGGTCACCGGGCCCGCCGCGCCGTGACGAGGTCGTGTGTCTTCGCCTTCGCCTTCGTCTTCGTCTACAACACGGTCGCGGTGGCGAGCCCGGTGGCCGCCCTCGACGCCTGGAAAAGCCCTAACGCCCCTCGGTGTCGACGTCGTTGTCGATCCATTCGGTCCAGCCCAACGGGTAGGCGTACGCGGGCCGGGCGAGGTTGCCGCTGGTACGGAACGGGCGGCCGTCGTCGTCGACGCGGAGCGTGCCGTGCGCCTCGCCGCTGGACCAGACGAGTTCCAGGTACCAGCTGACGTCGTGCGCCTGGGCGCGCGCGGCCACGTTGAAGATCACGGGGTCGGACTCGCTCGTCTTGTACGAGAACGTCCGCTGCCCGCCCACGGGGACGGCGGCCGGCCGGCCGGCGTCGAGATCGACGGCGAAGGCCTTCGTCGACACCTCGCCGCCACAGCCGACACCCATCACGTAGTCGTTCCAGGCCAGGGGCGCCTTCTTGCTCACGACCCGCACATGAAGGGCCTCCAGGACGACCGTCCGCTTCCCGGTGCCCTGCACCGTCAGCCGCAGCAGCTGGTCCCCGCCCGGCACCGCGTCGAGCGCGGCGATCCAGCCCGGCGCGTCCTGCTCCGTGGGCGGCGGCGGGACCTGCTCGGGCCCACGGTCGATCAGGTAGTGCTGGCTGCAGGGCCCTTCCCAGGTGTGGGGCGCGGTCACGACGGTCGGCGCGAACGCCGTCCCCGTCGGCTTGCCGCCGGAGGACCCGGACCGCCCCGGTGCTCCGGAGGAAACGGCCGCGTCGCCCGCCCGCCGTTCCTTCTCCGGTCCGTCCCCGCCCGAGATGTTCATGACGAGCGCGACCGCCACGGCGGCGGCGACCGCGGTGGTGCCGACGACCACGGCGGTACGCCGGAGCCGCCCGCGCTCCGGAGGGGACGGGGCCGCCACCGCGGGCGGCGCCCCGGTCACGGCTGCTCCGTCCGCCGGGGCCGGCTCCGTCGACGAAGTCTCGGGCGCCGGTTCGACCGGCACCTCGGACAGCACCTCGGCCGTCGGCTCCGTCGCGACATCCAGAGTCGGGGCCGGATCCGGGTCCGGGGCCACAGCCCGGTCCACCGGGACGGCCGGGGCCTTCCGCCCGCGCGACACGTCCGCCCGCACCCACAGCCGGTGCAGCTCGACGAGTTCGTCGGGGGTCGCCCGGCACAGCCGCGCGAGCCGCTCCACGGGCGCGTAGTCCACCGGTACGGCGTCCCCGTTGACGTACCGGTGCAGGGTCGAGGCGCTCATGTGCAGACGCTTGCCGAGCGTGCCGTAGCTGAGCCCCGAGCGCTCCTTGAGCTGCCCCAACAGCGCCGCGAACTCGTCCCCCGCCACCGTTCCACCCTCTTCCGGCATTCGTCCCCACGTCCCCAGGTGGAGACATCAGTGCAGGTCAGAGCCTTGATTTCATTCCAGCGTCCCGTACCACCCGGTAGGAGCGGCAGCTGGAACGGATCTTGTCACACGCTGTGGTCGGCGAGGCAAGGCCGCCACGGGGAACCGGCGGCCGTCGCCGCACAACGACCGGTTTCCGATCCCGTACCCAAGGGGGACTCCCATGTCCGGACGCACCACCCGCACCCGCCTTCTCGCCGCCACGACGCTCGCCGTCGCCGCGCTCTCGCTCACCGCCTGCGGCACCGGCGCCGCGCAGGACGAAGGCGCCGCCACGACGTCGCTCGCCCCCACCGCCTCGGCCACGCAGCCGGCCGAGACCCCGACGCCGACCCCCTCGGGCGCCGCGACGACGAACCCCCAGGGCGGTTCGTCCGGCAGGACCGCGGGCTCCACGAGCGGCTCGACGGCCGGATCGACCGGCGGCTCGACGAACGGCGGCTCGACGGGCGGATCGAAGAACGGCGGTACGACCACGGGCACCGCCACCGGCGGGGAGTCCGGCGGCGCCACCTCCGCCGGAAGCAGCGGCTCCGGCGGCAACAGCGGGACGAGCGCCTCGACCTCCGGCGGCAGCGACGACACGAGCGGGCCCTCGCGGAACAAGCAGTGCGGCGCGGGCAACACCAGGACCACCGCCACCCCGGTCGCCCGCCCGCTCAACCACATGCTGCTCACCGTCACCAACACCGGCTCCGGCCTCTGCGACCTCCTCGGCTACCCGGTCGCCCGCTTCGGCGAGGCCCAGGCCGTCCCGCCGGTCATCGAGTCGACCCACCCGCAGGCGGTCGTGACCCTCGCCCCGGGTGAGTCCGGTTACGCGGGCGTGATCCTCTCCGCCGCCGACGGCAGCGGACAGCACGGCTACACGACGACGAGCCTCACGGTCGGCTTCACCGACGGCACCACCTCCCGCCCCCGGCTCGCAGGCAAGGGTGTGTACGTCGACAGCTCGCTGCGTGTGACGTACTGGCAGAGCTCCATGGGCGACGCCCTCAGCTGACCGGCTCCGTATCCGGCCCGGCCGTCCGTCCCCACCCGCCGGTCGGGCGTGCGGCCCTCAGCCGCGCCGGCGGGTGTTGAGCCGGGCGGCCTGGCGGGTCAGGTAGTCGCGTTCGGGGAGGTTGGGGGCCTCCCGGGCCGCGTCGGCGTACAGCCGTGCCGCCGTCGCCAGATCCCCGGCCCGCTCATGGAGGTACGCCGCCGCCGCGGTGGCGCGGGGCAGCCGGCGGCCATGGCCCCCGGCGGCCGGGCCCGGGGAGGAGCCGGTCAGATCCGCGAGCGCCGCGAGCCCGGCGCGCGGTCCGTCGGCCTCGCCGACGGCCACGGCACGGTTGAGCCGGACGACGGGGCTGTCGGTGAGCCGTGCGAGCTCGTCGTACCACTCGACGATCTGCACCCAGTCGGTCTCCTCCGCGGTGGGCGCGTCGGCGTGGAGCGCGGCGACGGCGGCTTGCGCCTGGTACTCGCCGAGCCGGTCCCGGGCGAGGGCCGCCTGCAGGATCTCGACGCCCTCGGCGATCAGCTCGGTGTCCCAGCGGCCCCGGTCCTGCTCGGCGAGCGGCACCAGGCTGCCGTCGGGTGCGGTACGGCCGGCCCGCCGGGCGTGGTGGAGCAGCATGAGGGCGAGCAGCCCGGCCACCTCGGGGTGGTCGATCACGGCCGCGAGCCGCCGGGTGAGCCGGATGGCCTCGGCGGCGAGGTCGACGTCGCCGGAGTAGCCCTCGTTGAAGACCAGGTAGAGGACGCGCAGCACGGTGGCCACATCGCCCGGCCGGTCGAACCGCACCCCCGAGACGGTGCGCTTGGCGCGGCTGATGCGCTGCGCCATGGTCGCCTCGGGCACCAGATAGGCCTGCGCGATCTGGCGGGTAGTGAGCCCGCCGACGGCGCGCAGCGTGAGCGCGACCGCGGAGGACGGCGTCAGCGAGGGGTGGGCGCAGAGGAAGTAGAGCTGGAGGGTGTCGTCCACCGCGGGCGCGGGCCCGGGCCGCGGCTCCTCCTCGACGAGGCCCTCGCGCCGCCGCCGGGCGGTGTCCGCCCGCGTGGCGTCGAGGAACTTCCGCCAGGCCACGGTGACGAGCCAGCCCTTCGGGTCCCGGGGCGGGTCCTCCGGCCAGCCACGGACGGCCTCGACCAGGGCGTCCTGCACGGCGTCCTCGGCCGCCGCGAAGTCGGCTCCGCGGCGGACGAGGATGCCGAGCACGCCCGGCGTGAGGCTCCTGAGCAGGGCCTCGTCCACGGGAGAGCTCATCACTCCGTGATGGTGGGAGCCGTGGACAGGAACGGGCGCAGTTCGAGCCACTCGTGGATCGGCTCGCCGCCCGCGCCCGGCGCCGCCGACAGTTCACCGGCCAGTTCGAGCGCCCGCTCGTAGGTGTCGACGTCGATCTCCATCCAGCCGGCGATGACGTCCTTCGTCTCGGCGAACGGCCCGTCGGTGACCGGCGGCCGCCCCTCACCGTCGTACCGGACGAAGGTGCCCTCCGGTGAGAGCGCGTGGCTGTCGACGTACTCGCCGGTCTCCTTGAGGCGCTCCGCGAAGTCGTCCATGTACGTCACGTGCGCCGAGATCTCCTCCGGCGTCCACTGGTCCATGGGGACGTCGTTCACCGCGGCGGGAGCGCCTCGGTAGTGCTTCAGCAGCAGGTACTTGGCCATGGCGGTTCGTCTCCTCGGTACCGGTGCGGCCCATTGTGGTCGCTTCCGCCCCGGGGACGGAGCCGACCGCGGGTTCTCGACATGGGCGCCCGGACTTCTTTCGCCCTCCCGGCCGAGCCGGATTCCCCGGGAGGCCCCGCCGGGTCGGCGACGCGGACCGGGCCGCCGTGGACACGCCCTCGCGCCGTCCGCCGCGCGTCGCGCGACCGCCCCGGTTCTGTGATCACCATCACTCTGTGGAGAGGCGGACCGTGTCAACCGGACGCCTGGCGCCAGGCGTATGCGTGGTGAAGCGAAAGATCCGGGAGTGAGTGTTGACCGTTGAGGAGTTCGAGGCGTTCTACGAGCAGGCGGTCGCGCGACTCACAGGGCAGCTGTACGTGATGCTGGGCGATCTGCACGAGGCTCAGGACGTCGTACAGGAAGCGTTCGTCAAGGGGTGGAGCCGGCGACGCCAGCTCGATCGCGACGGACAGCCGGAGGCGTGGATCCGCACGGTCGCCTGGCGCCTGGCGGTGAGTCGTTGGCGTTTCCGCAGGCGCACGTCCGACGCCTGGGACCGCGCGGGCGCTCCACCGCCCGTCGAGGGCCCCGGCCCGGAGTACGTGGTGCTCATCGACGCGCTGCGCGGCCTGCCCGCCCAGCAGCGCCGCACGGTGACCCTGCACTACCTGTGCGACCTGAGCGTCGAACAGATCGCCGGCGAGACCGGACAGTCCGCCAGCACCGTCAAGACGCACCTGGTCCGTGGCCGGGTCGCCCTCGCCGATCGTCTGCAGCCCCGGAACGTTGAGGAGGACCCCGGTGCTTGACCCCCAGGACGCCCAGGACCCCCGGGACCCGCTGCGCGAGATGTTCCGGCAGGCCGCCGCCTCCGGTACGGCCCGCGCCCGCGCCGTACCGGTCGCGCGCATCGCCGAGCGCGCCAGGCGCGCGCACCGGCGTCGCGTCGCCGTCGCCGCGGGGGCCGCGTGTCTGATCCTCGCCGGTGGCGGGGTGACCGCG
Source organism: Streptomyces aureus (assembly GCF_001418135.1). GTDB lineage: Bacteria > Actinomycetota > Actinomycetes > Streptomycetales > Streptomycetaceae > Streptomyces > Streptomyces aureus_A. The sequence goes on from NZ_LIPQ01000375.1 coordinate 6,768, forward strand.
GCGGCTCTCCTGTCCGACGCGCCGACTCCCGTCGTACCGGCGGTCAGCCCCTCACCCGTCGCACCGTCTCCCGGGGAGACCACCGGCCCGCCGCCGAGCAGTTCGACCACACCGGGCACACCCACCCAGGAGGGCCCCGCCGGCGATCCGTCGGCGACGACGACGCAGCCTTCGGGACGGGTGACGACGTCGCCGCCCTGAGCACGGCACGGTCCGACCGCTGAACCGGCCCGGACCGCCGAACCGGCAACCACTGAACCGCCCGGACCACTGAAGCGCCCGGACAGCCGAGCCGGCCGAACCGCACGGACCACCGAGCCGGCCGAACCGGCCGATCCGCGCCCCTGACGCCCCCGGGCGGGCCCCTGGCCGACCCGGCCCGCCCGGGGGCGTCAGG
>NZ_LIPQ01000376.1 GCF_001418135.1 Streptomyces aureus
TCGGCCGGCGGCAGCTCGGGCGCCGGTTCGGGGACGCGCTCCACGACAAGTTCCGGGGCGGCTTCGGGTTCCTCGACCGGCACGGGTTCCGGCTGTGGCTCTGGGGCCGGGGCATGGGCGTGGGCGAGGAGGGTGCCGCCGAGGAATGCGAGGGCGGGCCATCCGGCGACGAGGATGCGCAGCCAGTCCGGGACGTCGTTCATGTCGAGGAGTCCGGCGGTGGCGACGTTGGCGCCCAGCGACGCGATCAGGGCGATGGCGAACCAGAGCCAGGCGTCACGGCTGCCGCCGTCTTTGCGCATCCGGCGCCAGGCAGCGACGAGCAACAGGTCGACGCTGACCGGGTAGGCCCACGCCTTCCATCCGTCCTGACCAGCCGCGGCTGCCAGGTCGTGCAGGTGGGCGAAGGACAGGGCACCGGCGATGACGGCCTGGATGAGCACGGCGTCGAGGCGGAGGGTACGGAACACGAGGTCACCTCCTTTCGGGCATGGGTCGGGTAGGGACCTGGCGTGAGACGGTCACGCCGACCGAGGGAGAGGTGGCAGCTAGCTGGTCGCCGGAACCGGCTTCACCAGCGGGGCGGGCGCGACAGGCCCGAAGACGGTGGGAACCACCGGCCGATACGGGGCGAGGCGCGGGACGTCCGGGGTGAGGTGCGCGTGCGCGGCGCAGATGGCTGCGGCGTCGGTCGCGCTGAGTTCGGGGGTGCGGATGCGGGACCAGCCGCCGGAGGTGTCTCCGGCCACCGCGAGGCCGGGCAGGTCGGGCGGGATCGACGTCACGGCCACGACCGCGTCGGGGGCGATGTCGCCGAGCCCCATCTCGGCGGTCTGCTTGTCGTTGACCCGGTGCACCACGCGCCCGGTGAGCTGGGCACGCAGCGCGGTGGCGCCCTTGCCGAGGTCGGAGCCGAACCGCTGCCCGCACACCTCCAGGAACATGCCGGCCGCGCGAGCCATCTGCCCCAGACGGATCAACTGCGTAACCATCCGGTCCCGGCGTTCCTCGTCCTTCTTGGTGGCCACGAGGAAGAGTTCCGCGACCTCGTCCACCAGGAGCACGACCGGTACCGGACGTACGGCGTCGGGCAGTTCCCACACGTCGGCGGCGCCGTGCTCGCTCAGCAGGTCGAACCGGTCTTCCATCTCGTCCACGAGCGCGTCCAGGAGTCCGGAAGCTTCCTCGGGCGTGATGGCGAGCGCCGACAGGCGGGGCGCGTACCTCTGCTGTTCGACCCCCCGCTTGCAGTCGATCCCGACCAGGGCGACCCGGAGGCGGGCGAGCCCGGCGATCAGGTTGCGCTGGTACATGGACTTGCCCGACTGGTTCGCTCCGAGCGTCAGCGCGTGCGGGACCTTGAGGTAGTCGCGGACGAACGCGGTGCCGTCCTCCCGCAGCGCGACCGGAACCGTCATGGGCCGGGAGGAGACGGGGCGGGGCATCTTCACCCGGCGCAGGACGTCGTAGCCGGTCATCCGCAGTTCGACGAAGCCCGGCTTGATCTCGGCGACGTTGACGGAGTGGACGCCCCAGGCGTGCCGCAGCCGCTCGGAGGCCGCCATCACGTCGGAGGGCTCCAGACCGGCCGGGAGGCGGAGGGTGACCCGCATGCCGGTCGAGGAGGCCCGCACCCGGCGGATCTTCGGCGGCACGGGCTGGACGTCGGGGCGGCGGGCGACGTTGCGGACCATGAACGCCCGCAGGCGGGACGGCTGAACCGTCAGCCCGCACACGTCCATCGTGGAGCGGTACGTCACCGCGAACCGCGTGGTCGCCACCGGCAGACCCACCAGCGACCAGAAGATGCGCGGGGCGCGGACCTTGGCGTATCCGAGACCGCCACCGGCCCCGGCGAGCGGGAGGGCGACCTCCCATAACGTCGACAGGTCGGTCATGGTCAGACCCCGACCGGGGTGACGGCGACCGCACGGAACGAGATGCCGTGACGGGTCTGGCCGTTGAACGTGTTCTCCCAGTCCCGCGCCTTCAGCCCGATCACCGACACCGGCATACCCGGCGCGAGCCCGTCGGGGAGACCGGTCTCCGGCTGTCCACGGTGGGGCTGCTGATCTCGGACGAAGGGGAGGGCAACCTCTACCAGGTGACCGTGCCGGAGACCGGTCTCCCCGACGGGCTCGCGCCGGGTATGCCGGTGTCGGTGATCGGGCTGAAGGCGCGGGACTGGGAGAACACGTTCAACGGC
>NZ_LIPQ01000377.1 GCF_001418135.1 Streptomyces aureus
TGCCCACAACGGGGTGGACGGGGCGCAGCCCTCGGGCGGGTGGGAACCGCCCCCGGGGTGTCCCGGACGGGGTCTGGGGGAGGAACGAATGCGGACGGGGGCTACTGGTCCGAGGAGAAGCGGACAGTGCCGGCCGGGAGGGTCGCGTTGCACCAGATTCTTATGCCGTCGCGGAGTTCGTTGTCGGGGCCCACCTGCGCGCCGTCGCCGATCACCGCGCCCGTCAGGACCGTGCGCGCGCCGATGCGGGCGCCCGCGCCGATCAGGGAGTCGGTGACCACCGCGCCCGGTTCGACGACCGCGCCGGCCAGCAGCGTGGAGCCCGTTATGCGGGCGCCCTCGCCGACGACCGCGTCCGCGCCGACGACCGTGCCGCCGGTCAGCTTGGCGTCCGGGGCGACGCGGGCCGACGGGAGGACCAGGCGGTCGCCGCAGCGGCCCGGGACGGCCGGGGAGGGCGCGCGGCCCAGGACCAGGTCGGCGGAGCCGCGGACGAAGGCCTGCGGGGTGCCGAGGTCCAGCCAGTACGTGGAGTCGACCATGCCCTGGAGGTGGGCGCCGGAGGCGAGGAGTTCCGGGAAGGTTTCGCGTTCGACCGAGACGGGGCGGCCGGCCGGGATCCTGTCGATGACCGAGCGCCGGAAGACGTAGGCGCCCGCGTTGATCTGGTCGGTGACGATCTCCTCCGGAGTCTGGGGCTTCTCCAGGAAGGCCGTCACCCTGCCCGTCGCGTCCGTGGGGACCAGGCCGAAGGCGCGCGGGTCCTCGACCCGGGTGAGGTGCAGCGAGACGTCCGCGCCGGAGGAGGAGTGGGTGGCGACGAGGGCCTGGATGTCGAGGCCCGTGAGGATGTCCCCGTTGAAGATCAGGACCGGGTCGTCGGGGCCCGAGTGCAGTCGCGAGGCGACGTTGCGTATCGCTCCGCCGGTGCCGAGCGGCTCTTCCTCGGTGACGTACTCCAGGCTCAGGCCGAGGGCCGAGCCGTCACCGAAGTGCGGCTCGAAGACCTCGGCCAGGTAGGAGGTGGCGAGCACGATGTGCTCGACGCCGGCGGCGCGGGCGCGGGCCAGCTGGTGCGTCAGGAAGGGGACGCCGGCCGCCGGAACCATGGGCTTCGGCGTGTTGACCGTGAGCGGTCGCAGCCGTGTTCCCTTGCCACCGACCAGGAGGATCGCTTCTGTCACCTTGTCGTCTCTGCTTCCTGTTCGGGTCCGGTCAGCTCGCCCGTACCGGTCGTCCGTGCGATATGACCGGTCAGTTTAGGCAGATGGTTGCCCGGATGCCCCCATCAGCTCCTTCCCTGGTACTTCGCGGAGCTCGTGCGGGCCGTTCCGAGCTTGCCGTACAGCCGTGCTCCGGGGCACTCCGTCGCGAATCCGTCGCGGTGTCCCGCGATGGAGTTGAACTTGACCGTGCTGCCCTTCTTGTACAGGTTTCCGCCACCGGAGACGAGGTACGCCGCGGCCTTCGGATTCACCCCGTGGAGCCCGAGCTTCCAGGCCGTCAGGCGGGCGACGGCGGTCACGACGGCGGCCGGCGGGGTGGTCTTGGTGAAGGTGCCGAGGACGGCGATGCCCATGCTGTTGGTGTTGAACCCGAGGGTGTGCGCGCCGAGGACCGGCTTGGCCACTCCCCCGGCCCGGCCTTCGTAGATGTTTCCGCACTTGTCGACGGCGAAGTTGTAGCCGAAGTCTCGCCATCCACTGCTCTGGACGTGGTAGCGGTAGATACTGCGCAGAACGGAGGGGGCCTGGGCGCAGGTGTAGTTGTTGCCGGTGGCGCTGTGGTGCACGAAGGCGGCCTTGATGCTCTTGGTGTAGACGAAGCCCTTCTCGCGGATGCTCTCGTCCGCACCCCACCCCTTGCGGGTGATGATCTTGGGCCGGGGGCCGATGTACGGCTTCGCGGCGGCCATCTCCTCGGGAGCCTGGGCCTCGTCAGGGGCCTGTGCCTCGTCCGGGGCGGCCTGGGCGGCCGGCGGGGCCATCGCCTCCGGCACCCTGGGCACGTTCGGCACGTACGGAAGCGTGATCTCCGTGGCCTCCTTCGACAGGGCCGGGATCCAGGCCGCGCCGTACGGGGCGAGCTGGGCGTTCACTCCGCTCACCGCCGCCTCCGCCGCGTTCAGGCCGGCCAGGGTCAGCGAGGCCGCCGTCGTACGGGACCACGAGGCCGCCGTCACCGCCGTGGCCGTGGCGGTCGTGGCCGTCGTGGCCTCGGTCACGGTGGTCGCCGCCGGGTCCTGGGCCGGATCCTGACCCGGGGCCTCGCCCGGGGCCTCGCCCGGGTCGACCAGTTCCAGTCGCAGGCCTTCGGGGAGCGGTTCGTCCCCCCGTACCCGGATCTCCACGCCGTCCGAGTCGCCCACCCACAGCGGGGCCGTGGAGCCCTTGAGCGCCCGCCCGTGGCCTTCCGCCGTGTCCGGGTCGGCGCCGTGTTCCTCGTTGTGGGTCTCCACGTCCTGCCACTCCGACCAGGCGCCGTCGCCGGTGGCCCGGGTGCGGACCTGCACGACGCCGTGGAGGGCGGCCGCCGGGTCGTCCCACACGACGCCGACGAGCGAGAAGGGCCTGACGTCGCGTCGGGTGAGTCCCTGGACGTCGGCGTCGTCCGTCCCGCCCAGCGCCCGGTCGCTGTCGTCCAGTTGCTCCAGTGGCAGGGACTGGGTGGCGCCGGGCAGTTCGGGCGCGGGTGGCTGCGCGGAGGCCGCCGGTGGCAGCCCGAGCGCCGAGGGCACCGCGGCCGCCGCGGGTGCGGCGAGAGAGACCGGCAGGGCGAGGACCGTCGCGCAGGTCACGGCGATCGAGGAGGCGAGTGAGCAACGCATGGGCCGATCGTGCGTACCCCGGGGCCGTTCCGCGCGTCGGGAACCCGCCGGGAAAATGACGCCCCGTCGGGCCGTCCGGTGGACGGTGTCACCGGTACGGCGGAACCCGCGCGGCGGCGCGCGTACGCTGTCCGGCGTGAACGCCAGCGACCGCACCCCCGCCGACCTGCTGCGATCCGCGCTCGCCGCGGACCCCGCCCGCCCCTTGGTCACCTTCTACGACGACGCCACCGGTGAGCGGGTGGAATTGTCCGTCGCCACCTTCGCCAATTGGGTGGCCAAGACGGCGAACCTGCTCCAGGGCGAGCTGTCCGCCGAGCCCGGCGACCGGCTCGCGCTGCTGCTGCCCGCGCACTGGCAGACGGCCGTCTGGCTGCTGGCCTGCTCGTCCGTCGGCGTGACCGCGGAGGTGGGCGGCGACCCGGCCGACGCGGACCTGGTCGTCGCGGGACCGGACACGCTGGAGGCGGGCCTCGCCTGTTCCGGGGAGCGGATCGCGCTCTCCCTCGCCCCGCTGGGCCGCCGCTTCCCCGCCGTGCCGGCCGGGTACGCGGACTACGCGGTGGAGGTGCCGAGCCAGGGCGACCGGTTCGCCCCGTTCGTTCCGGTCGATCCGGGCGCTCCCGCGCTCGTCGTCGACGGTACGGAACGCGGCGGCGCCCAGGTCGTCGAGCAGGCCCGCGCGGACGCGGACGCCCTCGGCCTCACCCCCGGCGCCCGGCTGCTCTCCGGGCTCGGTTACGGGGACTGGAAGGGTCTCTCGACGGGCCTGTACGCCCCGCTCGCGGCCGGCGGCTCCGTGGTCCTCTGCCGGAACCTCGACCAGCTGTCGCCCGAGGGCCTCGCCAAGCGCGTGGAGAGCGAGCGGGTGACCACCACGGCGGTCTGAGCCGCGACCACCGAACACGCCTCCGCCCCTGCCGGCCGACAGGCGACCGCCCACCCCGTCCGAGCGCCCTGCCGGACCCGTCCGGCGTCGGCCCCCGCCGACCCGGGCGCCGGACGACCACCAGCACCCCCCTCGCTCGTTCGGCCCAGCACCGCGCCGAGTCCACGCGTCACCGAGCCCCGTCCGGTACATGATCGGCCAGAGGGAGTCGCCTCCTTCCGCACAACCATGCGTGGGGTTCGGCCGTCTCCTTCTACGACCGGCGGCCGCCCGGCGCGCCGCCGACGCCATGAAGGACGGACTCAGACGTGACGGACCGTGCGGGTACGCCCGCCGAACCGGACCCCCCGGCAGCGGAGGGCACGGCGACGGAGGGCACGGCTCCCGGGGCTCCGGAGGAGCCGCGCCGCCGACGCCACTGGCTGCGGTGGACGGCCCTCGGCGTCTCGCTCGTGGTGCTGGCCGCGGCCGGGGCCGGCTGGTGGTTCTACCGCAAGCTCGACGGCAACATCACCACCGACACCACCGCCGCCGCCGAGCTCCGGAGGTACGAGAAGGAGCGCCCGCCCGCGGTCGCCTCCGCGGCCCGGAACATCCTGCTCATCGGCTCGGACACCCGGTCGGGCGAGGGGAACCGGAAGTACGGCAGGGACAAGGGCACCCAGCGCTCGGACACGACGATCCTGCTGCACCTGTCGGCGGGGAAGAAGAGCGCGACGGCCGTCTCGCTGCCCCGCGACCTGATGGTGACGATCCCGAGCTGCCTCAGGACGGACGGGACGCGGACCCGTGAACAGTTCGCGCAGTTCAACTGGGCCTTCGAGTTCGGCGGTACGGCGTGCACGATCCGTACCGTCGAGAAGCTGACCGGGATCCGGGTGGACCACCACATGGTGATCGACTTCCGGGGCTTCAAGAAGATGGTGGACGCCGTCGACGGCGTGGAGGTCTGCCTCAAGGAGCCGGTGAACGACCCGGCCGCGAAGCTGAAGCTGCCCGCGGGGCGCCAGACGCTCCACGGGGAGCAGGCCCTCGGCTTCGTGCGGGCCCGGAAGTCGCTCGGCAACGGCAGCGACACCGAGCGCATGGACCGCCAGCAGCAGTTCCTCGGCGCCCTGGTCAGCAAGGTGCAGAGCGACGGGGTGCTGCTGAACCCGACCAAGCTCTATCCGGTCCTGGACGCGGCCACCAAGGCGATCACGACCGACCAGGGGCTCGACTCGCTGCGGGCCCTGTACGACCTGGCGCGTTCGATGCGGGCCATCCCGACCGAGAAGGTGCAGTTCCTCACGGTCCCCCGGCGCCCCTACACGTACAACGCGAACCGGGACGAACTGGTGCAGCCGGCGGCGAGTCAACTCTTCAAGCAGCTGCGGGAGGACCGGGCCGTCGTGGTGACCCCGGGCGACGAGAAGAAGGACGGGACGGGAACGGGCGGGAACGGGACGGACGGGAAGCCCGACGACGCGGACGCCCCGGCTCCCTCCGTAACGCCGACCTTCACGGGACGCAGCGCCGCGGAAGGGGTGTGCTCCTAGCGCGACGACCGGAGGGAGCCGCGGGGGCGGTGAGTAAAGGGCGCACCAAGGGGAGGGTTGGGAGGGATGAGGTTTGAGCAAATTGCCCGGTTGTAAGGGGCGTGGAATTTGTCACGCGCGTCGCCCCACGCTGAACTGGGCGGATAGTGTGACGCGATCCGGTGCACCCCGACCGCGTGGTCGCACTCACCAAGGATCGAACGACCGAGAGAGCGGCGCCCAGTGGGGGAGGCGCCTCGCGTGGCACCGACGGAGGACTCGAGTAACCGTGGACGCGCACAGCCGTGGACGGGCGGACGAGATCGACCCCGCCGACCAGTGGGTGCTCAACCCGCAGACGGGCAACTACGAACTGCGACTGGACCACTCCGCTGGGCAGTCACAGCCGCAGGCGCCGTCCGGGGCTCGTAGATCCACCGTTCCCGCTCCCGCGTCGCCCGACACCTCCGCCGACCCGTCCGTCGAAGCACCCGTGCCCGGCCAGCGCCGTCGGCGGGTCCCCGAGCCGGAGGGCGGCCGGGGCAAGGAGTCGCCCGCGAGCCGCCGCAAGCGCAAGCAGGGCGCGTCCCGCAAGAAGAAGGTCCTGCTGTGGACCGGTGGCACGATGGCGTTCGTCCTCGTCGGCGGCGCGACCGGCGCGTACCTGCTCTACAACAAGCTCGACGGGAACATCGACGTCGTCGACCCCGTGGGCCCGCAGAGCCAGGGCTTCCGCAAGGGCGAGGCCTTCAACATCCTGATCATCGGTACGGACAAGCGGACCGGCGAGGGCAACTCGGGCTACGGCGACAACAACAGCCCCGGCCACGCGGACACCACGATCCTCTTCCACGTCTCCAAGGACCGGACGAACGCCACGGCGCTCTCCATCCCCCGCGACCTGATGACGACGATCCCCGAGTGCCAGACGCGGCAGCCCGACGGCCAGATCCTCACGATCCCCGGCCAGCGGCAGGCCCGCTTCAACGTGAGCCTCGGCCAGGACGGCCGCGACCCCGGCTGCACCATGCGTACGGTCAAGGAACTGACCGGCCTGACCGTCGACCACTTCATGATGGTCGACTTCAACGCCGTCAAGGAGCTGACCACGGCCGTCGGCGGCGTGAAGGTCTGCGTGGAGAAGGCCGTCGACGACCCCAAGTCGCATCTGAAGCTACCGGCCGGCGAGTCGGTCATCGAGGGCGAGAAGGCGCTCGCCTTCGTCCGCACCCGCTCCAGCTTCGGCAACAAGAGCGACCTGGACCGGATCAAGATCCAGCAGCAGTTCCTCGGCTCGATGATCCGGCAGATGAAGTCGAACGAGACGCTCACCAGCCCGACGAAGCTGTACGACCTCGCCGAGGCGGCGACGGACGCGCTCACCGTCGACAAGGGCATAGGGTCCCTCGGCAAGCTCCAGGACCTGGCGGGCGAACTCTCCGGGATCGACACGAAGAACATCGCGTTCGCGACCCTCCCGGTCATCGACAACCCGGACGAGCCCAAGCCGATCACCGTGGTGCCGCACCCGACGAAGGCACCGCAGCTCTTCGCCGCGATGCAGGCCGACACCTCGCTCACCGAGGTGAAGAAGAAGGAGCAGGACGCCAAGAACGCCCAGGCGCAGGCCCAGGCGAAGCTCCTCCAGGGCGCGCGCGCCCAGGCCGTCGACGTTCGCGTCGACGTCTTCAACGGCAGCGGCATCCAGGGCGCGGCCCAGTCGACCATCAACTGGCTGCAGAACGAAGAAGGCGTCACCCGCTCCACCAACAAGAGCAACGCCCCCGAGAAGGCGGCGAAGACGACGCTCACCTATGCACCGAACCAGGCCGATCAGGCCCGCAAGCTCGCGGACATGATGGGTCTGGCCGCCACGGCTCTCAAGCCGGGCACGCAGGACGCCGCGGAACGCGAGCCCATGACGCTCGTTCTCGGTGCCGACTTCAAGGGCGCGGGGGTGCCCATCAACGGTCCGGTGAAGGCGCCGGACGTCGAGAAGGTACAAGCTGACAAGCAGGTGTGCGCCAAGTAGTCCGGAAACACCGGGACTTGGCGCGCTCCTGACTGACGAGGGGACCTGGGGTGGGACAGAACAGCGTGCGTGGGGAGGGAACGCGCGGACGCGTTCCGCGCGCCCGTGAACTGGGCTGGGACGACGAGCTGTACGACGCCGGTGCGGCCACCGGCGCCGGGCCGGCCGACGCTCCCGAGGAGACGGACGAAGGCGCCGGCTCCGATACGACGACCCGCGCCGAGCGCCGGCGGGGCGCCGGGAGCGGCAGCGGGAGCGCCACCGACGGGCGGACGGGCCACCGTCGCGGCGGCTCGCGCCGGCGCGCCAAGAAGGCCGGGAAGCGCAAGGTGCTGCGCTGGGTCGCGATCACGCTCGCGGTGCTGATACTCGGCACGGCCGGCGCCGGATACCTGTACTACGAGCACCTCAACGGCAACATCCGCGGCGGCTCGCGCGCGGGCGGCGAGAGCGGCGTCAAGAAGGCCGCCCCGAACGCCCTCGGCGACACGCCGCTCAACATCCTCCTGATCGGCTCCGACAGCCGCGCCGACGCCAAGAACGTGGCGCTCGGCGGCGGCAAGAACCTCCGTGAGGCGCCTCCGCTCGCGGACGTGCAGATGCTGCTCCACGTCTCCGCCGACCGGCAGAACGCCTCCATCGTCTCCATCCCGCGCGACACCATCGTGAACATCCCGAAGTGCACGGGCGCGGACGGCTCCACGTACCCGGCGACGACCACCGATCCCATCAACGAGACGCTGGGACGCGGGGGTCCCGGCTGCACGCTGACCACCTGGGAGAGCCTCACCGGGGTCTACATCGACCACTGGATGATGATCGACTTCGCGGGCGTGGTGGCGATGGCCGACGAGGTCGGCGGCGTCCCCGTCTGTGTGAAGACCGGGGTCTGGGACAAGCCGACCCGGCTGGTGAAGGGCGGCTCGGGCCTGAAGCTGCCCCAGGGCACCCACGAGATCCAGGGCAAGCAGGCCCTCCAGTGGCTCCGTACCCGGCACGCCTTCGGCAACGACCAGGGCCGGGCCAGGGCCCAGCACATGTACCTCAACGGCATGGTCGAGAAGCTCCAGAAGCAGAACGCCTGGACCGACACCGGTCAGCTGATGGGGCTCGCCGAGACCGCCACCAGCGCCCTCCAGGTCTCCGACGAACTCAAGTCGGTCAAGAAGCTCTTCGACCTGTCGATGCAGCTCAAGAACGTCAAGATGAACCGCCTCACGACGGCGACCGTCCCGACGACCGAGTGGTCGCAGGACAAGAACAAGCTCGTCATGGTCCCATCGGCCGCCGCCAAGATGTGGGCGATGCTCCGCGACGACATCGCCTTCGACAAGAACGGCAAGGCGGCCACGGCCAAGCCGAAGCCGAGCGCGTCCGCGAAGCCGAAGACGGCCGCCGAAGCCCCGGGCTCCTTCCCCGTCACCGTCGCCAACGGCACCGCGGGCACCGACGAGGCGCCCGTCGAGGGCCGCGCCAAGGCGATCACCACGGTCCTCACGGACAAGGGCTTCACACAGGCCGCATCGTCCAAGGAGGCGCAGCCCCGCGAGGACACGGTCGTCCTCTACCCGAAGGACGCCGGCGACCAGGGCAGGGCGAACGCCGTGTCCGTGGCGAAGGCCCTCGGGCTGCCGGAGACCAAGGTCAGGGCCGACGCCAAGGCGGAGGGCATCACGCTGGTCGTCGGGGCGGACTGGCGTGAGGGCACCGTCTACAAGAGGCCGGTGGCGGAGGCGGGCGACCTGCCCCAGGGCGCCGACGACAAGGAGACCTGCATGGACATCTACTCGGTCTACAGGTGGGACGGGAAGAGCTGACCTTCCCCACGTACGGCCGACGGCCGGGCCCCGTGAGGGACCCGGCCGTCGGCCGTCACGGGGTGAGGGCCGTCAGACCGTCTCGGTCTCGACCGCCGGGACGGCCGGGCGGCGGCTCTCGATGACCTTCTTCGCCAGCGAGCGCGGGCTCGTCAGGAAGCCGTAGCCCCAGGACATGTGCATCGTCGCCAGCGCCACCGGGATCCGGAGGCGGGCCTTCAGCGGCAGGCCCCTGCCCGCGGGGAGCGAGCCGGCCGTGATCGCGGCGAGGTAGCCGGCCGGGATCACGAAGCCGAGCGGGGTGAGGACGGCGCCCACGACCAGGCCCGCGGCGATGGCGCACACGGCGGTCGGCGGGGCGAGGTAGCGGAGGTTGATCGAGCCCTGGTGGTAGCGGGCGACGACGTGCCGCCAGCGGCCGTAGTCCTTGTACTGCCTGGCGAGCGCGCGGACGCTGGGCCGCGGGCGGTACTGCACGCGCAGCTCCGGCGAGAACCAGATCAGGCCGCCGGCCTCGCGGATGCGGAAGTTCAGCTCCCAGTCCTGGGCGCGGATGAACTCCACGTTGTAGCCGCCCTGCCGTTCGAGCGCCTCGCGCCGGAACACACCCAGGTAGACGGTCTCGGCGGGGCCCGCCTCGCCACCCGTGTGGAAGGCGGCGTTGCCGACGCCGATCTTCGAGGTCATCGCGGCGGCGACCGCGTCCTCCCAGGCGTTCTCGCCCTCGGCGTGCATGACGCCGCCGACGTTCTGCGCGCCGGTCTCCTCCAGGAGCCGGACGGCCGTGGCGATGTAGTTCGGGGAGAGCATGCCGTGACCGTCCACCCGCACCACGATCGGGTGACGCGAGGCCTGGATCGCCGCGTTGAGCGCGGCGGGCGTCCGGCCCGTCGGGTTCGGGACGGTCGTGACGCGGGCCCGCGGATCCGACGCGGTCTCCGCGACGAGTTCGGCGGCGATCTCGTCGGTGCGGTCCGTGGACGGCCCGAGCGCGATCACCACCTCCATCTCGCCGTCGTACTCCTGCTCCAGGATGTGACGAACCGAGGTGCGCAGATACCGCTCCTCGTTGAGGACCGGCATGATCACGGAGACGGGGGGCAGCATGGTTCCTCGGGGGTTCGGGGGTCGCCCCCCGGAAGACAGCGGCTTTGCCCGTCACGTTACCGCGAACGGGGGACAGCGGGCGTGCCGCCCGGGTGGTGCTGCCTTGCGCTGATCGTATGGGCCTACCGTGCTCACGGTTCCCTTTGTCACACCCGCGGAGGTGTCCGTCCGTGCCCGCACCGCCCCGCACGCCCCGTCCCCGGCCCGCCGCCCGTTCCGCGCCGGTCCGCCGGCGGCGGAGGCGCCCCCGGTGGGGGATGCGGATGGCGACGGCGCTCTCCGTGACGGTGCTCGCGGCGGGCGGGATCGGCCACGCGCTGGTCACCGGGCTCGACACCGGGATCACCCGGGTCGACCCCTTCAAGGACATGAAGAACCGGCCGCAGGCCGGGCACGGGATGAACGTCCTCGTCGTCGGCACCGACGGCCGGGACCGGATCACCGCCGAGGAGAAGGCGAAGTACCGGCTCGGCGGCGCGCCCTGCCACTGCACCGACACGGTGATGCTCGTCCACATCTCGGAGGACCGGGAGCGGGCGAGCGTGGTGAGCCTGCCCCGTGACTCGTACGCCGAGATGCCCGAGCACACCGATCTCACCAGCGGCAGGAAACACCACGCGCATCCGGTGAAGCTGAACGCGGCGTACGCCGAGGGCGGGCCCTCGCTGACCGTACGGACCGTCGAGTCGATGACCGGCGTCAAGATCGACCACTATCTGGAGGTCGACTTCACCAGCTTCATGCGGACGGTGGACGCGGTCGGCGGGGTGCAGATCTGCACGGCCCGGCCGGTCAAGGACTCCTACACCGGACTCGACCTGCCGGCCGGCACCCACGAGCTGGACGGCGGGCAGGCGCTGCAGTACGTGCGCTCCCGGCACATCGACGGGGCCGCGGACATCGGGCGGATGCAGCGGCAGCAACGCTTCCTGGCGGCCTTGGTCGAGCGGATCACGAGTGGCGGGGTGCTGTTCAACCCGGTGCGGTTCCGTGAGGTCGCCACGACGATGCTGAGCTCCGTCCGGGCCGACCAGGACTTCGGTACGGATCAGCTGCTCGCCCTCTCCAAGGCGATGCGGGGCTTCACACCGGCGTCGTCGGAGTTCGTGTCCGTGCCGATCGGGGACATGAGCTTTCCCGTGAAGGGGATCGGGTCGACGGTGAAGTGGGACGCGGCGAAGGCGCAGAAGCTGTTCCAGGCACTGCGGGAGGACCGGCCGCTGGCCGCCTCGAAGCCAGGTTCCCCGTCCTCGGCGAAGGCGCCGAGGGCCGTGGTCGTGGATGTGGCACCGCGGACCGTGCGGGTGCAGGTCTACAACGGGACCCGGACGGACGGGCTCGGCCGGAAGGTCGACGACGCGCTGCGCGGGACCGGCTTCGACACCACCCGGACGCCGATGACCGGGACCGGCAGGGAACGGGCGCGGACCCTCGTGGAGTACGACCCCCGCTGGGACCGCTCGGCGAAGACCCTCGCGGCGGCGCTGCCGGGGGCGGAGCTGCGGGCGGTGGCGAAGCGGGGCGGGACGCTGCGGGTGACGGTGGGGGCCGACTACAAGGGTGTGACGGCGGTTCGGAGCGAGGAGACGGCACGGGGCGGGCCGTTCGAAGCGGTGACGGGCGACCGCGTGGTCTGCCCGTGACGGCGGAGGCCGTACCGGCGGACGCCGGGCGGTCGGCGTCGCTCCTCAGTCCTCGTAGCCCTCGGCCGCGCGGCGTTCGCGGAGTTCCTTGATCGCCTGGCGGCGGGCGAGCCGGTGGGTGCGGCGGATCTGCGCTTCCTGGTTGCGGCGCTTGTCCTGTTCCGTCTCCGGGACGACCTGGGGCACCGGGCGCGGCTTGCCGTCCGCGTCGACCGCGGCGAAGACCAGGTACGCGGAGCCGACCTGGGTCGCGGGCGTGGACTCGTTCCAGCGCTCCGCGAGTACCCGTACGCCGACCTCCATCGACGACCGGCCCGTCCAGTTCACCTGGGCCTTCACGTGCAGCAGGTCACCGACCCGTACCGGCTCCAGGAAGACCATCTCGTCCATCGAGGCGGTGACCGCCGGTCCGCCCGAGTGCCGGCCCGCGACGGCGCCCGCCGCGTCGTCCACCAGCTTCATGATCACTCCGCCGTGCACCGTGCCGAGGAGGTTGGTGTCGTGGCTGGTCATGATGTGGCTGAGGGTGGTGCGGGAGGCGGAGGTGGGCTTGCCCGGAATATCGCCCTGATCTGTCATGCCCTCCACCATATGCCGGGTCCTCCGGCGGTCGCCGTTCGGTCCCCTTTGCATCAGCTTGGCAACAGCACCGGTCCGATCCTCCACCCGGCCTGTCGCGCGTAAAGGCCTGCCCGGCACACTGGTCCGCATGAATGACTGGCCCGAAGACGGCGGCTACGGCCGTGGCAGCGCGAACTCCCAGCCCGAGGGACCTCGCCGGATGAGCCATGTGCAGCGTCCGCAGGTTCCGCAGCAGCCGCCTCGGCACGACCAGGGTTACAACCCGAACTTCACCCAGGCGCAGGGATCGGGCTACGACTCCGGTTACAGCTCGGGCCAGGTCTACGGCGGCCCTCAGGGCGGCGGACCGCAGGGCGGCGGGCGCGGCACCGTGCCGCCGCAGTACGCGCCGGGCCCCGGCTCCGGCGGTCCCGGGCGTCCCGCCCCGGACTGGCGCAAGCGCATCAAGGTCGGCTCGATCGTCCTGGTCGTCGCCGTCGCCGCCTGGGGCATCGGCACCTATGCCTGGGCCAGCTCGCAGATGCGCAACGAGGTCGACCTCGCCAAGGTCATCGAGCGTCCGGCCGAGGGCGACTGCACGACGTATCTGATCGTCGGCTCCGACAGCCGTGAGGGCATGTCCGCCGAGGAGAAGAAGAAGCTCCACACCGGTTCCGCCGAGGGCAAGCGGACCGACTCGATGATGATCCTCGCGGCCTGCTCCAGCGGGAACACGATGGTCTCGCTCCCCCGTGACTCCTGGGTGACGATCCCCAGCTTCGTGGGCTCCGAGTCGGGCAAGTCGTTCCCGGCGCGCGGCGGCTCCAAGCTGAACGCCGCGTACGCGATGGACGGCCCCGAGCTGCTCGTGCGGACCGTCGAGTTCAACACCGGTCTGCGCATCGACCACTACGCCGAGATCGGCTTCGCCGGCTTCGCGAACATCGTCGACGCGCTCGGCGGTGTCGAGCTGAACATCGACAAGGGCTTCAAGGACAAGAAGTCCGGGGCGAACTTCCAGGCCGGCACGCAGACCCTCAACGGCGAGCAGGCCCTGGCCTTCGTCCGGACCCGGTACGCCTTCGCCGATTCGGACCTGCAGCGGACGAAGAACCAGCAGAAGTTCCTCTCCGCCCTGGCCAACCAGGCGGCGACGCCGGGCACGATCCTGAACCCGTTCGCGCTGTACCCGACGCTGGGCGCCGGTCTGGACACGCTGATCGTGGACAAGGACATGTCGCTGTACGACCTCGGGAAGATGTTCTTCGCCATGAAGGGCATCAACAGCGGCGACGGCAAGTCCATGAACATCCCGATCTCGGGCAGCGCGCCGCAGAACTCCCTCAAGTGGGACATGCCGAAGGTGAAGCAGCTGGTGCAGCAGATCCAGAACGACGAGAAGGTCACCGTCGAGTCGAACCGCTGACCCGGTCGCGCGTACGACGAAGGGCGCCCCACCTCCGCCGGGAGGGGCGCCCTTCCCGTGTCCGCCTACGGGAGGTTGCGGGCCATGACGATGCGCTGGACCTGGTTGGTGCCTTCGTAGATCTGCGTGATCTTGGCGTCGCGCATC
>NZ_LIPQ01000378.1 GCF_001418135.1 Streptomyces aureus
GTCCGCCAGCACCGCGCGCATCCGGGCCATGGGCACCCGCTGCGGCTGCCCATGGCCCGGATGCGCGCGGTGCTGGCGGACCACACGCTGCCGGGGTTCGCGCCCCGTATCGCCCTGCGGCTGACCACCACGCGGCGTCGCCGAACCTGACGGCCCGCCGGATCCCCGCCTCGCTGTTGCCGCCGACCCACACGGGGACGGGGGCGGGGGCGGGGGACGGGGCGGCGGTGGCGTGGGTGTTCGCGTCTCCCGGCGCGCGCCACGCGTCCCTCAGCGTGCCCAGGTACTCGTCGGTCAGCCTGCCGCGCGCGGTGAACGGCACGTCGAGCGCGTCGAATTCCTGGCGCGACCAGCCGACGCCGACCCCGAGGACGAAGCGGCCACCGCTGAGCTGCTGGAGGTTGGCCGCCATGCGCGCCACGAGGAGCGGATGCCGGTACGGCAGTACGAGGACGGTGGTGCCGAGCCGCAGCCGTGCGGTGATGCCGGCCAGCCAGGACAGCGTGGTGAACGGCTCGTAGAACGGCTCCGGATAGCGCTCGGCGACGTCCGGGGTGACGGCCACGTGGTCCGACACCATGAGCAGGTCGAAGCCGAGACCCTCCACCGTCCGCGCCCACTCGCGCAGCACGCCGGGGTCCGTTCCGGGCCCGAAGTTCGGGACGTTGACGCCTAGTTGCATGCTTCGAGGCTATCCCTGCGATCAGGGGATACGGAACCGAACTCTCCCGGAGGCATCGAGTTTCTCCCGTGTTTCTGCCGGTAGAATCGTCGTATGGCCGTGAATCTCGACGAAGTCGACTGGGCGATCATCGAGCAGCTCCAGCAGGAGGGCCGGATCTCTCTCAGCGAGCTTGGCCGGCGGGTGAACCTCAGCTCGTCGGCCACGACGGAACGGGTGCGGAATCTGGAGTCGCGAGGCGTCATCACGGGCTATCACGCCGTGGTGGACCTGGCCAAGGCCGGTTACCCCGTCCTCGCCGTCGTGCGGCTGAAGTACCCGGGCAACCAGCACCAGCCTCTGCGCCGGCTGCTCGCCGAGCGGCGGGAGATCCTCGAGTGCCTGCGGACCACCGGCGACGACTGCTACACGCTGAAGGTGGCCGCGACCTCCATGGAGCACCTGGAGACCCTGGTGGACGAGCTGGCGGGCTTCGGCAGCACGACCACCAGCGTCGTCTACAGCCGGACGCTCCCCCAGCGCGGCCCCGGCCGCCCCTGAACACCCGCCCTCCGGCCCGGCCGGCGAGGGTGCCACCTCGCCGCACCTCGGGTGCGCGGAGCCCGCTCCGCGCGGATCAGAAGGCGGAGCGCCGGGTCGCGCGGCGGTCGAGGACCGCCCCGCCCGCGTACCGCGCCGAGGAACCGAGCTCCTCCTCGATCCTGATCAGCTGGTTGTACTTCGCGGTGCGGTCGGACCGGGACAGCGAGCCGGTCTTGATCTGTCCGCAGCCGGTCGCCACGGCCAGGTCCGCGATGGTGGTGTCCTCCGTCTCGCCGGAGCGGTGCGACATGACGACGGTCCAGCCGGCGCGGTGCGCGGTGGCGACCGTGGCGAGGGCTTCGGTCAGGGTGCCGATCTGGTTGACCTTGACCAGGACCGAGTTGCCGACACCGGTACGGATGCCCTCGCGCAGCAGGTTCTCGTTGGTGCAGAACACGTCGTCGCCGGTGAGCTGGCAGCGGTCGCCGACGCGGGCGGTGAGCTCCCGCCAGCCGTCCAGGTCGTTCTCGGCCATCGGGTCCTCGATGGAGACGACCGGGTACGCGTCGATCAGCTTGGCCAGGTAGTCGGCGTGCTCGGTGGGCGTACGGCGGACGCCCTCGCCCTCGTACACGTACGCGCCGTCCCGGAAGAACTCCGACGAGGCCGGGTCCATGACCAGGCCGATGTCCGTGCCGGGCCGGTAGCCGGTGCGCTCGACGGCCGCCATGACGAAGTCGAGCGCCTCCTCGGCGGTGCGGAGCGCGGGCGCGAAGCCGCCCTCGTCGCCGACACCGGTGGCGTGCCCGGCGGACAGCAGGTCGCGGCGGAGGGTGTGGAAGACCTCGGAGCCCATGCGTACGGCTTCCGCGAAGGTCTCCGCACCGATCGGGGCGATCATGAACTCCTGGAAGTCCAGCGGATTGTCCGCGTGCGCGCCGCCGTTGACGATGTTCATCATCGGGAGCGGGAGGAGGCGGGCGTCGGCGCCGCCGAGGTAACGGTAGAGCGGCTGGCGGTGGGCCGCCGCGGCGGCCTTCGCGACGGCGAGGGAGACGCCGAGGAGGGCGTTGGCGCCGAGCCGGGACTTGTCCGCGGTGCCGTCGAGCGCGACGAGCGCGGCGTCGAGTCCGGCCTGGTCGTCGGCGTCGCGTCCGACGACCGCCGCCGCGATGTCGCCGTTGACGTGGGCGACGGCGCGGTCGACGCCCTTGCCGTGCCAGCGCCCGGGGTCCCCGTCACGCAGTTCGACGGCCTCGCGTGCGCCGGTGGAGGCGCCGGAGGGGACGGCGGCGCGGCCGAGGGATCCGTCGGCGAGGAGGACATCGGCCTCGACGGTGGGGTTCCCCCGGCTGTCGATGACCCTGCGGGCGGTGACGGACGTGATGACGGTGGTCTCGACTGCCGTGGAAGCCATGGGAGGTCCTTCGTGTGGATGCGCGCCGCGGCCCTGCTGCGACAGCGCTGGCGCGTGCCGCGACAGCACTGACTCTACAGCAATGCTGCACAGTTTGGCTGTTCAGTTGTGCTGTGCAGTTCAGCTGTACAGTTCGGCGGTGGAGCCGTACCACCGACTGGTGCCACCGGTTAAAGTGGCCTATGCCCACCCCGGAACCCGCCGCCGTCGCCACCGAACTGCGTACCGCGATGGGCAAGCTCACGCGGCGCGTGAAGCACGAGGACCAGATCCCGCTCGGCCACGTGTCCGTGCTCGGCACCCTGGATCGCGACGGCGCCATGACGACCAGCGATCTGGCGGCGGACCAGCGCGTACGGCCCCAGTCCATGGCCCGCTCGGTCGGGCTGCTCATGGAACAGGGACTCGTCGTCCGCCGGGCGCATCCCACGGACGGCCGCAAGTCCCTGGTGGAACTCTCCCCCGCGGGCCGGGCCGCCCTCGACGCGGAGCGCGGGCGCAGGGTGGGCTGGCTCGCCCAGGCGATCGAGCAGGAGCTCACGGGCGAGGAGCGCGAGGTGCTGGCGCGCAGCGCCGCCCTGATGGAGCGGCTCGCCGCGCGTTAGGCCCTGTCGGTTCGCGTTCCGTCCGCCGCAGCCTGGCTCCCTGCCGGAAATCGGTTCCCGAGTCCTGTCACACCTTCGCGGGGCGCTCCGTCAGTGCTGTGAAGACGCCGACAAGGGCGCGACGAATGGAGAGCAGCGATGACGACCACGAACTCCACCACGACCGCCACCACCCCCGGGACCTCCCTCTCCCGGATGTCCAACCCGGGCCAGTTCGTGCCCGAGTTGAGCGACATCAGCGCCGCCCTCTTCCGGGCCACCGGCAACCGCTCGGTGCCGCGCGCCACGATGAGCCTCGTCCACCTGCGGGCCGGCCAGATCGTCGGCAACACCTACCTGACGATCCTCAACACCGGCTTCCTCCGCAAGGCCGGCCAGTCCGAGGAGCGCATCACCGCCGTCTCCTCCTGGCAGGACGCCCCCTACTTCACCGACGCGGAGCGGGCCGCCCTCGCCCTGGTGGAGGCCACCCTCCAGCCCGCCCCGCACGGCCGGGAGCGCGTCTCCGACGAGCTGTACGCCGAGGTCGCGAAGCACTACGACGAGAAGGCACTGGCCACCCTGACCATCGCGATCGGCCAGATCAACTTCTTCATCGCCCTGGCCGTCATCGGCAAGCCGCAGCCGGTCGACTCCCTCGCGGACGTGCAGTGGGACTGACCCGCCCCCGGCTGACGGGCCGCGGCGGGCCTCGGGCAACATGAGCGGATGCCGGACACCGCAGCACGCACCGCCCTTCTCGATCACCTCCGTCGGACACTCCCCGGTCGCGTCATCGACGAGGTCGCAGGGGTGGACGGGCCCATCGAGGATCGCGTGCCCGGATTCCGGGTGTTCCGGATTCATCCCGCGTATCCGGGAGACTGGTGGCTGTATGTGACGTCGGGGTGCTGGGAGGCGACTCAGCAAAACGGCCATGGCACGGAGTTCCTTCTCGCGGCCCCGCGCGACGAATGGGTCAACCTGGAGAGCGTCACCGTCAACGCGTACTACCACTGCGGACCGGAGCACCAGCGACTCGACGTAGGACACACCGTCCCCATCGGCCGCCCGTGGATCGACGACTCCGACTGCGACCACTACCTCGTGAGCCTGCCGTACCCCTTCGGCCCCGACTTCGAGGTCTGCGAGTGGGGTGGCGGAGCCCACGCCCGGATCCTGTGGCTGTTGCCGATCACCGAAGCGGAGAAGGTCTTCCGTCGGGAGAGGGGACTGGAGGCGCTTGAAGTCCGTTTCGACGAGCACGAGATCGACCCCGTCGATCCCGAGCGGGCCTCCGTGGCCTGAGACGGGCGGACGGAGTCCGCGGCTGACGGGTACGGCGAAGGCCCCCACCCCGGGACACGGGCGTGGGGGCCTTCGACCGTCAGGACCGGTGGATCAGAACGCGCCGTTCAGATGCCACCAGGTGTCGGTCTCCAGGGAGCCGGGACCGAACGTGCCCGTACCGGTGCCCGGGTACATCACCAGCGCACCCGCTCCCCGGTGCTGGGCGGAGACGTAGCCGGCGTTCGTGATCGCGGACAGGTCGTTGCGGCCGTCACCGTTGTGGTCGCCGACGGCCAGGACCGAGGCCATGGAGTTCCAGCCGCTGCCCACGAGCGTGCGGCCGCCGAGGGCCCCCACCTTGCCCGGGTAGAGCCACAGCTTGCCCGTGGACGCCTCGCGGGCGATCAGGTCGGCCTTGGTGTCGCCGTTCAGGTCGCCCGGCGCCGCCAGGGAGTTCATGGCGTTCCAGCCGCCCGCGCCGAGGAGCTTCCGCGCGCCGAGCGTGCCCGTGGGCGTGCCCGGGTACAGCCACAGCTTGCCCGTGGACTTCTCGACCGCGAGGACGTCGGAGCGGCCGTCGCCGGACAGGTCACCGAAGGCGGTGACGCTGTTCATGACGTTCCAGCCGCCGGCGCCGATCAGCTTGCGGGTGCCGAGCGTGCCGCTACCGGTGCCGGGGTACAGCCACAGCTTGCCGCTGGCCGTCTCGCGGGCGATGACGTCCTCGCGGCCGTCGCCGGTGAAGTCTCCGTGCCGGATGAGGAGGTTCATGACGTTCCAGCCGCCCGCGCCGACCAGCTTGCCGGAACCGTCACCGGGAAGGAACCAGAGGCGGCCGGCCATGTCGCGGACGAGGACGTCCGAGGTCCGGTCGCCGTTCAGGTCGCCGAAGCCGCCGGCCTTGGGGGCCTGGGCCGCGTACCACTCCGGGTACGGGTCCATGGTGCATTCGCGCTCGGTGGGGACGAACTTCACCGAGCTGACGGAGGTGCTGCCGGGACCGCCCCATTCGGTGCCCGAGGGGTTCGGGTCCATGACACCGATGCCGCCGTCGAGGCCGTGGTTGGCGTCGTCGTACAGACAGACGAACTTGTTCGTGCGGTTCATCACCGACCGGAACGTGTTGTCCCAGGTCCCGAGCGTCGCCACGCTCGCGTTGGTCTTGTACATCGCCCCGGAGCCGTTGTCGGTCTTCCAGGCGCAGAAGTAGCCCGACGGGCAGTCGCCGAGCGCGGCCTGAGCGGGCGCCGCGCCCGCGCCGAGCAGCCCGGCCGAGCTGAGCCCCAGCGCCGTGGCCACCGTGGCCAGGCGCCGCAGCATTGAAGTGCGCATGCATTTCCTCCCTGAGACGGCGCGGAGAAGGCCTCGAACGCGCCGCGACAGGGAAGGTACCTTGCCGTGCCCGCGCGTCCGTCGGGAGGGTGGCCTCTCGCCGTGGGCGGCCCTGTCGAACCCCTTCCTACGAGGTCAGGACGCCGTTCAGGAAGGGTCCGACCGCCTCGCGCCAGGCCTCCGGGTGGGTGTAGTGGAGGAGGTGGCCGGCGTCGGGGATCTCCGCGTAGGCCCCGTGCGGCAGGACGCGGACCATCTCCTGGGCCTCGGCTCTGCCCAGCTCACCGTCCAGGCCGCGGACGACCAGCGTGGGGCAGCGGACCTGGGCCAGGGACTCCCAGTGCGCGTCGTGCACCCAGGTCGCCCGGGAGGTCAGCATCTGCTCCGGGTCGAAGACCGGACGCCAGCCGTCCGGGTGCTCGGCCATCACCTCGGCGAAGAAGGCGCCCCGGGCGGGGTTGGGGCGCTCGACCCAAGGATCCTCCTCGCCGAACCAGCGGCGGACGGCGTCGAGCGACGGGAACGGGGTCGGCCAGCGACGGAACCAGTCCCGCCACTCGCGCTGCGAGGCCGCGCCGAGTGCCGAGGCGCGCATGTCGCAGATGACGAGGGCGTGGACGAGGTCGGGGCGCTCGGCGGCCAGCTGCCAGGCGGTGAGGGCGCCCATGGAGTGGCCGATGAGGGTGACCGGGCCGAGGCCGAGCTGCTCGACGGCGGCGGCCGCGTCCGCCACGTACGCCTCACGGGTGAAGGAGGCGGCCGGGGGCTTGTCGCTGTGCCCGTGGCCCCGCTGGTCGAGGGCGACGACGCGGGGGCGGTTGTGGGGG
>NZ_LIPQ01000379.1 GCF_001418135.1 Streptomyces aureus
GGACGAGAGCGGCGGGTCAGGTGCGGGGTCCCGCTCCGGGGAGCGGCCGCGCGGGCCGCTGATCGCCGAGTACGCACCGCCGTACCGCCGCCGGAGCGGCAAGGTGGCGGCGGTGCTCCTCTACCGCAACGGCGGCCACCGGGTGGTCTGGCCGGACCGCGTGGAGGACGTCAACAAGCCCCTGCTCGGCTCCGCTTACACCATCTTCGAGGTGCGACTCGGGCGCAATGTCACCGAGTTCAGGCTACGGCTGCCGGCTGCCGGGGACGGCGTCTTCTTCGAGGCCCTCGCCAAGGTCACGTGGGTGGTGACCGACCCCCACCTCGTCGTCCGCGAACAGGTCGAGGACGTCGCCGAGTTGCTGCACGACGAGCTGCTCGACGGGCTGCGCAGGATCTCCCGGCGGTTCCGGATCACCGAGGCGCAGCGCGCCGACGAGGCCGTACGCGAGGAACTGAGCACCGGCCGCCTCAGGTTCGGCGCGGACATCGGGCTGCGGACCCGCGTCCATGTCTTCGTGGACCTCGACGACTCCGTCAAGGCCGAGGTCTCGCGCCGGGACCGGGTCGGCGTCACCATGGAGGCCGACGAGCGCGTCGCCGAGGCCGAGCGGCGCAGGGAGGCCGCCGAGCGTGCCCTGGTCGCCGACCGCGCCCGCGAGATGGAGGCACTCTTCCGGCGCGGCGACCTCGCCCAGATCGCCCACCACATGGCGATGCACCCCGACAAGCAGTGGGAGATCCGCACCCAGCTCCAGCGCGAGCGGCGCGAGGGCCAGGAGGACTACCTGGCCGTCTTCAACCGGCTCCTCGACACCGGCGTCCTCGAACGGCACGACATCGGCGAGCAGATGTACCAGGTGCTCATGTACCTGCGGACGCAGACCGGCACCGTCCTCGACGGGATCACCAACCGGGTCCTCAACCCCTCGGGCAACCCTCCGCCGCATCGCCTCGCCCTGGGGGACGCGGCACCGGAGCCCAACCGCCCCGACTGGTACGAGGAGCAGGACCAGGGGGACGCCCCGCCCCCGGGTGGGCCCCGGGTCTACGAGCCGACCCGCGTCGAGTCCGGTTCCGAGCGGGAACGGGAGCGGGGCAGGGCGCGGGAGAGGGGCCGCGACGGGGACGACCGGGAGCGCGCCCGCTCGCGGGACCGGTACGACGACGGCTACGACGACGGACACGACCGGTACGAGGACGGTGACCCGTACCGGCGCAGCGACGTCTACGAGCGGAACGACCGGTACGACCGTGACGACCCCTACGACAGGGAGGGGCGCGACCGCGACCGGCGACCCGCCCGTCCGGCCCGGCCCAGCTCCGAGTTCAACGACTGGGACGACGAATGACGACCGCCCCGGGGCGAGGACAGGACCCGACACGGCCGGCGCCCACCACGCCGGACCAGGCGCGGGACCGCACGCCGGACCGCACGCCGGACCAGGCTTCGGCCGGGACCGCGGCGCCGGGGCCCGCGCCCGCGCCCGTCCCGGCGCCCGTCCCCGCGCTCGGTCCCGCGCCGGGGCCCACGCCCGCGCCCGTCCCCGTACCAGCCGAGGAGCTCAGGTTCATGGCCGAACGGCTGCTCGCCACCGCCCGGGAGGACATCGGCCGGGCCGACACCAAGGCCGCGATCCTGCTCTCCGGCGCCCTCGCCTTCCTGGCGGTCGTCTTCTCCGGAGACCGCGCCCTTTTGCCCGGCTCCGGACCCGGGCTCGTCCTCCTGCTCCTCGCGGGCGCGCTCTGGACGGCCGGTGTCCTGATGCTCGTCTCGGTGGTGCTGCCCCGCACCCGGATCGGGGCCGACCGCACGTTCCTGCGCGAGCTGACGGGCGGACCGTCGGAGACCGCGCTGCGCGAGCGGCTCTCCGCGTCCGGCGCGGACGCCACCGGCTGGCTCCTCGAACAGGCCAGCGTGCACGGCCTCGTGCTCGCGGCGAAGTACCGGTGGCTGCGCCTGGGCGTGTCCGCGCTCGCGCTCGGCGCCCTTCTGGCCCTCTTCAGTGAACTGTGGTGAGAGAGAACATGCAGTGGACCAACAAGGGGGGCGTCCTGCTCCTCGCCGGAGCGCTCCTCGCGCTCGGCGGCCCGCTCGCGGCGACCACCGCCTCGGGCGCGCCCGGCGTTCCCGGGGCGCGGGCGGTCCCCCGTACCGCTCCCGCAGCCCCCGCCGACCCCGCAGAAGGGCCCGACCCCATCGACTTCGCCGTCGTCGTCGACCAGTCGGCGAGCCTCGCCGACAAGGATCTGGCACGCGAGACCGAGGCGGCGGCGCTGCTCGTCCAGGGCGAGATATCCGAACGTTCCCGGGCGGCCGTCATCGGCTTCGGCAGCTCGGAGAAGCGCGGCCAGTCGCCCGTGCGCGAGGTGTGCCAGCTCACCGTCGCCGACGCGGCGGGCCGCGAGCGACTCAGCGACTGCGTCCAGGAGCTGGGGCGCCGCGACACCGCCCGGATGGGCCCGGGAACCGACTTCCCGGCCGCCGTCCGGCAGGCCGTCACCCGCCTCACCGGAGCCGCGGCCGGACCCGGCACCGGGACCGGCGGAGCCAGGAAGCCCGTCACCCCCAAGGTCGTCTTCCTGCTCACCGACGGCAAGCACGACGTCGCCGACAGCCCCGAGTACGGCACCGACCGGGAGAGCCGCCAGTCCAACGGGGCGAAGCGGCTCACCGAGGAACTCGCCCGCGCCCGCGCGGCCGGCGTCCAGATCTGGCCCCTCGGCTTCGGCGGCGAGCTCGACCGCGCCTCCCTCACCGCGATGGCCGAGGGCGGCTACCGCGGCGCCTGCTCCGAGATCCCCGGCTCCGCCCCGCGCATGCGGGTCGTCGACACCTCAGCCGAGATCGACAAGGCGCTCCAGGAGACCTTCGCCGCCGCCCGCTGCGCCCGGATCGCGCACGGCACCGTCGGCAAGCCGCCCGCCGACCTGACCGTCACCATCCCGCCGATCGCCACCGACGGCTCCCTCACGGTCGCCAAGCACGACCCCGAGGTGCAGGTCACCTACTACGACCCGGCGGGCCGCAAGGTGCCCGTCCGGGGCGAGTTCGACGGCTCCTCCTTCGAGGTCAGCGGCCAGAACGGCCCC
Source organism: Streptomyces aureus (assembly GCF_001418135.1). Taxonomy (GTDB): domain Bacteria; phylum Actinomycetota; class Actinomycetes; order Streptomycetales; family Streptomycetaceae; genus Streptomyces; species Streptomyces aureus_A. Next base: position 3,093 of record NZ_LIPQ01000379.1, read on the forward strand.
GTCGAGGCGCTGCGTGTGAAGAACCCGCTGCCCGGTGCCTGGCGGGTGCACATCGAGGCGCCGGCCGGCCACCGCGACCGCGAGGTCGCCGTCCGGGCGATCTGGCAGGGCCGGCTGCGCTCCGCCGTCGTCCTCGACCCGGCGTCCCCGCGCGCCGGCGAGCCGGTCAAGGTCGAGGTGCAGATGCAGACCCGGCGCGGGGTCGTCATCACCGACCCTCACCAGCTGGCCGGCCTCTCGGTCGCGGCCGACCTGAGCGGCGAGGGCTTCGAGCCCGTCAGCCTCCGGCTCGCCGACGACGGCAAGGGGCCCGACACCAAGGCCGGCGACGTCCGGTTCACCGGCACGCTCACCGTCCCCGCGGGCGCCACCGGCGCCCTGGAACTCGTCACGCGCATGGAGGCGCCCGGAATCACCTCCGACCGGCGTCCGCTGCACGCCGTCACCTCCAAGGGCGCGCCGCTCGTGACCGCCGCCCTCACCGTCGACAGTGACACCGTGCACCCCGGTGCCACCGTCCGCGGCACCCTCGACGTCACCAACAACGACTCCGCGCCGCACACCCTGCGGCTGGGCCTCGCGGACCAGACCCCGGGGGCCGAACTCGCCGTCGCCCCTGCGACCGTCACGGCCCCGCCGAACGGCAGCACCCGGATCCCCTTCACCATCACCGTCGGCAGGAACACGCCCTTCGGTGTACTCGGCGGCCAGGTCACCGTCGTGGACACCGCGGACGGCGACCGCACCCTGCGCGGCGCGCTCCTGAACGTCCGGGTCGTGGAGCCGCCGACCTGGTGGGAACGCTGGTGGAAGGCGGTGGCCGGCGGGGTCGTCGTCGTCCTCCTCGTGGGCGCCTTCGTCGGCATCCGGCTCTACTTCCGGCGCCTTCGCCGCGACCTCACCGGCGTCACCCTCGAACTCTGCCAGGAAGGACGGTCGCTCGACTCGCTGACCGTCCGCCGCGGGCAGAGCCCCGGCGGCGCCTTCGCCTTCACCGTCGACGAACCGTACGGGGCGCCGGCCACCCTCCGGCGCGTCCCCGGCGGCGGCTCCTCCGCCCATGTGCTGCGCCGCAACGGCGCGGGGGAGTTCCTGCTGCGTCCGCGCGGCGGCGCGCAGGTTCCCGTGCGGACCGGCGAGCCGGCCGGAATCGACGAGCACGAGCTGGTCGTACGGGGCGGCCGCCCGGCGCCGACCGGAGGCCGGGGCACCCCGTGGTTCCGTCGCCCTCGCCGTACCGGCGGTGGAGGCGGCGGCGCGGGCGACCCGGGCGCGGGTTCCGGCCGCCTCACCGGAACGGGCTCGGAGGGTTCCCCCGACGCCAGCGCCTACGACGTCAACTTCTGAACGGGTCCCGAGGAGAACGAATGAAGATCTACCAGCCCATGCTCTTCGTCGGGCTCGGCGGCACCGGCGGACGCATCGGCAGCGAACTCGAACGCAGCCTGCGCCGGGAGCTGTGCGGCCCCGACGGCACCGACCTGGTCGACGGCGGCCGCCGTCTGCCGTTCCAGCTGCCCGACTGCCTCCAGTTCGTCTACGCCGACTTCAGCGAGGCCGAGCTGCTCAGCTACCCGCAGTTCAAGGCGAAGGGGGCCGAGGGCGCCGCCTTCGCCCGTACCTCCCGGATCGTCCGCGACCTGCTGCCCACCGACTTCGACTCCTCGCCCGAGGTGACGCGCATGCTGCGCGTCTCCGTCCCCGAGGAGACCCGGCTCTGGCTGCCGCCGAAGGCCCGTGAGCCGCGCGTCGCCCCGCTGAACAGCGGCGCCGGACAGCTGCCGACCGTCGGACGTTCCGCGCTCTTCGCCACCGTCCGCTCCGGGCTCGAACCCGTCCTGCGTCAGCTCCGCGAGGCCATCGGGTCCATCGGGCAGGCCGCGGGCGACCTGCGGCGGGTCGGTGGCGGCAAGATCCGGGGCTGCGACGTGTTCGTCGCCTTCTCCGTCGCCGGCGGCACCGGGGCCGGCATCTTCTACGACTTCATCCACCTCATCGGGCACGAGTTCCGCAACGCCCGGGTGCCCGGCGTCAAGATCTACCCGCTCGTCGTCATGCCCTCCGCCTTCCCGCCCGAGGCCGGCGGCGGACGCGAGGCCGAACTCAACTCCGCCCGCGCCCTCGTGGACCTCTCGCGGCTCGTCGACGACCAGAACGTGCCCGACGCCGTCGACCAGGTCGGCGACGTCGAGGACCGCGGGCGCCTCAGCGTCACGTACCCCGGCGACGGCGTCGTCGCGCTGCGTCCCGCCACCATGCAGACCGCCTTCCTCTTCTCCAAGCCCTCCGTCATCAACAGCGAGGACCTGCGGCGCTCCATCGCCGCCATGGTGATGTCGCTGATCGGCACCGACCTCGGCCAGGACAACGGCTCGGCGACCCGCGCCGAGGAGGACTACCAGTCCTTCGCCGCCAGCTTCATCAACAAGGCCGTGGAGCGCTCCACCCCGGCCCGTACCGGCATCGGCTACCGGGGCATGTCCACCAGCCTCGCCGCCTCGCTCACCGTGCCCGTCGACGACCTCGCCGAGATCGTCGCCGCCCGGCTCCTCGCCCAGGCCGTACGCGGTATGACCGAGCGGGCCCGGCGCCCCGACCGGGAGGGACAGAACCACGTCAGGGAGATGTTCAACCGCTCCGGCATCGGACGGCTCTGGACCCGGGACGCCCCGGACGTCCCGCTGCCCGAGCAGCTCCCCCGGGGGAAGACGCGGATCACCCAGGAACTGCGGAACCGGCTCGGGGACATGGAGGAGTCCCTGCGCCGCCTCGACTCCGGCCTCGCCCGTGAGATCCCGCGCCTCACCGAGGACTTCAGGCCGAGCGCCGGGGTCCGAGAACTCCTCGGATCCATGGACCCGTTCCAGATCAAGGTCATCCTGACGGGCCTGCCCGGCCACCCCGACCGGGTGGCGAGGGAAGGCTTCACCGGCATGATCGACAACCGGCGGAACGAACCCGAACGGCCCCCGAACGTCCACCCCGCCGCGCCCGGCATCCCCTCGATCAAGGGCCCTGTCGGCGGGGTCGTACCGGCCCGGTGGAGCGACCCCGACGTCCAGGACGCGCTCGCCGCCCAGCAGGCCTGGTACCAGTGGCGGGCCCGCACCCTCTGGCACCACGGCTGGCAGAACGGCGAGGCCCAGTGGCGGCCCTCGCTGAGCAAGGCGAGCTCCGAGATCGCCGAACTCGTCAAGGCGCTCCGCGACCACGAGCAGGACGAGGGCAAGTCCTTCGCCGACAGCCGCCGCGACCTCTACCGCGACGACCGCGCGGGCATCGCCTATCTGCTGCCCCCGCAGAACACCCTGCGTGCCTTCTACGACGACGTCATCGACCGGCTCGCCCAGAGCGAGGGGCTGCCCGAGGGCGCCGACGCCGCCGGCCTGCTCGGCCGGATCGTCGGCCCCGAGGACTGGCGACGGGCCCTCGACTCGGTCCGCCGGTCGTCCGGCGCGGCGGTCAAGGAGATCAAGCAGGTCGTCGAACGGCGGGTCAAGCGGCTCTTCGGCGACGCCAACGAGGACGCCTTCGCGCGCCCCCTGCTGCCCTCCATGGAACTGCTGCTCCGGGCCGCCGCGGGCGACGAGACCGCCGAGGCGAAGATCGACCCGCGCTGGCTCGACCAGTTCCGCTCCCGCCTCGCCGGACTCATCCCGGTGGGCTTCGTCCCGGACGGCAGCGGTCCCCTCAAGATCCTGATCGTGCATCCGGCGAGCGAGTCCGACGGCCGCGCCCGCGAGTACCTGGAGCAGGCACTCAACCTGCCCTCCCGGGTGACCCCGGAGAGCAGGGCCGGCGACACCGACTCCATCACCGTCGTCTTCTTCCGCAGCGGTATGAACCTCACCGACATCTCCGAGGTCCGCGACGTCCTCAGCCTCTGGTCCGAGGCCCGCGACTCGGCCGGCGAGGACGACTTCCTGCACTGGCGCCAGCGGCTCGGCTACGAGGACGACTGGCTGGTCTCCACCGAGCACGACCGGCAGCGCATCCTGCACCGGCTGCTCTGCGCCATGTGGAACGGGCACATCGACACCGAGGGCCCGGCCGGCTCGCCCCACCGCGTCCGCATCCGGCTGCAGGACGGCGAGTCCGCGACCATGTCCCTGCGTCTGGAGGACTTCGACGGTTCGCTCACCAGCTGGGCGGGGCTGCTGCGCGCGTACGAGCGGTGGGCGCTGCTCGACGAGGGGCAGATCATCGAGCAGTTCTGCGAACGCCTCATGCAGGCCCTGCCCAAGGGCCTCGCGCAGGTCCCGGCGCCGCCGTCACCGCTCTTCACCCACTTCGTGGAGCAGGTCGCGCCGCGCCAGCTCGCCCTGATCGACGAACTCGTCGCCGAATACGGGGAGTACGGCGAATCGGACATCGAATGGCTGGCCCCGTTGCGCCACTTCTGGGAGGTCACCTTCCCCGGCGCCCTCGACATGCGCTTTCCGAGAGCGGCCCGGGCGACCCGGTCGAGCCTGCGGCTGCTGTACGAACGGCACGCGCCACGGGCCGGCACGGTGCCGGGCCAGGGCCACGGGCAGGGCCGGCACCAGGGTCAGGGCCACGGGCAGGGCCGGGGTGGCGGCCCGCAGACGGTGCGGCGGCCCCGGTCGTACGAGAACGGCGCCCGTCCCGCGTACGACAACGGCGCCCCGCCCGCGTACGAGAACGGTCCCCGTCCCGGGTACGGGAGCGGTCCCCGACCCGGGTACGGGAGCGGTCCCCGACCCGGGTACGGGAACGGAGCCGTGCCCGATCCCCGTACCGCCTATGGGAACGGGGACACCCCCGGCCCGGCCCCCGCGGCGCCGCCGCCCCGGCGGAACTCCGCCTTCGAGGACGACTGGGAGTCGGAACCCGAGCCCGACTTCGGACCCGACTTCGGACCCGACTACGAACCGCACCACGGACCCGAGTTCGGCCCTGAGTCCGGACCTGACCTCGGTCCCGGTTTCGACGACGAGCCCTACCGCCGCGACCGGGCCGGGGAGGCGGAGTGAGCGCGCGCGTCCTCCCCGAACGGCCGCTGCCCGGTCACGCCGTCTGCCTCGACCTGCGGACGGCGGGGGCGTACGACCCCGACGCCGTCGTACGCGCCGCCCTGGACGCCCCGCAGCCGGGCGGCGAGCGCCGCTTCCTCGTCCTCGACGAGGCCGCCCGGCTCGTCTCGCACCAGCTGCTGTACGAGCGGCTCTCCTCCTACGGGCCCGCCCGCGTCGTCTGCCTGGCCGTCGGGGTCCGGGGCGAGCGGACCGTGCGCCGCACCCTCACCCTCCGCCCGCCCGCCGCCGGTGTCCTGTGGGTGTTCGACACGACGGAGGACGGCGTCCCGGCCGAGGCGGTGCTGCGTCCGCTCGTCGACGTCCTGTCCACTCCGGAGGTCTTCGACGCGGTGCTGCGCGCGCTCGGCGAGGTGGTGCACGGCGTCGCCGTGCCCGCGGTGCGCGTCCTGGAGCACGACCTCACCGACGAGGCACGGGCGCGCGCCTGGCGGCAGGCGGTGGAGGGACTCACCGGCCCGGAGGTCCCGGCCGGCACCGCCTCGGCGGAGCAGGTGCCGCCCGCGCTCGCGCTGCTGCTCGACGAGGGCATGCCGCGCTCGCTCGCCGAGCATCGCTGGCTGCCCGCCCAGGGGCGGGCGGGGCTCCGGCTCGCCACCTGCGACGAGGCCGTCCAGGACGCCGTCGACGGCTACCACCGGGTGCGCGGCGCGGCCGGACTCCTCACCGGGGCCGGCCGTACGGTCGATCTGCCGGGGGACATCGAGCGGGTGGCGGGGGAGCTGGAGCGGTTCCGGATCGCCGTCGCGGACGCGTTCGCCGCGGCGGGCGGCAGCCGGCTCACCGTCGAGCACCGGGGAGTGCTGCGGGACCGGGGCATCGAGCTGCCCGAGATGCCACGGGAGATCTCGCGGGCGGGAATCGTCCCCGCCCTGCGCGACCACACCCACGAACTGATCGGCAAGGGGCTGCCGTTGCGTTCCGTGGCGGCCCGGCTCGCCGCGCTCTCCGCGCGCACCGCGCCCGTCGGCAGCGCCTCCCGGCTCGCCCGGCTCGACGCGATCTGCGGACCGGAGCGGCTGCGGCGGCTCGGTGGCCGGTACCCGTTCACGGCCGGCGGTTCACGGCCGGTCGCCTTCGTCGTGACCGGCCTCCTGGCCCTGCTCGCGGGGGTCTGGCCGGTCCTCGGCTGGGTCCTCGGCCCGGCCGTCGGTGTGCTCTCCGCCGGGCTCGCCCATCTGATGCTGCGGCGCAGGCCGAACCGTTCACCCGACGGGCGGATCGACGGAGGCGGTGCCACGGGGGCGGCACCCCGGCTCTTCGGCGGGGTGCTCGGCGGTCTCGTCGGGGCGGGCCTCGGCCAGTTCCTCGGCCTGCCGCTGTGGGCGGGGGCGGTGGCCCTCGCGGTGTCCCTCGCGGCGGTCGTCCTCCTCGCGCTGCGCGACTGGAGCCGGGCCGTGGACGAATGGTGGGCCCGGGCTGCCCCGGAGGACGCCTGGCGGATCCTGCGCGAGGTCCAGAGCCTGGTGGTCACGACCGCCGTGCACGACTGGCTCTTCGCCGAGGTACGGCACCACTGCTCGGCGGGCGCGGGCGCGGTGGCCCGGCTGCTCCGCGGCCTCGCCGACACGGCCGACGCGCACGGCCGGGGGCCGTCCGGCGCGAACGGGTACGCGTATGTGCCGTCGGCCGGATCCGCCGACTCGGCGGAGGGGGGACCCCGGCGGGAGTCGGCCCGGCCGCCGGAGCCGGACAGCGGTACGTCGTCGTGGAGTTGGGAGGACTGGGAGGCCGGTGCAGCGGACGACATCTGGTCGGACATGGACGAGGAACTCCCGTCGCGGCTACGGGCGCCCGCTCCGCCGGCGAACGGGTCTCCGTACGCGTCCGACCCGTCCGACCCGTTCGGCCCTTCCGGTCCGGTCGACCCCTCCGACCCCTCCGACCCGTTCGGGCCCTCCGTTCCCTCCGACCGGGACTCCGCAGTCTCCGGCGTCTCCGGCGTCTCCGGCGGCGGGGCGGCATGGGCCGGACCGGGGGCCGGCCCCGGGTCCGTACCCGCGCCCGCGTGGCTTGAGCGGCGGTACGGCGACGGAGGCCCCCTGCTCGTCGACACGCTCGTCGGCGACCTGGTCGCCGGAACCCTGCTGATCCTCGACCGGTGCTGGGCGGGCATCGAGCGTGACCCCGGAGCCGTGGTGCCCGCGGTCCACGAGGAGCGCATCACGGGGCTCCTCGACGAGACCCGGGTACGTCTGGAGCGCGACGTCGCCGCCTCGCCGCCGCCCCGGTACGAAGGCCTCCGTGACCAGGACGCGCTCTCCGGCCTCGCCGCCTTCACCGACCGTTCCGACCGGCCCGACGCGGCCCGGCTCACCGGCGTCGCCCCGGACGCGGTGGCCCGGCTGGTCCTGGCCGAGGACGACCCCGCCCGCACGGTCGCGCTCTGCGGCCCGGAGCACATGCGGCTGCTCTCCCACGACCCGCTCGCCGCCCGGCAGGTCCGGTTCGTGCCGGAGGCGATGCGCCGCGGGGCCGCCGGGGACGACATCTGGCGGGGCATCGCCGAGGACGTCGTATGGACCGGTGCGGGACGCCACGCCGGAATCCTCCGCCTCGTACCACTGCGCGCGGACGTCGTGCACACCGTCCGCGCCGAGGAGGCGGGAGAACCGTGACCGACCCGAACCATCCGAACGACCGGCGCGACCCGAACCATCCGGACGACCGGCGCGACCCGAACCGTCCGAACGACCGGCGTGCCGACCATCCGGACGACCGGCGCGACCCGGATCATCCGGACGGCCGGAACCACGCCGCGGGCCCGAGCGGCCGAGGTCAGGGCGCCGGCCCGACCCAGCCCATCGGCCCGGACCACCCCGACCACCTGAGCGAACCGAGCCCCCCGCCCCATCCGTACTACCAGGAACTGGAGTTCCTCACTCCCAGGGAGGCACAGAGCCGCTTCGCCGTACGGTACGGGGAGGACCACAGGCCCCCCGGACGCCCCGGGTTCCTCGCGCGCCGGGCGGCCCTGGGGGCCGGTGGCGTGCCCGTCGTGCAGTACCGGCTCGCCTCGTCCGCGCAGGGCGACCCCCAGGCGTACGGCCTCCTGGAGCGGGAGGTGGCGGCCTCCGTCGCCCTCGAACGGCGTTACGGCGGCGACAGGTTCGTCGGCATCCTCACCCGGATCGTGGGCTTCGACCTGACCGCCGCCGAACCCTTCGTGCTCTACCGGCCGCCGAGCGGGCGTCCGCTCTCCGACTGGGCGGGGCGGCTCGGCGCCGAGGACCAGGAACGGATCACCGGCCAACTCGCCATGGCCGTACGCCTCCTGGGGGAGGTGGGACTCGTCCACCGCGCGATCACGCCCGAGAACGTCCGGTGGGACGGCGCCCGGGTGCGGCTCTGCGAGCCGTACGCGGCACTGCGGGCGGGAGAGGCGCGCGAACCCTTCGGGGCGGCGCCCTGGGCCTCGCCCGAGCAGCGCGCGGGGCGCGGCAGCGTCGACCCGCGCGACGACCTGTGGTCCGTCGCCGAACTCGCCTACTACCTGCTCTCCGGCCGCCCCGACCGCGGGGAGGGTCCGCCCGCGGACCTCGCCGACTACCGGCGTCTCGCCGCTCTCCAGCACAGCGGTCTCTTCTCCCCGAGGGCGACGGAACGGCCGCAGCCGGCCGAGCTGTTGAGGCTCCTGTACGTGACCGACCCGCTCGCGGCCGGGGCCGACACGGCCGATGTGCTCGAACCGTTCCGTGCCCAGTACGACGCCCAGCTCGCCCGGAAGCACGCACTGTCCGGGGGCGGCCGGCCGGACCCGGGTCCGGCCGCGGAGGCCCCGGAGGTTCCCGCCCGGGACCCGAACCCGGCGCGTCCCTCCCTGTTCACCAAGATCTTCGGCAGCGGAGAACCGCCCCGCGCCGCCGCCGCGCCGCGTGCCACCACAACGCCCCGAGCGGCCGCCCCGCCCTCCGAACTCGTCCAGCCGCCGCCGTCACGCAGCCGGATGTGCCCCCACTGCCTGCTCCCCGTCGAGTACGACGAACGTCTGCTCGTCACCATCGACGCCAAGGGCAACCGCATCCCGCTGGACCTCAGGGCCGAACGCCGGCCGGCTCACCGCGCGGACGCCCTGCGCAAGGCGTACCACCTGTGCCCGCACACGGTGGACGGTGACGAGGGGCACGAACTGCCCCTCCCCTACCTCGTCAACGGCGAGCCGCTCTCCATCGCCCTGGTCGGCAGCTCCTCCGTCGGCAAGACCCATCTGCTCGCCGCCATGCTGGGCGAGGTCGAGCTCGGCGGCCTCGAACCGTACGGACTGAAGTGCCTGCCGCTCAACCCCGAGGCGCACCGCGCCTATCTGCGCGAGCGCGTCCAGAGCCTGCAACAGGGACGGCAGTTGGGCCGCACCGGACAGCAGACCTTCGCCCGGTTCGCCGACGGTCTGCTCGTCTCGGCGGGCGGCGCCACACCCCGGCCCGTCGTCTTCTTCGACCTCGCGGGCGAGGACCTCGCCCAGGACAGCGAGGTCGGCCGCTTCCTCATGGGCGTCGACGCCTTCATCTTCGTCCTCGACCCGCTGCGCGCGCTCCGGCTGCCCTCCCTCGAACCGGTACGGGAACAGAGCGGACTGCGGCTGCGCGAGCTCGGCGACGAGGCCTTCGCCACCGTGCTCAACCGGATCCCCCGGCAGCGCGGCGGACTCGTCGCCGCCCCCGCCGCGCTCGCCGTCAACAAGAGCGACCTGGTGCGCTTCGAACCGGTCGTCGACCGCTGGCTCGGCCGTGCCCTGCCCGGCCGCCACGACCCCGCCGCGGTACGGGCCGAGAGCCGGGACGCGTACGCCTTCCTGGCCCAAGGGGCCAGCCCCGCCTGGCTCAAGCCGTTCGACGACTGCGCCGACTGCACCCTGCACTTCGTCGCCGCCACCGGTGGACAGGCGCGCGGCGACCGATTTCCGCACGGGGCCCGGCCGCGCCGGGTCCTCGCGCCACTGCTGTCGCTCTTCGCCCTGTGCGGGCTGCTGCCCGGGGCGGAACCCGCGGGACCTATGGAGGGGATCGGCCGATGACACGGTCGGAGAACGAGGTCGACCAGATCGTGTTCCGGTGGGACAGCGAGAACCTCACCGGCAGCACCGGCTTCGGACCGGTGGCCTGGTCCGGGCCCCGCGAAGAGGCCGAGAACCTCTTCCGGACCTCCGGGCCCGTGCTGCGCGCCAGCGGCGAGGAGACCCGGCCCGCGCTGATCCGGCTCCAGCGGCGTTCGGAGGTGATGCTGATCCACCGCACGCCGTTCACCGACGCCGACGGCGGGACGTCCGTGCTCTGCCATGCCCTGGTCGGCTCGCCCGGGCTCCTCGAACCCGCCACCTGCCTCGGGCTCCACGCCTGGAACTGGGAGGGCGCGGCCATGGACGGCGCCCGGGTGCGCGGGCAGCTGCCGGTGATCCCGGAGCGGGTCCTCGTCCCCGCGACCGGCCGCGGGCAGGGGGAACTCGACGGCGCCCTGGAGCGCACGGCCGGGGAACTCACCGGAATGGTCGCGGAGTTGCTGCGCCACCCGGACGAGCGCTTCACCGTCCTGGACGAACGCGGCGACACCGCGGGCCCGGTGCTCTGGGGGCTGCACAGCATGTTCGGCGGGCTCACCGGCCGCCGGTGGACCTTCGCCACCCATGACACCGCCGAACTCGCCGCGCTCCGCTTCGTGTTCGTCGGCCGGTGGTCGGGCGCGGCGAGCCGCAACACCGACCGGTGCCGCGTCGACCCGAACGAGCGCGTCGGTGACCGGGCGGAGGAGATCGCGGCCCGGCTCGTCCGCCACCACCTGAGGGGCGTCGCGGAGGGTGAGGGCCAGGAGTACGCGGTCGGCAGCGCCCTGCACGGAGCCTCCTCCGCCCGGGGCGCCTCGCTCCTGGAGACGGCCGCGCGGGCGCTGGACGTGCTCGACCGCCGCCACCCCGGGGGGTACGCGCCCGCCCCGGAGCCGACGGTCCGGACCTCGCGGCCCCCGGAACCGGCGGACCCCCGCGTCCCGGAGCCGCCCGCACCGGAGACCCGGAAGGCGTCGGGCCGGAAGTGGGGATGGGGCCTGGGAGGCCGGACCGCCGACGACGCCCCGCCGACGGCGGGCGACACCACCACCGACCGCGCGGGCGCCCGTGACGCGGCACCCGCCGGGGGAGACCCCCGAGGAGCGGGCCGCCCCGGTCCGTACGAGAGCCCCGACGACTGGTTCCGCCCGGACCCGCCGGAGCGGGAGCCGGCGGCGCCGGCTCCCGCTCCGGCGGGTCCGGGCG
>NZ_LIPQ01000038.1 GCF_001418135.1 Streptomyces aureus
CCGTTGTGGCGGGCGTACTCCTCGATCATGTGGATCAGCACCCAGCGCAGTGAGACCGTTCCCCGCCACGAGTCGTGCCCCTCCACGTCGAGGTGCGGAGCCTCGGTCACGAGGCTCTCCGCGAAGGCGACTTCGGCCTCCCAGGCCTCCCAGGACTCCGCGACGACCTCGGGTTCGGGGCCGGAGCCGTCGAAGTCGCCCTCGGGGGCTTCGGCGGAGGAGAAGCGCAGCTCGACCTCGTGCCCGGCGAGCACGGACCGGAACCAGCGGCGCTCGACGTCGGCGAGGTGCCGTACGAGGCCGAGCAGGGACAGTGACGAAGGGGGGACGGAACGCGCGGCCAACTCCGCTCCCAGTCCGGAGCACTTCAGCTTCAAAGTGGCCCTCTGGGCGTCCAGCATGGCCACGAGCATGGTCTTCTCGTCGCCGGTCGCGGGGCCGCCGAACCGGCGCTCGCTCTCGGCGCCGGTGAACAGTTCGATCCGTCGGTCGGGAATCTTCATACCCGCATCATGGGCTCGGGGCGACCGTCCCGAAACGCGGGCAAGGCGTCAACGACCCTTTGACGTCCGGCATTTCCTCAGGACAGCGCACCCACGATGTGCGGCGCGGCCTCCGCCAGGGACCTGAAGTGCCGATGGGCCTCGGGGTGCGGGGTCTCGGTGTTGACCGTCCAGACCGTCATCCCGGCCGCGAGGCCCGAGCGGACGCCGGACGGCGCGTCCTCGATCACCAGGCAGTCCGCCGGGTCCGCGCCCAGCTTCTCCGCCGCGAGCAGGTACGGCACCGGGGACGGCTTCCCCTCGACCACCGACGCCGCGTCAACGATCAGCCCCGGCATCGGAAGACCGGTCCGCTCGAACCGCCCCCGCACCCGGTGCTCGTAGTTCGACGTGACGAGCGCCCACCGGTCCACCGGAAGGGCGTTGAGCAGCTCGGCGGCCCCGTCGAAGGCCCCGTACGAGCCCGTCCGGACGTCCTCGTCCTCCAGCGCGTGCAGCAGGGCGAGGCACTCGCCCGGGTCCCGCTCCGGGACCACGGCCGCGAACGTCTCGACGGGCCGCGTCCGGAGCGCGACGGCGTACACCTCGTCGCCGTCGACCCCGTACCGCGCCGCCCACTCGTGCCAGACGCGGCGTTGGTTGGCGCCGGCGTCCATGAGGGTGCCGTCGACGTCGAAGAGAACGAACGTGCTGGTCATGCGCCTGGTGCTAGGCGCCGGTCGTGCCGTCGACCAGCTCGCGCAGGATGTCGAGATGGCCGTTGTGCCGGGCCGTCTCCTCGACGAGGTGGAGGATGATCCAGCGGAGGTCGACGTGGCGGCCGTCGCGGATGGTGCGCTCGGCCCGGGCGTCCAGGTCGGTCCCGGCGACGAGTTCGCGGTAGCGGGCGCTCTGTTCGGCGTATTCGTCGAGCAGCTGCGTGAGGGGGAGGTCGACCGCGATCCTCATCTCGCGGTCGGGGTCCTCCTCGGTCCAGGGGCCCTTGTCCTCTTCGCCGAGGAAGACCACCTGGAACCAGTAGTACTCGACCCAGCGGAGGTGGTTGACCACTCCGCTCAGGGTCATCAGGGGTGAGCCCGGCAGAGGCGCCGTGCGGGCGTTCTCCGGGGAGGCGCCCTCGCACTTGGCGCGGGCGGTGTCACGTGCGTAGTCGAGGAACGTGGTGAGCTGGGTGCGCTCGTCCCACGCGGACGGAGTGTCGCCGATTCTGGTCATCGCACGAAGGGTCTCCGAACACCGCGTTCCTGTCGATGTGTTTTTGCGTGCGGGCCGCCTCGTCCCCCGCCGGCCGGCCCACGACGGGCCCATGGTCGTCTCGGGCCGCCCGGGGACGTCTCAGGCAGGCCGGGGGAGGACTCTCTTGGCGCCGAGCCGGACGGCGTACCGCTCTCGTGCCGCGAAGTCCGCCGCTGCCCACACCAGCGGGCGTCCGGCCTCGGCGCACAGGTGGAGGATCGCGTCGTCATCGACCTGGACGCCGACATGAGCCCCGTACGCGCCGGCCGTGGAGTTGAACAGGACCAGGTCCAGGGGCTGCGCGACCGGCACGTGGACCGTGGCTTCGGTGTCGCTCCACAGCTCGGAGGAGCGCAGTTCCGGAGGCGTCAGGCCGAAGTGCCTGAGCACCTCGTACGCGAACAGCTGGCAGTTGGCGCCGGCCGCGAGTCCCGGCCGGGCGGTCACGGCGGCGGCGCCCGGGAAGCGTGAGCCCTCGTACCGGACGGTCCAGAACTCCGCCGGGAGAGCGGTAATGATCGACGCCATCCCCTCATCCTTCCTGGGGGCGCGGCCCCATCACCAGTACGTCGGCTCCACCCACTCGTCCAGCTCGTCCTCGGGGCGGAACGCGCCGTAGATCTAGGTGACGTGCAGCCGGACCACCACCAGGCCGCGCACCGGGGGGCGCGGGAGGCCGAACTCCCTCTCCCACTGCTCGTGCTCCGGCTTCTCCGCCCACTGCAGGTGGTCGGTGGTGGTCCGGATCTCCTGCTCGATGTCGTCGCCCGGCTCCCGTGAGGGAGTGGAGGTGTCGACCCTGCCTTCGGCCGCCACCCAGTAGGCGTGGTTCGACTCCTCTTGGGTGATCCGTGCCCAGGCGTTGCCACGGAACCGCCGCACGCGCGTGCTGTCCGGAGTCCCTACGAACCGTGCGATGCGGGCGGCGGGTTCCCAGTAGTACGGGTCCGTCATGCCGGTCGGTCGTTCGCCCCGGGGCCGGGTCATCCGCTCCGTCGTCGCGTAGACCGTGACGACTCCCGCATCCCTTTTGAAGCGGCCCCGCATGGAGGAGCTGAACCTGTCGAAGGCGTACTCCTCGGACATCCAGTGCATGGAGTCCCTTCCCCCGTTGCGATCCACCCTATTACCGTCAAGGTGACGATAATAGGGTGTGGGTGACGCATGACGGAAACGGCCGCGGCGGACCACGGAGGCGAAGCAGGCGACCGTACCGGTTCAGAAGAGGTCGATCGAGCCCTCACCCAGGCCGGGGTTGTAGGGGGCCCGGCGCGTGCCGAAGGGGGCGTTCCAGTTGCCCGTGCCCCTGTAGACGTAGAGGGAGCTGTAGAAGCCGCCGTTCGCGTTGTACGCGATCAGGTCGTTCCGGCCGTCCCGGTCCACGTCGCCCGCGCCGACGAGGCTCACGTACGCGTTCCAGCCGCCGCCGACCTTGACGCGGGGCGCGAAGGTGCCGTCGCCCTTGCCGAGGTAGAGCCAGAGGGTGCCGGTCGTGTCGCGGGCCAGGAGGTCTCCGGCGGGGGCGCCGGCGATGTTGCCGGTGGCGGTGAGCTGGTTGTAGACGCCCCAGCCGCCGCCGATCCTCACCCGCTTGGCGAAGGGCGAGGCGGTGTCGCCGGTGGCCTTGTAGAGCCAGAGGGCGCCGGTGGTGTCGGTGCCGAGGAGGTCGGGGCGACCGTCGCCGGTGACGTCGGAGCCGGCGGTGAGCGTGTTGTAGATCTGCCAGCCGGCGCCGATCCGCGTCCGGGGGGCGAGGCCCTTGCCGTTGCCCTGGTGGAGCCAGAGGACGCCGGTCCTGTCGCGGGCGACGAGGTCGGGGGCGGTCGTGCCGGCGATGTCACCGGTGGCCGTGATCCGGTCGTATCCGGACCAGCCCGTCCCGAGGTTCACCGGGTCGAGCGGCCGGATCGTGGAGGAACCCTCGATCTGGGTGATGTCGTACGAGCGCAGGCGGCCCCGCCCGTCCCGGGCGAGCAGGTCCGGCGAGCCGTTGTCGTCGAAGTCGTGGGCCTTCGGCGCGCGGGTGAGGGTGAAGGTGCCGGTGCGGACGACGTCGGGGCCGATGCCGTTGGTGGGTGTTGCCGTCAGCGTCCAGGTGTAGTCGCCGTTGTAGGCCGGGACGCCGTTGTGGAAGAGGCCGTTCCAGGTGAGGGCGAAGTCGGTCACCGTCGTGGCCAGGGTGTCGCCGGCGCCCCCTGCCAGTCCGGACGCGACGTGGGTGACGCTGAGGCCCACCCTCGCGTTGGACCGGCTCACCTTCCCCGAGGCCTTCAGGACGCCGCCGTTGGCGTCGAAGTCGACGGCGCCGGCCGGCGGGAGGGTCTCGTTCGTCAGGGTGAGGGCGGTGGGCCGGCCGGCGCTCGTCACCAGGGTGGCGACCGGGGTGCCGTCGGCGCCGGGGGCGACGCGGTACAGGCCTTCGCCGTGCTCGACCGTGCCGCCGAGGGCGAGCAGGTTGCCGTCCGGGTCGACGGTGCTGGACTGGACGTGGTCCATCAGCCCGATCGTGTCGCCGGTCTTCAGTGAGCGGGCGGTCAACCGGTGCATGGCGTCGGTCCAGCCGGCGGTGCCGCCGCCGTTCCGGTTGTACGTCAGCCAGTCGCCGACGGAGTGGAGGATGATGCCGTCCGCGTTCCTGAGCGGGTCCAGCGTCGTCCGCTCGACGTGCGTGCCGTCCCGGCGGGCGACGGCGAGGGTCGCGGTGCCTCCTGCGGGGGTCTCCGTCCAGGCCACGTGGGTGGGGGACAGGATGGTGGAGCGGGTGACGGTGGACGGCAGGCTGTCGTACGTCTGGCTGATCGCGCCGGTGGCGGGGTCCACCACGACCACGTGCTTCGTCCAGGTCTCGCCGACCACGCGGTTGTAGTGGAGTACGAAACTGCCGGGGCCGTTGGTGTACGCCAGCAGGGGCCTTGCGCCCTCGGGCAGGGCGACCTTGCGGTCGACGACCCGGCCCTCCTCCTTGGACACCAGGTGGTACGCCGGGACGCCGGACACGCTCGTCGTCATGAGGAGGGTGGTGCCGATGACCCGGTTGAGGGTGTACGGGGTCGCGGCCGTGTTGAAGGCGGAGGTGTCGATCACGACGGGCTCCGCGGCCCCGCTCATGTCGGTGAGCGTGACCACGGCACCGTCCTGCGAGGCGACGGTGTCCGTGCCCTGGGCTCCCCAACGCCTGCCCGGGAGCGTCGTGGTGACGCCGTCGGAGAAGCGCGTCCAGCGGTAGACGACGCTCGACCCGTCGGTGACGCTCAGCATGCCCGTACGACCGGAGCTGAGGAGCTTCGAGCCGTCCGGGAGCGTGAGCGGCGCGTCCTGGCGGCCCATGACCGACTGCACGGGGGCGGTCGGGGCGGCGGCCAGGGCCGGGGTCGCCAGTCCGGCGGTGGTGACGACGGCGAGCACGGCCGAGACGGCGGCGGCCTGCCGCCTCCGGAGTACGGGTCTGTGGTTCACGGGGATGTTTCGTTCCTCTCGGAGGTGACGAGTTCGGGAGACTGCGGTGGGCGGCGGTGCGGCCACGGACGGGCCGCCCCGCCGCCTTTCGGATGTCCGGTCCGGGCGGCCGGACGGGTCAGACGATCGGGTGGCGCGGAGTCGGCGTCGCCGGGTAGACGGAGCTGGACTCGCGCGGGCCGAACGGCGACGCGGCGACGCCCATGCCCCGGTAGACGAACGAGCCGCTCCTGCCGTAGGCGAACAGGTCGTTGCGTCCGTCGCGGTCCACGTCGCCCATGCCGACGAGGTGGGTGTACGCGCTCCAGCCCGAGCCGACCCTGACCCGGGTGGCGAACGAGGAGCCGGTGGCGCCCTGGTAGAGCCAGAGCGCGCCGGCGGTGTCCCGGGCGAGGAGGTCGCCCTGCGGCGTACCGGCGACGTCGCCGACGGCGGTGATCTGGTTCATCCCGCCCCAGCCCCCGCCGACCTTCGTACGGCCCCGGAAGGGCGCGGACCAGCTGCCGGTGCCCTGGTACGCCCACAGGACGCCGGAGGCGTCGGTGGCGAGCAGGTCGGACCAGCCGTCGCCGTTGAGGTCGCTGCCGCCGGTGATCTTGTTGTAGCCGTTCCAGCCGGCGCCGATCCTGGTCCGTCCGGCGAAGGTGCCGTCGCCCTTGCCGAGGTACAGCCAGAGGACGCCGGAGGCGTCCCGCGCGACCATGTCGGGGGCGGGGGCACCGGCGACGTTGCCGACGGCCTCGATCTGGTTGTAGCCGTTCCACCCGGCACCGACGAGCTTGCTCTCCAGCGACCAGTAGTCGGTGGAGGACGAGGTCTTCCTGACCTCGTCGCGCCACAGGCGGCCGGAGGCGTCGCGGGACAGCAGGTCCGGGGCGCCGTTGTCGTCGTAGTCGTGCAGGCCCGCCTTGCGGGTCACCTTGAAGGTGCCCGTCTTCTTCAGGTCCGGGCCGATGCCGTTGAGCGGCTTGGCGTCGAGCTGCCAGGTGTAGTCGCCGTTGGGGGCGAGGGCGCCGTCGGTCAGGGTGCCCTGCCACTCGCGGCGGACCCCGGCCTGGTTCCCGAACGGGAACTCCACGGTCTTGCCGGTGCGGACGTGGCGCAGGGTGACCTTGCCGACCGCGTTCTCGCGGGACAGCTGCCACTGGAGCGTGACCTTGCCGCCGTTCTTGTCCAGGTCGACCGTGGACGGGACGTCGGTGGAGGTGAGGGCCAGCGCGGTGGGGGCGTCGGTGCTGGCCACCAGGGCGGCGACCGGCACGCCGTTGTCGCCGGGGAGGATGTGGTAGATGCCCTCGCCCTGGGCGACCGTGCCGCCGCGCGCGTAGAGGTCGCCGTTGGGGGCGGTGGCCGTGCTGGAGACGTGGTCGAGGAGCTTGACCGTGGTGCGGGGGTCGGCCAGGGAGCGGGCGGTCAGCGGAAAGAGGGCCGAGGTGACGGGGGCGGTGCCCCCGTTGAGCTCGGCGGTGGTCACCCAGTTGCCCACCAGGTTGACGTCGATGCCGGCGCCGGTCGAGGCCTGGCCGAGGTCCGTGGTGACCTCCGGGGCGTCGACGCCCCGGACGGTTGTCACCAGCTGGACGCGGTTGGTGTTGGTGCGCTCGATCCAGGCCCAGTGGGTGCGGGAGACGAAGGCGTCGGCGCCGCTCTGCTCGGAGTGCGTCTGGCGCGGACCGTCCACCGCCTGGCCGGTGGCGGTGTCCACGGCGACGAGGAAGGTGCGCAGTTCCGCACCGGTGCCGGTGGAGTACTGGAGGAGCGCGACGCCGGGGGTGCTTGCCCAGACGCGGCCCATGCGGGCGTTGTCGGGGACGGCGGGGACGTCGATGATGGTGTTGGTGCCCGAGGCGCGGCTCAGCAGGTCCACGTCGAGCACGCCGGTGTCCTCGTCGGTGCGTGACATGACGAGCGTGTCGCCGGCGATGCCGCGGAGCATGTAGCGCTGGTCGTTGTGGGACACGCCGTACCGGAAGCCGTCGTCGGTCCTGGTCATGTCGTGGACCCAGTAGACGACGTCCCCGTCCTTGCGGGAGAAGACGATGTCGGACTGGGCGCCCATGAAGGTGGTGCGGGGCGTGGTCAGGGACTTGGTGGCGCCGTCGGCGTAGTTGGTCCAGCGGTACTCGGCGCCGGACGGGTACATGACACGAGTGAGGTAGCCGGTCGCGCCGGCGCTGACCATCTCCGTGGGGTGGGGCAGGGTGATCACGGCGGCTGCCTGGGCGGGCGCCTGGACGGCGGTCACCGGGGCGGCGGTCGCGGGTACGGCCGTCAGAGCGGTGCCGGCCGTGACGGCCACGACGGCGGTGACGGCGGCGAGGAGACGGGTGGACGAACGGTACGGCACGGTGGATTCCCCCAAGAACAACCGGGCTGCGGCGGTCGCCGCACCTCGGTTGGACCCATGATCGACACCGATGGTTGTACGCGGGCCGCCCCGTTCTACCGCCGCTCCACGACACCCCGTACGAACGCCGCCTGGCCCGCGTGCTGGAGGTCCTCCGCGATCACCGACACCAGGCGCACGCCGAGCGTGACCGGCGGGTCCCAGGCGCTGTCGACGACCCGGTCGAGGTCCGCGTTCGTCACCGACCGCACCAGGTCGAGGGTCCGTGCGTGCACCGCGTCGTAGTAGCCGAGCAGCAGGTCGGCCGGGGCGCGCACCTTGCCCACCTGGGCGCTCGTCTGGCCGTAACCGGTCGCCGTCTTCCCGAAGGGCAGCCCGAAGCGGTCCCGCCAGCCGTCCGTGTCCCACAGCTGGTCCGTGTCGAAGGCGCCCGCGAGGTGATCGTCCTGGATCCGGGTGAGGTGCCAGACGAGCCAGGCGATCGAGTTGGCGTCCGGATCGACCCGGGCGGCGAGCTCGTCCTCGGGGAGGCCCTCGACGGCCTCGTGGACGGCCTCCTGGATCCGGCCGAACGAGTCGACCAGCAGACCGGCGCTGTTCATGGGGGACATGAGGGGCTCCTCTCGACGCGAGTGAGCAGGCGCTACGAGCTCCGCTGAGCAGGCGTTACGGGCTCCGCTGAGCAGGGGTCACGAGCTCCGTTCCGCCCGCCACCGCTCGACCGTCGCCTCGACGTCGAACGGCTTGAGGTTCAGCGGCGGACCGGCCGGCGGGCGGATCAGCGCCTCGGCGATCCTCGTGTTGATCTCGCCGAGGATCCGCCGGACCTGGCTCTCCGAGACCGCCGCGGCCACCGCCTCCTCCGCGTCCTCCGCCGCCTTGCGCAGGGCCAGTGAGGGCGGGAGTACGGACGCGCCCTCGCGGTGCATCTTTCCCTTGATCCACCACAGCTCGTCGTACGGGGCCGAGTCGTCGGGGAGCGGCTTCCCGAACCCCGACAGGCTGCTGAACTCGCCACGCTCCGACGCCTCGCGGATCTGCTTGTCCACGAACGACTCGAAGCTGACTCCGGGCGGCTTCCGTTCGGTCATGTGTCCAGACTACGTAAGCACCGCGGTACGGGTGTGGTCTTCGCCGTCTACTGCGAGACGCGATCTTCCGGCACGCTGTGGTCCGTTCCCTGTCGGTCAACGCGCGTCGACCCTTGTCCCCAGGCCCTCAACCCCCACGTACCGGAGGACGCATGCGTGCCCGGATCACCCCCCTCGGCACCCTGCTCGCGCTCGTCGCGGGCCTGCTCACCGCGCTCGTCACCACCACCCCCGCCCAGGCCGCGCCGCTCTTCAAGGCGCCCTTCCCCTGCGGCCAGACCTGGACGTACAGCCACCACTCGGCCGAGGTCCGCCAGGCCCTCGACTTCATCAGGTCCGACGGCGGTACGACCGCCGGCACCGCGGTCCTGGCCTCGGCGTCCGGCACCGCGTACCGCTACTCCCAGCCGTCCGGCGCGGGCAACTACATCGTCGTCGAGCACGGGGGCGGCTGGAAGACGTACTACTTCCACCTGAACGCGTACTCGGTGGCCAACGGCGCCGCGGTCTCCCAGGGCCAGCAGATCGGCACCACCGGCAGCACCGGCAACAGCTCCGGCGCCCACATCCACTACGAGCAGCTCTACAACGGCGTCGGCCAGTCGATCGTGATCAACGGCTCCTCCCTCGCGCCCTACCCCGGCTCGTACGGCTCCAAGTCCCTGACCAGCGACAACGGCTGCTCGGGAGGGGGAGGCGGGAAGTACTGGGTCGACACCTTCGCCAACGCCACCGGCTACGCCCAGCCCAACACCACCGCCCCCCAGGGCGTCCTGAACCAGGGCACGAACTACGTCTACTGCAAGGTCTGGGGCCAGGAGATCCGGGACGCCGCCGGGAACTACAACCACTGGTGGCTCAGGACCGACCTCGACACCGTGTACGCCGGGAAGAACGGGCGAGGGGCGTACGTCTCCGCGTACTACCTGTCCCGCTGGGGCAACGACGAGGCCCGCGACAACAACGGGACCGTGATCCCGAACTGCTGAGGGGCCCGGCAGGCCCTGAGGAGCCCGGAGGAATGTCCTGAGGGGCCCGGGAACGGGCCCCTCGAAGGGCAGGAGCCCCGCTCGTGCCCGAAGACACGGAGCGGGGCTCCTTGGGTACTGCTCTAGTCGTGCGTGTCGCCGACCCAGGCCCTTAGGCCGGGGAGACGTTCTCCGCCTGCGGGCCCTTCGGGCCCTGCGTGACGTCGAAGGTCACGAGCTGGTTCTCCTCGAGCGAACGGAAGCCGTTCGCGTTGATCGCGGAGTAGTGGACGAAGACATCCGGGCCGCCGCCGTCCTGGGCGATGAAGCCGAAGCCCTTTTCAGCGTTGAACCACTTCACGGTTCCGGTAGCCATGAGCCCTCCTATGGGCCAAAGGGTCGCCCTGCTCCAGAACCTGCAAACAAGTCTGAAAACTACAAAAGCCTGCGGGTCACATGCTCCGCAGGCTCTGTACTGCAAGGGAAACCAAACTGCAACTTGCGTTGAGCGTAGCACGCAGGTCGCCCGGGACGGTAGAGGGAAAGATCACGTCACTCGCATGTTTGATCTCGCTCCGTGTGCTGACGCGCGTGCCCCGGCGATGCCCACGGTACGAGACGGGTCTAGCCTCACGATGTGGACAATGCAACCGACGACCAGCAGCGCAGCCGGCCCCGCGTCGGGCACATCCAGTTCCTGAACTGCCTCCCCCTCTACTGGGGCCTGGCCAGGACCGGAACGCTCCTCGACCTCGAGCTGACCAAGGACACCCCCGAGAAGCTCAGCGAGCGGCTCGTCCGGGGCGATCTGGACATCGGCCCCATCACCCTCGTCGAGTACCTCCGCAACGCGTCGGACCTGGTCGCGCTCCCCGACATCGCCGTCGGCTGCGACGGGCCCGTCATGTCGTGTGTGATCGTCTCGCAGCGGCCCCTGGAGGAGCTGGACGGAGCGCGCGTCGCGCTCGGCTCCACCTCCCGCACCTCCGTACGCCTCGCCCAGCTGCTCCTCGCCGAGCGGTACGGGGTGACGCCGGACTACTACACCTGCCCCCCTGACCTGGGCCTGATGATGCAGGAGGCCGAGGCGGCCGTCCTCATCGGCGACGCCGCGCTCCGGGCCTCGCTGCACGACGCGCCCCGGCTCGGCCTCCAGGTCCACGACCTCGGTCTCATGTGGAAGGACTGGACGGGCCTCCCCTTCGTCTTCGCCGTGTGGGCGGCGCGCAAGGACTTCCTGGCGCGCGAGCCGGAGACCGTCCACGAGGTGCACCAGGCGTTCCTCGCCTCCCGGGACCTCTCCCTGGAGGAGGTCGCCAAGGTCGCCGAGCAGGCCGCCCGCTGGGAGACCTTCGACGCCGAACTCCTGGAGCGGTACTTCCGTACGCTCGACTTCCGCTTCGGTCCCGAGCAGCTCGCCGGCGTCCGCGAGTTCGCCCGCCGCACCGGTCCCACGACCGGCTTCCCCGCGGACGTCACCGTCGAACTGCTTCCGCCCGCGCGGGATTAGCGGCACGCGCGCGTTCCGGGTTCCCCATTCGGCTTCCGGCCGGTCTTCCGCGGATCTCCCGCCGGTCTTCCGCGGATCTCCCGCCGGCCTTCTGCCGATCTCCCGCCGGCCTTCCGTCGGCTTCCCGGAATTCGCCGTCGCGTCTCCGTTCGGTAATTCACCCCTTTATCCATGTCCGGACCGTCCGTATTACCGCCCCGCCCCCGCGCGCCACCCGACGGAAGCCGTGAGGAGCGCTGGCGTAGGCTGGTTCGGTCGACAGAACCCCTCCGAAAGGGACACACCCGGTGACCGAGAAGGCCGAACTCCAGTCTGTTCTCGACCGCGCCGCCGCGGGTGGCCGGATCACCCCCGAGGAGGCGCTCGACCTCTACCGCTCGGCGCCCCTGCACGCCCTCGGCTCCGCTGCCGACGCCGTGCGCCGCCGCCGGTACGCGGGGACCGAGCACATCGCGACGTACATCATCGAGCGGAACATCAACTACACGAACGTCTGCGTGACGGCGTGCAAGTTCTGCGCCTTCTACGCCGCCCCCAAGGACACGAAGAAGGGCTGGACCCGCGACCTCGACGACATCCTGCGCCGCTGCGCGGAGACCGTGGAGCTCGGCGGCACCCAGATCATGTTCCAGGGCGGCCACCACCCGGACTACGGCGTCGAGTACTACGAGAAGCACTTCGCCGCCATCAAGGCCGAGTTCCCGCAGCTGGTCATCCACTCCCTCGGCGCGTCCGAGGTCGAGCACATGGCCCGGATCAGCGGGGTCTCCGTCGAGGAGGCCATCACCCGCATCCACGCGGCGGGCCTCGACTCCTTCGCCGGCGCCGGCGCCGAGCTCCTGCCGGAGCGGCCGCGCAAGGCCATCGCCCCGCTGAAGGAGAGCGGCGAGCGCTGGCTGGAGATCATGGAGATCGCGCACGGCCTCGGCGTCGAGTCGACGTCCACCATGCTGATGGGCACCGGCGAGACCAACGCCGAGCGGATCGAGCACCTGCGGATGATCCGAGACGTGCAGGACCGGACGGGCGGCTTCCGGGCCTTCATCCCGTACACGTACCAGCCCGAGAACAACCACCTCAAGGGCCGCACGCAGGCCACGCTCCTCGAGTACCTGCGCATGATCGCCATCGGCCGGCTGTTCCTCGACAACGTCGCCCACATCCAAGGCTCGTGGCTCACCACGGGCAAGGAGATCGGCCAGCTCACCCTGCACTACGGCGCGGACGACCTCGGCTCGATCATGCTGGAGGAGAACGTCGTCTCCTCGGCCGGCGCCAAGCACCGCTCCAACCTGCGCGAGATGATCGACATGATCCGTACGGCGGACCGCGTCCCGGCGCAGCGCACCACGACGTACGAGCACATCGTCGTCCACGACGACCCGGCGAACGACCCGGTCGACGAGCGCGTCGCCTCCCACATCTCGTCCACGGCGATCGAGGGCGGCACGGCACACCCCGAGCTGAAGCTCCTCGACGCCAACTGACGCGCCCATGCTGACCATCCACGTCGCCGAGGCGTCGCCCGAGACCGCCGTCCTCGTCGACGGCGACCGCATCGCCGCCGTCGGCCCGTTCGACGACCTGGCCGCCGTCCGGCCCGAGGCCCGGGTGAGGCGGTGGCCCGGCATCCTCACCCCCGGCCTCCTCAACCCGTTCGGCCCCGAGCTGCTCGAAGGCATGTACCACCCGGACCCCCGGGAGGCCGAGGGGTTCGGCACCGAGCCGATCACCGGCGAGCGGGCGCAGCGGATCTTCCGGGCCGACCCGTCCCGCCGCGGCGCCTCCGCACGCCGTGGCGTGCAGCGGCTGCTCGCCCACGGGACGGTCGCCGTCGCGGGCGAACTGCGCGACCGGGCCGCCGTGGACGCCGTACGCCGGGCCGGTCTCGCCGTCGGCCGCCGCCCGGAGAAGCTCCCCGGCGGGCCGTCGTTCTCGCCGGTGCCGCTGGTGCTCCTGCCGGCCCTGGCGCCGGGAGCCCCGGCCCGCTTCGCCGTCTTCGACGTCCCGGACCGGGGCTCCCTGGCCCGCCTCGGCGCGGCCACCTGCGTCGCCACCGTCATCGGCGGGCGGCTGGTGTTCCGGCAGCGGTAGCTCCGCACCGCCCGGGGGCTACCGCGCCGTTCCGCGGCTCATCCGCCCGGGATCGCGGGCGGTGCCTTCTTCTCGACCGGGTTCTCGTCCGTGTCCCGCACGAGGGCGAGGAAGCGCGGGTCCTCGGCGACGGCCAGCAGCTGTCGCGGTGTCACCGGCGCCGACACGTTCTCCGGTTCGACGGAGAGCGTGACGCGACTCCCGCCGTACAGGAAGGTCACGTACGACCCCATCGTGTCCGAGGTGTTGACCGGCATCGAGCGCAGCTGCGCCGCACGGTTCCCGTCGAACGTCACGGCCTCGCAGGTGACCTTTCTCGCCGGCGCGGACAAGCAGGGTTCGAGGGTGCGGTCGTCGGTCGGCCGTACCGACACCGTCGTGTGGAAGGTCTCGCCGCCCGCGGTGATCCGGTACCAGCGCCCGTTGTCCTTCACCGGCCGGATCTCGGTCACGGTCGCGGGGAGCAGGTCGTCGAGCAGGGCCGCCACCCGCTGCTGGTGGGCCGCGAGGCGCTCGCGCTCGGCCTCGGACAGGCCGTCGGGATTGTCGGGCGGCGTGACGCCCGGGGTCGCCTCGACGACGACGGAGGGGTAGTGCGTGCTCGGGGCGGGGCCCGGGGTCGCGCCGGTCGACGTCGGTACGACGGCGGGCATCGCGACCCCCGTGTTCGCCCCCGGCAGCAGGGTGAGGCCGAGTGCCCCGGCCGTGACCGCGCCGAACGCGGTCGTGACGATCGCGAGCCGGGCCCGCGTCCGTCGCCTGCGGCCCTCGCGCACCGCGAGCGGGGCGAGGTCGGGGAGCGGGGGAAGGTCGTCGGTCGTCCGGTCCATGGTGTCGCGGAGCAGGGAGATGTCGTGGCCGTCCACGGTGGGCCTCAGCTTCCTGTGGTGTAGAGCCCGGCGTCACCCAGGCGTACGCGGAGTCGGGCGAGCGAACGTGAGCACTGGCTCTTGACCGTGGCCTCGCTGCAGCGCAGCAGCGAGGCCACGGAGGCCACGCTCTGGTCGTCCCAGTAGCGCAGGACGACCATCGCGCGGGCTCGTGGCGGCAGCTCGGCGAGCGCCGCGAGCAGGGTGACGCGCAGGTCGGTGTGGTCGGCGGCGGGTGCAGGGGCCATGCCGCCGGTCCGGGTGAACGCGAGCAGGTCGCGCAGTCCGCGCCGTCGCTCGCTCAGGAAGGTGCGGGTGAGCACCGTCTTGGCGTACGCGTGCGGATGATCGGCGGTGCCCGCGCGCCGCCAGTGCTGGTACAGCTTGGCCAGCGTGGTCTGGGTCAGGTCGCGGGCGGTCTCGGGGTCGCCGCAGAGCAGGTACGCCGTGCGGTACAGCCGCTGCTGCGCGACACGCGCGAAGTCCTCGAACCCGGCGACCGTCCCGTCGACCGCGCTGCCGGCCGCTCCGTCGATCGCCGTGCCGGCCGTTCCGCCGGTTGTCGCCCCGGCCGGGCCGTCCGCCGACCCGGGCCCTGATGCCGCTGCGGGCCAGGTCGTCGGTCCGGGTCTCACTTCGGTCGGTACCGCCATCGCACCCCTGCCTTCCTCGCCGGCGTGTGCCGGCCGCTGTCATGCACTCACCCATCCTTGAGAGCGGCCGGGCCCAAAAGGTTGAAGCGGTACGAGGACGGAATCCGGCGGCTGCCACAATGGCCGGGTGACCCGAGCTTCCCTGGACAAGCAGCCGCACGAAGTCGCCTCGATGTTCGACGACGTGGCGGCGAACTACGACCTCACGAACGACGTGCTCTCCCTGGGCCAGGACCGGCGCTGGCGCAAGGAGGTCGCGAAGGCGGTCGACGCGCGCCCCGCGCAGAAGGTGCTGGACCTGGCCGCCGGCACGGCCACATCCTCGCAGCCCTTCGCCCGCGCGGGCGCGTACGTCGTGCCCTGCGACTTCTCGCTCGGAATGCTCCGGGTCGGCAAGAAGAACCACCCGTGGATGCCGTTCACGGCCGGCGACGGCACGAGGCTGCCGTTCCGCGACGACGTGTTCGACGCGGTCACCATCTCCTTCGGCCTGCGGAACATCCAGGACACCGAGCAGGCGCTGCGCGAGATGTACCGCGTGACGAAGCCCGGTGGCCGGGTCGTCATCAGCGAGTTCTCGCACGCCACCTGGGCGCCGTTCCGCACGGTGTACGAGGAGTACCTGATGCGCGCGCTGCCGCCGGTGGCCCGTGCGGTCTCCTCGAACCCGGACGCGTACGTGTACCTGGCCGAGTCGATCCGCTCCTGGCCCGACCAGCCGACCCTGGCGGGCATGCTCCAGAAGGCCGGCTGGTCGCGGGTGGCCTGGCGGAACCTGACCGGTGGCATCGTCGCCCTCCACCGGGGCTTCAAGCCCGCCTGACCCTCTCCGCGTTCCGGGCTGCCCTCTCCGCGTCCGGGCTGACCCCTCCACGCCCGGCCGGCTCCTTCCGCGCCCCGGGTGGCCCTCCGGACAGCCCGTGACCCGCCCCCATAGACTGCCCGGGTACCTACGTACCCCTACCGTCGAGTCTTCGGGAGAACCCGCCGTGACCGAGCAGCCCCTCTCCGAGCACAGCGCGGACGTCATCGTCGTCGGGGCAGGCCCGGCCGGATCCACCACCGCGTACTACCTCGCCAAGGCCGGACTGGACGTCCTCCTCCTGGAGAAGACCGCGTTCCCGCGCGAGAAGGTCTGCGGTGACGGCCTCACCCCCCGCGCCACCAAGCAGCTCGTCTCCATGGGCATCGACATCTCCGAAGAGGCCGGCTGGCTGCGGAACAAGGGCCTGCGGATCATCGGCGGCGGCGTCCGCCTGGAGCTCGACTGGCCGGAACTCGCCTCGTACCCGGACTACGGACTCGTCCGCAAGCGCGACGACTTCGACGAGCAGCTGGCCCGCCAGGCCCAGAAGGCCGGCGCGCGCCTCTACGAGCGCTGCAACGTCGGCGCCCCGATCATCGACGACCGCACGGGCCGGATCACCGGCGTCCACGCCAAGCTCGGCGAGGAGAAGCGCGAGGTCACCTTCCACGCCCCGCTCGTCGTCGCCGCCGACGGCAACTCCACCCGGATCTCCCTGGCGATGGGTCTGCACCGGCGCGAGGACCGTCCGATGGGTGTCGCCGTCCGCACGTACTTCACCTCGCCCCGGCACGACGACGACTACCTGGAGTCCTGGCTGGAGCTGTGGGACCGGCGCGGCCCGCAGGACCGGCTCCTGCCCGGCTACGGCTGGATCTTCGGCATGGGCGACGGCACGTCCAACGTCGGCCTCGGCATCCTCAACTCCTCGAAGGCCTTCCGCGAGCTGGACTGGCGCGAGGTCCTCAAGGCCTGGTGCGCCTCGATGCCGGAGGACTGGGGCTTCACCCCCGAGAACATGACGATGCCGATCCGCGGCGCCGCCCTCCCGATGGCCTTCAACCGCCAGCCGCACTACACCAAGGGCCTGCTGCTCGTCGGTGACGCCGGCGGCCTCGTCAACCCGTTCAACGGCGAGGGCATCGCGTACGCCATGGAGTCCGGCCAGATCGCGGCCGACGTCATCGTCCAGGCACACGCCCGCGCGACCCCCGCCCAGCGCGAGCTCGCCCTGCGGAACTACCCGCAGGTCCTCAAGGACACCTACGGCGGCTACTACACGCTCGGCCGCGCCTTCGTGAAGCTCATCGGCAACCCGAAGGTCATGAAGATCGCGACCCAGCGCGGCCTGACCCACCCGCTCCTCATGAAGTTCACGCTGAAGATGCTGGCGAACCTGACCGACCCGTCGGGCGGCGACGCCATGGACCGCATCATCAACGGACTCTCGAAGGTGGCCCCGAAGGCCTGAACGACTGCCGGTAGCCGGACGGGGACACCCCGACGGCACGGGTGAAGTGGCGGCGCAGATTGGCCGCCGAGCCCAGCCCGCTGTGGTCGCCGACCAGCTCCACGGGCAGGTCGGTCGACTCCAGCAGGGTCTGGGCGCGGGCCACCCGCTGCTGGAGCAGCCACTGCAGCGGGGTGGTGCCGTACTCCTCGCGCACCCGCCGGTGGAAGGTGCGCGGGCTCATCCGGGCCCGCCGGGCCAGCTCCTCCACGGTCAGCGGCTCGGCCAGGTGCTCGGTCGCCCACTGCAGTACGGGCCCCAGGCTGTCGTCGTCGCTCGGCGGGAGCGGCGCCTCGATGAACTGGGCCTGGCCGCCGGGACGGTGGGCCGGGACGACGAGACGGCGGGCGAGCTGCCCGGCGACGGTCGCCCCGAGGTCGGTGCGCACCAGGTGCAGGCAGAGGTCGAGCGCGGCGGTGGCTCCGGCACTGGTCAGGACGGACTCCTCGTCCGTGTAGAGGACCGAGTCGTCCACGATCACCTCGGGGTGGCGGGCTGCCAGTTGCGCGCTGTGCTGCCAGTGCGCGGTGGCCCGGCGGCCGTCGAGGATGCCGGCGGCGGCGAGCGCGAAGGCGCCGGTGCACAGCGACACCATCCGGGCGCCGGACGCGGCGGCCGCGCGCAGCGCCTCGACCAGCTCGGCCGGCACCTCCTCGCCGTCCTCCACGACCGCGTCGGGAACGGACGGCACGATGACGGTGTCCGCGCCCACGAGCCCGTCGAGACCGTGGTCGGTCCGCACGGAGAAGACGCCGCCCTCGCCGGAGTCCCCGCACAGCCGCAGCTCGTACCAGGGGTCGGCGAGGTCAGGATGCGGGATGCCGAAGACACCGCATGCCAGGGAGAGTTCGTACAGCTCCCACATCGACGTTCCGATCCGCCGGTCCGGTACGACGGCGATGGCGACGACCCCTGGGTTCATGCTGCCGACCGTACGGCAGGAATCGTGCGGTCGGCGTCGGTCCTGCCACTGTCGTCCGGATTCCGCCGCTGCGAGCGTGGTTTCCATGAACGCACAGAACACCGACGCACAGAACACCGACGCACAGAACGCGAACGCACAGCACGCCGGCGCACAGAGCATCACGGTCATCGGTCTCGGCCAGATGGGCTCCGCCCTCGCCGGTGCCTTCCTCACCGCCGGTCACCGCACCACCGTCTGGAACCGCACCCCCGGGAAGGCCGAGGCCCTCGTCGCCCGGGGCGCCGTCCGCGCCGCCTCCGTCGCGGAGGCCGTCGCCGCGAGCGAGCTCGTCGTGGTCTGCGTCCTCGACTACCCGGCCGTACGCGGACTCCTCGCCCCCGTGACCGACTCGCTGCGGGGCCGCGTCCTGGTCAACCTCACCTCAGGATCGCCCGAGCAGGCCCGCGCGGAGGCGGAGTGGGCCGCCGAGCACGGCATCGGCTACCTCGACGGCGCCGTCATGACGACCCCACCGGGGGTCGGCGACAGCGCCAACATGTTCCTCTACTCGGGCTCGCCCGAGCTGCTCGCCGCGCACCGCGCGACGCTCGCCGTCCTCGGCGACCCGGTGGACCTCGGCGCGGACGCGGGGCTCGCCTCGCTCTACGACGCGGGGCTGCTCGGCCTCATGTGGTCCGTCTTCGGCGGCTGGCTGCACGCGACCGCCCTCGCGGGCGCGGACGGGGTGCCGGCGCGGGACTTCACGGCGGTGGCGACCCGCTGGCTGAAGACGGTCTCCTGGTTCATGACGGGGTACGCCGAGCAGATCGACGAGGGGAGGTACCCGGGCGACGACGCCACGATCGACGTCCAGGTGACGACGATCGGGCACCTGCTGCACGCGGGGGAGGCGCGGGGCATCGACAACCGGCTGCCGGAGCTGCACCTGGACCTGATGCGCGCGGCGGTCGAGGCGGGTCACGGAGGGGACAGTTACGCCCGGATCATCGAGAACTTCCGCAAGTAGGACGTGCGGGGCGGGTCGGGGTCCGTCAGGGACCGAACAGGGAAAAGCCGTCACTCCCCCGAGGAGTGACGGCTTTCCGTGTGCCGCGAGGTGCGGGCCGGTCAGAGGAGACGGACCGCGCCGGAGGGCATGTCCCAGTCCAGGGAGCGCTCGACGACACCGGTCGACGAGTTCTGCGCGCCGACGTACTTGCCGCCGCCCACGTAGATCGCGACGTGGTACGAGCCGCTGCGGCTGCCCCAGTACAGGATGTCGCCCGGCTGGAGGTTGCTCAGGGAGACGGAGGTGCCCATGCTCGACTGGTCGTACGAGATGCGGGGCAGGTCGATGCCGGCCTGGCGGTAGGCGGCCTGGACGAGGCCGGAGCAGTCCCAGGAGTTGGGGCCGGTGCCGCCGGTGACGTACGAGTCGCCGATCTGGGCGCGGGCGAAGGCCACGATCGCGGCGGCGGAGCCGGAGGGGGCCTGCGTCTGGCTCTCGCCGGCCGAGGAGCCGCTGGAGGAGCCGGAGTCCGAGGAGTTGTCGCTCGCGGACGTGGCGGCGAGCTGGGTGCGCTCGCTGGTGCGGGAGGCGCGCTCCTGGGCTTCCTTGCGCTCCTGCTCGGCCTTGGCCTCGGCCTCGGCCTTGAGACGGGCCTTCTCGGCCTTCTCGGCGGCGGCCTTGCGGTCGGCCTCGGCCTTGGCCTTCTTGGCCTCCTGGGCGGCCTTCTGCAGCGCCAGGTTCTCCTGCGTCTGGAGGCTCTGGTCGAGCGCCTCCTGCTGGGAGGCCTCGGCGGAGGCGGCGACGGCGGAGGCGAGACCGGTGCCGGTCTCGAGCGAGCCCAGGGTGGGCATTTCGATGGTCTCGGTCACCGGCTCGGCATTCGCCGGCCCGGCAGCACCGGCCACCGCGATGGTGCCGAGGACGCCACCGGCAACTCCGGCTCGCAGCGCGAGCTTCGAGGCGCTGCGGCGGGGCTTCCGGTGGCTGGGTATGTGAGCGGTGTGGGACATGAGGACAACCGCTATCAGGGCTTCACGGTTCCCTTCAAGAAACGTGGGTTGCGCCACAGTTACGTTCGGAATCTCCTAATCCGCTTCCGTGGCGCCCTTATTGACGCCGTAACGGGCAAATCGGGCACGGCTCATCTGGCCCTTGATCACGGGTTTTCAATGAAACGCCCGAATTGCCCGACGCTTACCACCTCTTGACGCATGTGGCCAAGCCCCATGTTTTTGGAGCCTTCGAGATGTGGCACAGGTCACAGTTCCGTCTCATGAACGCTCGTGAACGGGTGCACGCGTCCACCGCCGTACGGCGGACCCCCCGACCGGGCGACAGGCGCTTCCTTTATCACCCGGACGCGTCCACCGCCAATTTGCCTGTAGTGACCATCGCTTGATAGTGCGACACCCCTTCCGATCAGCGATTTCCGGTCCGGATGTCACATCTGGTGATCACCTGGGCGCTTCGCGCAACAAGATCACCGCTCATCCGACTTCATGATCCTTCGTCAGGTGGTGGAGATCACAAAGTCGTTGGTGCACCCCGTGTCGCAGATCACAGAGGGGCGGGCATAAGATGCGGGGCAGCCGGGCTTGTGAACTGCCTCACATGGGGGCGATCTTTCACGGTCCGGCCGTGCGGTCCAACGGTCAAGGACGACTGGAAGGAGCGAGGAGCGTGAATGCGTACGCGCCCGTCCTCGTGCTCGGTGCCCTGGGTGCGGGGTTTGCGATCTTCTCCGTGGTCATGGCCACGCTTATCGGGCCAAAGCGGTACAACAGGGCAAAGCTTGAGGCGTACGAGTGCGGCATCGAGCCGACACCCACTCCCGCCGGAGGCGGCCGCTTCCCGATCAAGTACTACCTGACGGCGATGCTCTTCATCGTCTTCGACATCGAGATCGTCTTCCTCTACCCCTGGGCGGTCACCTTCGACGCCCTGGGGCTTTTCGGGCTCGTGGAGATGCTGCTCTTCGTGCTCACCGTCTTCGTCGCCTACGCGTATGTGTGGCGTCGCGGCGGCCTGGAATGGGACTGAGGGGCTGAGGGGCACCTATGGGACTCGAAGAGAAACTCCCGAGCGGCTTTCTGCTGACGACGGTCGAACAGGCCGCGGGCTGGGTGCGCAAGGCGTCCGTGTTCCCCGCGACCTTCGGCCTCGCCTGCTGCGCCATCGAGATGATGACCACCGGAGCCGGCCGGTACGACCTGGCCCGCTTCGGCATGGAGGTCTTCCGCGGCTCGCCGCGCCAGGCCGACCTGATGATCGTGGCCGGCCGGGTCAGCCAGAAGATGGCGCCGGTCCTGAGGCAGGTCTACGACCAGATGCCCAACCCCAAGTGGGTCATCTCCATGGGCGTCTGCGCCTCCTCGGGCGGCATGTTCAACAACTACGCGATCGTCCAGGGCGTCGACCACATCGTGCCGGTCGACATCTACCTGCCCGGCTGCCCGCCGCGCCCGGAGATGCTGCTCGACGCGATCCTCAAGCTCCACCAGAAGATCCAGACCTCCAAGCTCGGCGTGAACGCCGAGGAGGCGGCCCGGGAGGCGGAGGAGGCGGCGCTGAAGGCGCTGCCGACGATTGAACTGAAGGGTCTGCTCCGGTGAGCGACAGCGACGAGACACCCAATCCCGAGAAGGACCTCAGCGCGCAGAACCTGCCGGGGCAGCGCGGGGAGCACGGCGAGGAGGTCCGCGTCCAGCGCGGCATGTTCGGCGCCAACAACGGCGGCGACACCTCCGGCTACGGCGGACTCGTCCGCTCGATCCGGCTCCCCGGTCCGGCCTCCCGCCCCTACGGCGGCTGGTTCGACGAGGTGGCCGACGAACTCGAGGGCGCGCTGGAGGAGCAGGGCCTGCTCCCCGAGAACGCCATCGAGAGGACGGTCGTCGACCGGGGCGAGCTCACCTTCCACATCGAACGGGAGCACCTCGTCCGCGTCGCACGCACCCTCCGCGACGACCCGGCGCTCCGCTTCGAGCTGTGCACCGGCGTCTCGGGCGTCCACTACCCGGGCGACAAGGGCCGCGAGCTGCACGCCGTCTACCACCTGCGTTCGCTCACGCACGGCCGGCTGATCCGCCTGGAGACCTCCGCGCCGGACACCGACCCGCACCTGCCGTCGCTCGTCGCGGTCTACCCGACGAACGACTGGCACGAGCGCGAGACGTACGACTTCTTCGGCATCGTCTTCGACGGCCACCCCGCCCTGACCCGGATCATGATGCCGGACGACTGGCAGGGCCACCCGCAGCGCAAGGACTACCCCCTCGGTGGCATCGCCATCGAGTACAAGGGCGCCCAGATCCCGGCTCCGGACCAGCGGAGGTCGTACTCGTGAGCACTTCCCACGCGTCTCCCCGCGAGACGACAGAAGGCACCGTCTACACGGTGACCGGCGGTGACTGGGAAGAGGTCGTCCAGTCCGCCGCGAAGGCCGACGACGAGCGCATCATCGTCAACATGGGCCCCCAGCACCCGTCCACCCACGGCGTGCTCCGGCTCATCCTGGAGATCGACGGCGAGACCGTCACCGAGGCCCGCTGCGGCATCGGCTACCTCCACACCGGCATCGAGAAGAACCTCGAGTACCGGACCTGGACGCAGGGCACCACCTTCGTCACGCGCATGGACTACCTGACCTCGTTCTACAACGAGACGGCGTACTGCCTGGGCGTGGAGAAGCTGCTCGGCATCACCGACCAGATCCCGGACCGGGCCAGCATCATCCGCGTCCTGCTGATGGAGCTCAACCGGCTCTCCTCCCACCTGGTGTGCATCGCCACCGGCGGCATGGAGCTCGGCGCCACCACGATCATGATCTACGGCTTCCGGGACCGCGAGATGATCCTGGACCTGTACGAGCTGATCACCGGCCTGCGGATGAACCACGCGTTCATCCGCCCCGGCGGCCTCGCCCAGGACCTGCCGCCCGGCGCCGTCGACGCCGTGCGCGAGTTCGTGAAGACCATGAAGAAGAACCTGCCGGAGTACGACAAGCTCGCCACCGGCAACCCCATCTTCAAGGCCCGCATGCAGGACGTCGGCTACCTCGACCTCACCGGCTGCATGGCGCTCGGCGCCACCGGACCGATCCTGCGCTCGGCGGGCCTCCCGCACGACCTGCGCAAGACCGACCCGTACTGCGGCTACGAGAACTACGACTTCGAGGTCCCCACCGCCGACACCTGCGACTCCTACGGGCGCTTCCTCGTCCGCCTGGAGGAGATGCGGCAGTCCCTCCGGATCGTCGAGCAGTGCCTCGACCGTCTGGAGCCGGGCGACGTCATGGTCGGCGACAAGAAGATCGCCTGGCCCGCGCAGCTCGCGCTCGGCGCCGACGGCCTCGGCAACTCCATGGACCACATCGCGAAGATCATGGGCACCTCCATGGAAGCCCTGATCCACCACTTCAAGCTGGTCACAGAGGGCTTCCGGGTCCCGGCCGGGCAGGCCTACGCGGCCGTCGAGTCGCCCAAGGGCGAGCTCGGTGTGCACGTCGTCTCCGACGGCGGCACCCGCCCCTTCCGGGTCCACTTCCGCGACCCGTCCTTCACCAACCTCCAGGCCATGGCCGCGATGTGCGAGGGCGGCCAGGTCGCCGACGTCATCGTCGCCGTCGCCTCCATCGACCCCGTGATGGGAGGCGTCGACCGATGACCGACCAGATCAGTCTGGGCATGCCCCAGCTCCCCGCCCCCGCGTACCCGGCCGAGGTCCACGCCCGCCTGACGGAGGACGCGCGGGCGATCATCGACCGCTACCCGGACTCCCGCTCCGCGCTCCTGCCGATGCTGCACCTCGTGCAGTCGGAGGAGGGCCATGTCACCCGTACCGGCATGGCGTTCTGCGCCGAGACCCTCGGCCTCACCACCGCCGAGGTCACCGCCGTCGCCACCTTCTACACGATGTACCGGCGCAAGCCCTCCGGTGACTACCAGGTTGGCGTCTGTACGAACACGCTCTGCGCGGTCATGGGCGGCGACGCCATCTTCGAGGAGCTCAAGGAGCACCTCGCCGTCGGCAACAACGAGACCACCGCCGACGGCAAGATCACGCTCGAACACATCGAGTGCAACGCGGCCTGCGACTTCGCCCCCGTG
This sequence comes from Streptomyces aureus, assembly GCF_001418135.1. Taxonomy (GTDB): domain Bacteria; phylum Actinomycetota; class Actinomycetes; order Streptomycetales; family Streptomycetaceae; genus Streptomyces; species Streptomyces aureus_A. Next base: position 24,064 of record NZ_LIPQ01000038.1, read on the forward strand.
GTGATGGTCAACTGGGAGTTCTTCGACAACCAGACCCCCGAGTCCGCCAAGCGCATGGTCGACGACCTGCGGGCCGGCCGGACCGTCGAACCCACCCGCGGCGCCCCGATCTGCACGTTCAAGGAGACCGCCCGCATCCTCGCCGGCTTCCCGGACGAGCGCCCGGGCGCCGTCGAGGCCACCGGCGGCGCGGGCCCCGCCTCGCTCGTGGGACTCCGACTCGCCAAGGGCGAGCAGCCGCACCACCGAATCGTCCACCCGCGCGGTGAGACCTCCGGTCAGGAGGGGGAGTGATGACCTTGGCCGCCGAGATCAACAACAGCAGTCCCGAGAAGCTCCTGTCGCCCGTCCTCTCCGCCTTCTGGGACCAGCCCGACTCCTGGACCCTGGAGACCTACGAGCGGCACGAGGGATACCAGGGGCTCAGGCGGGCCCTCGCGATGAGTCCCGACGCCCTCATCGCGTACGTCAAGGAATCCGGCCTCCGCGGACGCGGCGGCGCCGGCTTCCCCACCGGCATGAAGTGGCAGTTCATCCCGCAGGGCGACGGCAAGCCGCACTACCTCGTCGTCAACGCCGACGAGTCCGAGCCCGGCACCTGCAAGGACATCCCCCTCCTCTTCGCCAACCCGCACTCCCTCATCGAGGGAATGATCATCGCCTGCTACGCGATCCGCTCCGAGCACGCGTTCATCTACCTGCGCGGCGAGGTCGTCCCCGTCCTGCGCCGCCTCCACGAGGCGGTGCGCGAGGCGTACGCCGCCGGCTACCTCGGCCGGAACATCCTCGGCAGCGGACTGAACCTGGACATCACCGTGCACGCCGGCGCAGGCGCGTACATCTGCGGTGAGGAGACCGCGCTGCTCGACTCGCTCGAAGGGCGCCGCGGCCAGCCCCGGCTGCGCCCGCCCTTCCCCGCGGTCGCCGGTCTGTACGCCTGCCCCACTGTGGTGAACAACGTCGAGTCCATCGCGTCCGTTCCCGCGATCCTCAACCGGGGCAAGGAGTGGTTCACCTCGATGGGCAGCGAGAAGTCCCCGGGCTTCACGCTGTACTCGCTGTCCGGGCACGTCACCTCGCCCGGCCAGTACGAGGCCCCCCTCGGCATCACCCTGCGCCAGCTCCTCGACATGAGCGGCGGCATGCGCCGCGGCCACCGGCTCAAGTTCTGGACGCCCGGCGGCTCCTCCACCCCGATGTTCACCGACGAGCACCTCGACGTCCCCCTCGACTACGAGGGCGTCGGCGCCGCCGGATCGATGCTCGGCACCAAGGCGCTCCAGTGCTTCGACGAGACCACCTGCGTCATCCGGGCCGTCACCCGCTGGACCGAGTTCTACGCCCACGAGTCCTGCGGCAAGTGCACGCCGTGCCGAGAAGGCACTTACTGGCTCGTCCAGTTGCTCCGTGACATCGAGGCCGGCAAGGGCAAGCTGTCCGACCTCGACAAGCTCAACGACATCGCCGACAACATCAACGGCAAGTCGTTCTGCGCCCTCGGCGACGGCGCCGCCTCGCCGATCTTCTCCTCGCTCACGTACTTCCGCGAGGAGTACGAGCAGCACATCACCGGCCGCGGCTGCCCCTTCGACCCGGCCAAGTCGACCGCCTGGGCGGACAACCACAAGGAGGTGACCGCATGACCGTCACCACGCCCCAGCCCGCCGGCGGCAGCCCGGCCGGAGTGCCGGAAGACCTCGTCTCGCTGACGATCGACGGCATCGAGATCTCCGTCCCCAAGGGGACCCTGGTCATCCGCGCCGCCGAACAGCTCGGCATCGAGATCCCGCGCTTCTGCGACCACCCGCTCCTCGACCCCGCCGGCGCCTGCCGCCAGTGCATCGTCGAGGTCGAGGGCCAGCGCAAGCCGATGGCCTCCTGCACCATCACCTGCACCGACGGCATGGTGGTGAAGTCGCAGCTCACCTCGCCCGTGGCCGAGAAGGCCCAGCACGGCGTGATGGAGCTGCTCCTCATCAACCACCCGCTGGACTGCCCCGTCTGCGACAAGGGCGGCGAGTGCCCCCTGCAGAACCAGGCCATGTCCCACGGGCAGTCCGAGTCCCGCTTCGAGGGCGTCAAGCGCACCTACGAGAAGCCGGTCCCGATCTCCACCCAGGTGCTGCTCGACCGCGAGCGCTGCGTCCTGTGCGCCCGCTGCACCCGCTTCTCCAACCAGGTCGCCGGCGACCCGATGATCGAACTCATCGAGCGCGGCGCCCTCCAGCAGGTCGGCACCGGCGAGGGCGACCCCTTCGAGTCGTACTTCTCCGGCAACACCATCCAGATCTGCCCGGTCGGCGCCCTCACCTCGGCCGCCTACCGCTTCCGCTCCCGCCCCTTCGACCTCGTCTCCTCGCCGTCCGTGTGCGAGCAGTGCGCCGGCGGCTGCGCCACCCGCACCGACCACCGGCGCGGGAAGGTCATGCGGCGGCTCGCCGCCGACGACCCGGAGGTCAACGAGGAGTGGATCTGCGACAAGGGCCGGTTCGGCTTCCGGTACGCCCAGCAGCGCGACCGGCTCACCACCCCGCTGGTCCGCAACACCGACACCGGTGAACTGGAGCCCGCGTCCTGGCCCGAGGCCCTGGAGGCGGCCGCCCGCGGTCTCGTCCGCGGCCGCACCGGCGTCCTCACCGGCGGCAGGCTGACCGTCGAGGACTCCTACGCGTACGCCAAGTTCGCCCGGGTCGCCCTCGACACCAACGACATCGACTTCCGGGCCCGGATCCACTCCGGCGAGGAGGCCGACTTCCTGGCCTCCGCCGTCGCCGGACGCGGCCGCGACCTGGACGGCACGGGCGTCACGTACACCTCGCTCGAAGCCGCCCCGGCCGTCCTCCTCGTCGGCCTGGAGTCCGAGGAGGAGGCCCCCGGCGTCTTCCTGCGGCTCCGCAAGGCCTGGCGCAAGCACGGCCAGAAGACCTACGCGGTCGCCGCCTTCGCCACCCGTGGCCTGGAGAAGTCGGGCGGCACCCTGCTGCCCGCGGCCCCCGGCACCGAGACCGAGTGGCTCGACGCGCTCACCTCCCGGGTCGGCCTCGAAGGCGACGGACTCGCCGCGGCCGAGGCCCTCCGCCAGGAGGGCGCGGTCCTGGCCGTCGGCGAACGCCTCGCCGGCGTCCCCGGCGCCCTGACCGCCGCCCTGCGCGCATCCGCCGCCACCGGCGCCCGGCTCGTGTGGATCCCGCGCCGATCCGGCGAACGCGGCGCCGTCGAGGCCGGAGCGCTCCCCGCGCTGCTGCCCGGCGGCCGGCCCGCCACGAACCCGCGCGCGCGTGAGGAGGTCGCCGCCGCCTGGGGCGTCCGTGAACTCCCGCACGGCTACGGCCGCGACACCGGCCAGATCGTGGAGGCCGCCGCCACCGGCGAACTCGCCGCCCTGCTCGTCGGCGCCGTCGAGGTCTCCGACCTCCCGGACCCGGCACGCGCGCGGGAAGCACTCGACGCGGCCTTCGTCGTCTCCCTGGAGCTGCGGCCCAGCGAGGTCACCGCACGCGCCGACGTCGTCCTCCCGGTCGCCGCCGTCGCCGAGAAGCCCGGCACCTTCCTCAACTGGGAGGGCAGGGCCCGGATGTTCGAGGCCGCGCTCAAGCCCGAGCAGATGACCCGGCCGTCGGCCCCCGCGGACGCGCGCGTGCTCCACATGCTCGCCGACGCCCTCGACGCCCACCTGGCGCTGCCCGACCTCAGGGCCGTACGCCGGGAACTCGACCGGCTCGGCGGCTGGACGGAGGAGCGGGCCTCCGAGCCCGTCGAACCCGGCCAGGCCGCGCCCCGGCCCGGCGACGGCGAGGCCGTCCTCGCCGGACACCGGATGCTGCTCGACCTCGGCCGGCTCCAGGAGGGCGACACCGCCCTCGCGGGCACCCGGCACGAGGCCGTCGCCCGGCTCTCCGCCGCCACCGCCGCCGACACCGGCGTCAAGGAGGGCGACACCCTCGAAGTCACCGGCCCCGCGGGTTCCGTCGCCTTCCCGCTCCGGGTCACCGAGATGCCCGACCGCGTCGTCTGGCTCCCGCTGAACTCGGCCGGGCGCGGCGTCCTCTCCGACACCGGCGCCCACCCCGGCGACCTGGTCCGCATCGGCCCGGCGACCCCGAGCCCCGTCGATGTCACGGAGGTGCAGGCATGACCACGCCGCTCGCCGCCGAAGACCTGTCCATGTTCGGTACGGACCCCTGGTGGCTCGTCCTGATCAAGGCCGTCTTCTGCTTCGCCTTCCTGATGATCACCGTGCTGTTCTCCATCGTGTGGGAGCGCAAGGTCGTCGCCTGGATGCAGCTGCGCATCGGCCCCAACCGGCACGGCCCCTGGGGTCTCCTCCAGTCGCTCGCGGACGGCGTCAAGCTGATGCTCAAGGAGGACGTGATCGTCAAGAAGGCCGACAAGGTCGTCTACGTCCTCGCCCCGATCATCGCGGCCATCCCGGCGTTCATGGCGATCGCCGTGATCCCCTTCGGGCCGGCCGGCAACGAGGTCTCGATCTTCGGCCAGCGCACCTCGATGCAGCTCACCGACCTGCCGATCGCGATGCTGTACGTCCTCGCGGTCGCCTCCGTCGGCATCTACGGCATCGTCCTCGCCGGCTGGTCCTCCGGCTCCACGTACCCGCTGCTGGGCGGTCTGCGCTCCTGCGCGCAGATGATCTCGTACGAGATCGCGATGGGCGCGGCCTTCGCCTCCGTCTTCCTCTACTCCGGGTCGATGTCCACCTCGGCGATCGTCGAGGCGCAGGCGGACCGCTGGTTCGTGATCCTGCTGCCGGTCTCGTTCATCATCTACATCGTCACGATGGTCGGTGAGACGAACCGCGCCCCGTTCGACATGCCGGAGTCCGAGGGCGACCTCGTCGGCGGTTTCAACACCGAGTACTCGTCCATCAAGTTCGCGCTGTTCATGCTCGCCGAGTACGTGAACATGGTGACGGTCTCGGCCGTGTCGGTGACGCTCTTCCTGGGCGGCTGGCGGGCCCCGTACCCGGTCTCCACCTTCTGGGAGGGCGCGAACCACGGCTGGTGGCCGATGCTCTGGTTCGTCATCAAGGTGCAGCTGCTGCTCTTCTTCTTCATCTGGCTCCGGGGCACGCTGCCCCGCGTCCGCTACGACCAGCTGATGAAGCTCGGCTGGAAGGTCCTCATCCCGGTCTCCGTGGTCTGGCTGATGCTGGTCGCCACCGTCCGGGCGCTGCGGAACGAGAACATCGCCTTCGGCAACATCGTCCTGTACGTCGCAGGAGCCGTCCTCGGACTGCTGTTGCTCTCCTTCGTGGTCGACGTGTTCCGCGACCGGAAGGCGAAGGCCGCGGCGCCCGCGCCCGCGGACTCCCGCTCCTTCGACCCGATGGCGGGAGGCTTCCCCGTACCGCCGAAGCCCGGACAGTCCCTGCCGCCCGTGCCCCGGCGCAGGCCGCGGCAGGACCGGGACCTCGTTGTCAGTGGCGCCCCCGATACTGCTACTGCGAGTGATGGAAAGGAGACGGACGGTGTCTGATTTCCAGAATCCGGTGGCCGGCTTCGGCGTGACCTTCAAGGCCATGTTCAAGAAGCGGCTGACCGAGCAGTACCCGGAGCAGCAGAAGACGACGGCGCCCCGCTTCCACGGCCGGCACCAGCTCAACCGTCACCCCGACGGGCTGGAGAAGTGCGTCGGCTGCGAGCTGTGCGCCTGGGCCTGTCCCGCCGACGCCATCTACGTCGAGGGCGCGGACAACACGGAGGAGGAGCGTTACTCCCCGGGCGAGCGGTACGGCCGCGTCTACCAGATCAACTACGCCCGCTGCATCCTCTGCGGACTCTGCATCGAGGCCTGCCCCACCCGGGCGCTGACGATGACCAACGAGTTCGAGCTGGCCGACTCCTCCCGCGAGAACCTGATCTACACCAAGGAGCAGCTCCTCGCGGGACTTGAGGACACCATGGTCGACTCGCCGCACGCGATCTACCCGGGCATGACCGAGCAGGACTACTACCTGGGCCTCGTCGAGGGCGCCGCACCCGGGACCGTCCGCCAGGTCGCCGTGTCCAAGGGGGAGAAGGGCGAGCCGGAGGGGGCGGACTCATGAGCGCGAACCTCGCGGCCTACGCGACGTCCTCGGGTGAGGCCGTCCAGTTCTGGGTCCTCGGCACCGTCGCCGTCGTCGGCGCCCTCTGCACGATCCTGATGAGGCGGGCCGTGCACTCGGCGCTCTGCCTCGCCGGAACCATGATCATCCTGGCGGTCTTCTACCTGGCCAACGGGGCGTACTTCCTCGGCATCGTCCAGATCGTCGTCTACACCGGCGCGATCATGATGCTCTTCCTCTTCGTCGTCATGCTGGTCGGTGTCACGGCCGCGGACTCGCTGAAGGAGACCATCAAGGGCCAGCGCTGGTGGGCCGTCGCCTGCGGCCTCGGCTTCGGCATCCTGCTCGCCGCCGGCATCGGCAACGCCTCGGTGAAGGAGTTCGCCGGACTCGGCGTCGCCAACAGCGCCCACGGCGGAAACGTCGAGGGTCTCGCCGCCCTCATCTTCACCAAGTACGTCTTCGCCTTCGAGATCACCGGCGCGCTCCTCATCACCGCCGCCGTCGGCGCGATGGTGCTCACCCACCGCGAGCGCACCGAGCGGGCCGCCACCCAGCGCGAACTCTCCGAGCAGCGCGTACGCGAGGGCACGCACGTGCCGCCGCTGCCCGCGCCCGGCGTCTACGCCCGGCACAACGCCGTGGACATCGCCGGCCTGCTGCCCGACGGCACCCCGGCGGAGCTCACCGTCATGCAGACCCTGCGCAAGCGGGGCCAGATCCGGGACGTGTCCACCGAGGCCCTCGCCGACCTCAAGGCCCTGGAGCAGCGCTCCGAGGAGCGGCTCGGCCGGGACCGGGACGAAGAGGAGGCCACCCGGTGAATCCCGTCAACTACCTGTACCTCGCCGCCCTGCTGTTCACCATCGGTGCGGTCGGGGTCCTGATCCGGCGCAACGCGATCGTGGTCTTCATGTGTGTCGAGCTCATGCTCAACGCCTGCAACCTCGCGTTCGTCACCTTCTCCCGCATGCACGGAAACCTCGACGGCCAGGTCATCGCGTTCTTCACGATGGTCGTCGCCGCCGCGGAGGTCGTCGTCGGGCTCGCGATCATCGTGTCCGTCTTCCGTGCCCGCCACTCGGCCTCGGTCGACGACGCCAGCCTGATGAAGCTGTGAGGGGCTGACCGTGGAAAATCTCATTGCGCTGCTCGTCGGGGCACCCCTGCTCGGCGCGGCCGTCCTGCTCCTGGGCGGTCGGCGGCTCGACAGGGTCGGGCACTGGATCGGCACGCTGTTCGCGGCCGCCTCCTTCGCCATCGGCCTGGCGCTCTTCGCCGACATGCTCGGCAAGAGCGCCGACGACCGGGCCCTGTACCAGCGGCTCTACACCTGGATCCCCGTCGAGGGCTTCCAGGCGGACATGGCCTTCCAGCTCGACCAGCTGTCGATGACCTTCGTCCTGCTGATCAGCGGGGTCGGCACGCTCATCCACGTCTACTCCATCGGATACATGGAGCACGACGAGCGCCGCCGCCGCTTCTTCGGCTACCTCAACCTGTTCGTCGCGGCGATGCTCCTGCTCGTCCTCGCCGACAACTACCTGCTCCTGTACTTCGGCTGGGAGGGCGTCGGTCTCGCCTCGTACCTCCTGATCGGCTTCTGGCAGCACAAGCCCGCCGCGGCCACCGCCGCGAAGAAGGCCTTCCTGGTCAACCGGGTGGGCGACATGGGCCTGTCGATCGCCATCATGATCATGTTCACCACCTTCGGGACGTTCACCTTCGGGCCGGTGCTCGGGGCGACCGGCGAGACCAGCGAGGGCACGCTGACCGCGATCAGCCTGATGCTGCTCCTCGCCGCCTGCGGAAAGTCGGCCCAGGTGCCACTGCAGTCCTGGCTCGGGGACGCGATGGAGGGCCCGACCCCGGTCTCGGCCCTCATCCACGCGGCCACGATGGTGACCGCCGGTGTCTATCTGATCGTCCGCTCCGCCGACATCTTCAACGCCGCCCCCGACGCGCAGCTCGTCGTCACCGTGGTCGGCGCCGTCACGCTCCTCTTCGGTGCGATCGTCGGTTGCGCGAAGGACGACATCAAGAAGGCCCTCGCCGGCTCGACGATGTCGCAGATCGGCTACATGATCCTGGCCGCCGGCCTGGGCCCCATCGGCTACGTCTTCGCGATCATGCACCTGGTGACCCACGGCTTCTTCAAGGCCGGGCTGTTCCTCGGCGCCGGTTCGGTCATGCACGGCATGAACGACGAGGTCGACATGCGGAAGTACGGCGGCCTGCGGAAGTACATGCCGGTCACCTTCGTCACCTTCGGCCTCGGCTACCTCGCGATCATCGGCTTCCCCGGCCTGTCCGGATTCTTCTCCAAGGACAAGATCATCGAGGCGGCCTTCGCCAAGGGCGGCACCGAGGGCTGGATCCTCGGCGCGGTCACCCTGCTCGGCGCGGCCATCACCGCGTACTACATGACCCGCGTGATGCTGATGACCTTCTTCGGCGAGAAGCGCTGGCAGCCCGACGCCGACGGCAACCCGCCGCACCCGCACGAGTCGCCCAAGTCCATGGTCGTCCCCATGGTCCTGCTCGCCGTCGGCTCCGTCGCCGCAGGCGCCTTCTTCGAGTTCGCCGGTTTCGTCGAGTGGCTGGAGCCGGTCACCGGCTTCGCCCACGGCCACTCGCCGCTCAGCGCCGCGACCGTCACCACCGCCACCGTCGCCGTCATGGTGATCGGTGTCGGCCTCGCGTACGTCCAGTACGGGCGCAAGCCCGTCCCGGTCGTCGCCCCGCGCGGCTCGCTCCTCACCCGGGCGGCCCGCCGCGACCTCCTCCAGGACGACTTCAACCACGCCGTCTTCGTCCGCGGTGGCACCCACCTGACCCGCTCGCTGGTCTACGTCGACCACACCCTGGTCGACGGCGTGGTCAACGGCACCGCGGCCTCCGTCGGCGGACTCTCCGGCCGGCTGCGCAAGCTCCAGAACGGCTACGCCCGCTCGTACGCGGTCTCCATGTTCGGAGGTACGGCGGTGCTGATCGCCGCGACCCTGCTGATGAGGGCGGTGTAATCCATGTCCTTCCCGCTCCTTACGGTGACGGCAGCGGTTCCGGCGGTCGGTGCGATCCTCACCGCCGCCGTCCCCGCGGCCCGCCGCACCGCCGCCAAGTGGCTGGCGCTGCTCGTCTCGCTCGCCACGCTCGTGCTCGCCGCCGTCGTCTTCGTACGGTTCGAGCCCGGCGGCGAGCGGTACCAGCTGACCGAATCCCACTCCTGGATCAAGGACTTCGGCGTCCGCTACGAGCTCGGGGTCGACGGCATCGGGGTCGCGCTCATCGCGCTGACCGCGCTGCTGATCCCGTTCATCATCCTGGCCGGCTGGCACGACGCCGACCCCCTGGAGACCTCCTCCAAGCGGTGGCGGCCCACCCAGGGCTTCTTCGCGCTGATCCTCATGGTCGAGGCGATGGTGATCCTCTCCTTCGAGGCCACCGACGTCTTCCTCTTCTACATCCTGTTCGAAGCCATGCTCATCCCGATGTACTTCCTCATCGGCGGCTTCGGCGACCGCGCCCACACGGGCTCCGACGAGAACGCGGCGGCCCAGCGCTCGTACGCGGCCGTCAAGTTCCTCCTCTACAACCTGGTCGGCGGCCTCATCATGCTGGCCGCCGTCATCGGGCTCTACGTGGTCGCGGGGAACTTCTCGCTCACCGAGATCGCCGAGGCCCGGGCCAACGGCTCGCTGGAGATGGCGACCAGCACGGAACGCTGGCTGTTCCTCGGCTTCTTCTTCGCCTTCGCTGTGAAGGCGCCGCTCTGGCCCCTGCACACCTGGCTGCCGAACGCGATGGGAGAGGCGACCGCCCCGGTCGCCGTCCTCATCACCGCCGTCGTCGACAAGGTCGGCACCTTCGCGATGCTCCGCTTCTGCCTCGGACTCTTCCCCGAGGCGAGCAAGTGGGCCACCCCGGCGATCATCGTCCTGGCGCTCATCAGCATCGTGTACGGGGCGCTGCTCGCCGTCGGCCAGCGGGACATCAAGCGTCTGGTCGCCTACGCGTCGATCTCGCACTTCGGCTTCATCATCCTGGGCATCTTCGCGATGACCACCCAGGGCCAGTCCGGCGCCACGCTCTACATGGTCAACCACGGCATCTCGACGGCCGCCCTGATGCTCGTCGCCGGCTTCCTGATCTCCCGGCGCGGCTCGCGGCTCATCGCCGACTACGGCGGTGTGCAGAAGGTCGCCCCGGTGCTCGCCGGCACCTTCCTCATCGGTGGTCTGGCGACCCTGTCGCTGCCCGGACTCGCCCCGTTCGTCAGCGAGTTCCTCGTTCTGGTCGGCACGTACGCCCGCTACCCGGTGGCCGGTGTCATCGCCACCACGGGCATCGTCCTCGCCGCGCTCTACACCCTCGTCCTGTACCAGCGGACGATGACCGGGCCGGTGAAGGAGGAGGTACGGGAGCTGCCCGACCTGCGGGTGCGTGAACTCGCGGTCGTCGTTCCGCTGATCGCCGTCCTGATCTTCCTCGGGGTCTTCCCGAAGCCGCTGACGGACGTCGTCAACCCGGCCGTGCAGCACACCATGTCCGACGTCCAGCAGAAGGACCCCAGCCCCGAAGTGGAGGCGGCCAAGTGAGCACATCAGCCGTCGCATCCTCTGTCCACAGCCTGTGGACGACTGCTGCCGAACCGCTGGACAAGATCCCGGCTCCCCACATCGAGTACGTCCAGCTCTCGCCCGTACTCATCGTGCTCGGCGCCGCGATCGTCAGCGTCCTCGTCGAGGCCTTCGTGCCCCGCAAGGCCCGTTACCACAGCCAGGTCTTCCTCAGCGTCGTGGCGCTCGCCGCCGCCTTCGCCGCCATCGTCGGCCTCGCCGCCGGCGGGTACGGCTCCACCAAGGCCCACATCGCGGCCATGGGCGCCATCGCCGTCGACGGACCCGCCCTCTTCCTCCAGGGCACCATTCTCCTCGCCTCCGTCGTCGCGATCTTCACCTTCGCCGAGCGCAGGCTCGACCCGGCCGACCACGGCCACCGGGTCGACTCCTTCGCCGCCGAGGCCGCCGCCGTCCCCGGCAGCGACCACGAGAAGGCCGCCGTCAAGGCCGGGTTCACCACCACCGAGGTCTTCCCGCTCGCCCTCTTCGCCATCGCCGGCATGCTCGTCTTCCCGGCCGCCAACGACCTCCTGACGCTCTTCGTCGCCTTGGAGGTCTTCTCCCTCCCGCTGTACCTGCTCTGCGCCGTCGCCCGCCGCAAGCGGCTGATGTCGCAGGAGGCGGCCGTCAAGTACTTCCTGCTCGGCGCCTTCTCCTCGGCCTTCCTGCTCTTCGGGATCGCCCTGCTCTACGGGTACGCGGGCTCCATCTCGTACGCCACGATCGCCCAGGTCGTCGACGGCTCGATCGCCACCGTGAACCCGGCGCTCGCCGACACCATGGGCAACGACGCGCTGCTGCTCATCGGCTTCGCGATGGTCCTCACCGGGCTCCTCTTCAAGGTCGGCGCCGTGCCGTTCCACATGTGGACCCCGGACGTCTACCAGGGCGCCCCGACCCCGGTCACCGGCTTCATGGCCGCCGCGACCAAGGTCGCCGCGTTCGGCGCGCTGCTCCGCCTGCTGTACGTGGTGCTGCCGGGCCTCACCTGGGACTGGCGGCCGGTCATGTGGGGCGTCGCCATCGTCACCATGCTGGGCGGTGCGATCGTCGCCATCACCCAGACCGACATCAAGCGGCTCCTCGCGTACTCGTCGATCGCGCACGCGGGCTTCCTGCTCGCCGGTGTCATCGCGGCCACACCCAGCGGAATCTCGTCCGTCCTCTTCTACCTGGGCGCCTACTCCTTCGTGACCATCGGCGCCTTCGCCGTCGTCACGCTGGTCAGGGACGCGGGCGGCGAGGCCACCCACCTCTCCAAGTGGGCCGGTCTCGGGCGCCGTTCGCCGCTCGTCGCGGCGGTCTTCGCGGTGTTCCTGCTCGCCTTCGCCGGCATTCCGCTGACCTCCGGCTTCTCCGGGAAGTTCGCGGTCTTCAAGGCGGCGGCGGACGGCGGCGCGGGCGCGCTCGTCGTGGTCGGCGTGATCTCCTCGGCGATCGCCGCGTTCTTCTACATCCGGGTCATCGTGCTGATGTTCTTCAGCGAGCCGAAGGCGGACGGCCCCACGGTCGCCGTGCCCTCGGCCCTGACGACGATCACGATCGCGGCGGGTGTGGCGGTCACGCTGGTGCTCGGCTTCGCGCCGCAGTACTTCCTGGACCTCGCGAACCAGGCGAGCGTGTTCGTCCGGTAGCTCCGGCCGTACGCGTGAGGGGCCCGGCTCGGGGGCGAGCCGGGCCCTTCGTCGTGCGCGGGGGTGACCCACGGGAGGTGTCCGTGCCATCGTGGGAACCGCCCCCAGTGGTCTGTACCAGTCGAGGAGAGGGAGCCGCGCCATGAGCGGCACGACCGCCTTACCAGGGACCCCCTGCACCGCCCCCAGAGCCGGCGACCCGCCCATGCACCGCCTGGAGGTCCGGCTGCCCGACCAGGTGCCCTTCGCCGTGGGAACCTTCGACACCATCGGCCCCATGTCCAGGGCCGCCTTCCCGCACCGGCACACCTTCTACGAGATCGTCCACGTCACCGCCGGGACCGGCACCCATGTCGTGGACCTCGCCCGCTGGGAGCTCCGCCCGCCCCACCTGGGCCTCATCCTGCCCGGGCAGCTGCACCACTGGGAGGACACCCGGGGCCTTGACGGCACCGTCGTCCTCTTCACCGAGGACTTCCTCCTCGACCACCCCGGCGACCGGGACCTCCTGCGCCGCCTCGGCGAGCGGCCCTGGCTCACCCTCGACGGGCCCACGCACGCGCGTACCGGACGCCTGATGGGCGAACTCGTCGAGGAGTACGGGCACGGCGCCGACGGCTTCGCGACCGTCCTGCGCTCCCTGCTGCACGTCCTCCTGGTCCGTACGGCGAGACTGCGCGGCCCCGGCACCCACGCGCCCCCGCCGGGCAGGCCCGCCGCCGTCGCGGAGGAGTTCGCCCGCATGCTCGCCCGCACCGGAACGGACGGGGTGACCGTGCGGGAGTGCGCCGAGCTGATCGGCGTCACCCCTGGCTACCTCGCCGAGGCCGTCAGGGCCGCCACCGGCCGCACGCCCGGCGCGCTGCTCCGTGAGGCGCGCTCCCGGGAGGCCCAACGCCTGCTGGTCGGCAGCAGGCTGTCGATACGTCAGGTGGCGGCCCGGGTCGGTTTCGACGACCCCGCGTACTTCTGCCGCTTCTTCCGTCGCGAGACGGGACTCAGCCCGGGGGACTTCCGGAGGTCCCACGAGCGGAATCGCGACGAGCGGAAGGAGCCGGAGCGGAAGTCCCGCGAGCGGACGTCCCACGAGCGGATGGACCACGAGCGGAAGGACCGCGGTCGGAAACACCACGACCGCCGTGATCCGTCCATCGAAGGCGGCGCCCGGCCAGCCTAGGTTCAGTGCCGACCCCCCTCAGCCCCCACGCGAGGAGCAGGCAGGCATGGACAACGAGACCAGTACCGGGCACGTCACCCGTAAGGCGGTGCTGCGGGCCGCGCTCGCGGCCGGCATCGCGGCGCCCACGGTCCTCATGGGCGTACCGGCGCTCGCCCGTACGCTCGCCACGGGCGAGGTGGCGCCCGCGCTGACGCCGGAGTGCGACGACGGCGACGACCCCACCCCGCCGCAGACCGAGGGCCCGTACTTCAAGCCCAACTCTCCTTTGCGGAGCAGCCTGTTGGAGTCGGGCACGGCCGGCGTCCGGCTGACCGTGAGCGGCTATGTCTTCGGGCTCGCCTGCCGGCCGATAGCCGGCGCCCTGCTCGACTTCTGGCAGGCCGACACCAACGGCGCCTACGACAACACCGGATTCCGGTTCCGCGGGCACCAGTTCACCGACGCCCAGGGCGCGTTCAGGCTGACCACGATCGTGCCCGGCCTCTATCCGGGCCGCACCAGGCACCTCCACGTCAAGGTGCAGGCGCCCGGGCGCCCGGTGCTCACCTCGCAGCTGTACTTCCCGGGCGAGCCCCGCAACAACACCGACAGCATCTTCGACGCCCGGCTCCTGATGAGCGTGCGGGACGCGGGCGGGGCCAAGGAGGCGGCCTTCGACTTCGTCCTGAACGTGCCGCAGAACCCCGGCCCGAGTCCCACCGCGACCGCGACCACCCAGCCGCCCGGCGGGAGTTGGGCCGCCGGGACCGCCTACCGGGTCGGGGACCGGGTCACGTACGGCGGCCCGGCCTATGTGTGCCTCCAGGCACACACCGGCCAGGCCGGCTGGGAGCCGCCGAACGTGCCCGCGCTCTGGCGGGCCGTGTAGGCGGGCCGGTCAGGCCGAGGGGACGATCCGGCCCCGGACCTCGCCAAGACCCACCCGCGTGCCGTCCGGGCCCGGCGCCCAGGCCGTCATCACGACCTCGTCGCCGTCCTCCAGGAACGTCCGCTTGCCACCGGCGAGTTCGATCGCGTCCCGGCCGTTCCAGGTGAGCTCCAGCAGTGAACCGCGCTGGTTCACCTCGGGCCCGGACACCGTCCCGGAGCCGTACAGGTCACCCGTACGCAGCGAGGCGCCGTTCACCGTCATGTGGGCGAGCTGCTGAGCGGCCGTCCAGTACATGGTGGAGAACGGCGGCTCGGCCACCGCCTCGCCGTTGATCTCCACCGTGATCCGCACGTCGAAGCCGCCCGGCTCCTCCTCACCCGCGTCGTCCAGGTACGGAAGGAGCGGGAAGTCCCGCGCGGGCGGGGCGGTCCGGGCGGTGTCCAGTGCCTCCAGGGGCGTCACCCACGCCGCCACCGAGGTCTGGAACGACTTGCCGAGGAACGGGCCCAGCGGCACGTACTCCCAGGCCTGCACGTCCCGCGCCGACCAGTCGTTGAGCAGCGTCAGACCGAAGACGTGCTCCCGGAAGTCGGCGAGCGCGACCGGCTTGCCGAGCTCCGACGGGGTGCCGACCAGGAAGCCGACCTCCGCCTCGATGTCCAGCTTGACCGAGGGGCCGAAGACCGGGGCCGGGTCCGTCGGGGCCTTCCGCTGCCCCGAAGGGCGTACGACATCGGTGCCGGAGACCACGACCGTGCCCGCGCGACCGTGGTAACCGATCGGCAGGTGCTTCCAGTTGGGGGTGAGCGCGTCGCCGTCCGGGCGGAAGATCCGGCCCACGTTCGTCGCGTGGTGCTCGCTCGCGTAGAAGTCGACGTAGTCGGCGACCTCGTACGGCAGATGCAGGGTCACCTCGCCGAGCGGGTGCAGCAGCGGCTCGATGTCCGCCCGGTGCGCCGGCACCGTGAGCCAGGCGGTGAGCGCCCGGCGGACGTCACGCCAGGCGGTCCGCCCGGCCGCGAGCAGCGGGTTGAGGCTCGGTCGGTCGAGGAGCGCCGCGTACGGGGAGCCGAGCGCGTGCGCCGCGGCACCCGCGTCCAGCACGTGCCCGCCGATCCGGACGCCGAGCCGGCGCCGGTCGGGCTCGTCGGCGGTGGAGAAGACGCCGTACGGGAGGTTGTGCGGGCCGAAGGGATCGCCCTCGGCCAGGTCGAGCGGGCTGTGCTCGGACATCGGTGCGTGCCTCGCTTTCCACGTGTGTGGGGGACACGTTACGGGGCGCGCTGTCGGGCGTGGATGACATGGATCACACAGAAAGTGCGGCCTCCGTGGGCAACTGTCGGCCTTTGCGTGCTTTGTGTGGGCGGAAGGTGCCCGACCCCACTCCGAGCTGCGAAAACGGGCCTCCCGAACGGCCGGTCCTGGCCATACGATCAGGGTGGTATCGCGCCGCGTGAAGTTGCCGCAGGCGCGCGCCCCGCATTTCTTTCATCCTTCCCTGACCAGGAAAAAGGGTCCCGCACTGTGAAGATTCGTCGCATCCTCGCGACCGCCGTGGCCGCCGCTGTGACCACCCCGGTCGTGTTCCTCTCGGCCGCGCCCGCCTTCGCCGACACGAAGCCGACGCCCGCGTCGACGCAGAAGACGACGTCGGGTGACGAAGACCCCGACTTCGACGAGTACGAGAAGCTCATCGCCGCCGTCACCAAGGCGGAGGAGAAGGTCGAGAAGCTTGAGGCCGAGCGCGAGGCGCTCGTGACCGAGCTCAAGAACATGAAGCTCGACGCGGCACTGGCGACCGAGCTCTCCGAGGCCTGGAAGGCTCTCGGCACGGCCAAGACCGCCAAGAAGGACGCCGACGAGAAGCTGGTCAAGGCCGAGGAGGCCCTCGCGGCCGCCACGCCTGAGCAGAAGGAGGCGGCCGAGAAGGCAGTCGCCGACGCGAAGACGGCCGTCGAGGCCGCCGCCGCCACCCTGGCCGCCGCCGAGCTCCGGCACGAGAAGGCGAAGGAGGCCACGAAGCCCTTCGACGACGCGCGCGTCGCTCTCGCTCGGAAGATCTCCCTCCTCGACGCGGACCTGACGGTGGCCCGTGCCGACCTCGCCAAGGCCGAGAAGGCCCTGGAGGAGTTCGAGAACGACGGTTTCGGGGACTGCAAGGAGGACGACGCCGTCAAGGTCGCGCTCACCGGCCCCAAGACGGTCACCGTCGGCACGAGCGCCGTCTTCTCCCTGCGCATCACCAACAACGCCGACCGGGTCCTGGACGAGGTCGGGGCCTACGCCGACGCCGCCGCCCTCCCGGACGGCGAGGAGCCGATCGACGAGGACGGCTTCTTCAAGCGGTACATCACCGTCGAGTGGACCGGCGCCGGCAACCCGCACTGGTCGCCGATCAACGAGGAGTTCGACTTCATCGAGGTCGGATCGATCGCCAAGGGCGGTCACGCCGACGTGAAGCTGCGCCTCACGGTCGACGCCAAGACCCCGGCCGGCCCCGGTGTCGCCTTCGCCGTCGGCGCGTACGAGAACAACGACAAGACCTGCGGCATCGGTGAGGAGTACGCGCACGCGGACTTCGACATCCTCGCGGCCAAGACCGACAAGCCGAAGCCGAAGCCGGAGCCCAAGCCGACCCCGTCGGAGACCACCGCGACGCCCACCCCGGCGCCCACCACCGGTGGCAACAACAACACCACCCAGCAGGGCGGTTCCTCGAACACCCCGGTGAAGGGCAACCTGGCCGCCACCGGCGCGAACGAGAACCTCACCCAGCTCGGCCTCGTGGCCGCCGCGACCGTCGCCCTCGGCGCCGGCGCGCTGGTGATCGCCCGCCGCCGCAAGGCCGGCGCGAACGCGTAAGCCACTCGTACGGGCCCGCACTCCGGCATCACGGGGTGCGGGCCCGTACTCATGTCGCGGCGCTGTCCGGCCCCATCAGGCTCAGCAGGGCGCACACGGCTCCCAGGTGGTGCACGGTTCGGACCTCTCGGCGCCCGGGCGTCAGGGAACGCGCCGGCCGTTCGCGCCCGGGATTCACCCCGCCGTTCTGGGAATTGTCTTCTCCCATGTCCGGTGGAAGACGACCTCCCCGCCGTCCTTGCACACCACCTCGTTCGTCGTGAAGAACGCGTCCGCGTCGCAGGTGATCTCCGAGCGGGTGTCGACCGTGACGTCCCAGGCCAGCTCCGGGCGGTGCAGCCGGATCGTCCACTCCGAGTTCGTACGGGCGGACAGCGGACCGCTCTCGTCGATCGTGTACGTCTCCACCGCGTCCTCGGTGAACTCAAGGCCGTCCGGGTACACGCGCGTGCCGCCGTACCTCGGGTCGACCTCCAGGGTCCATTCCCCCTTCGCCACGTCCCTGACCACCACCCGCTCCGGGCGCGGTTCCTCCAGGGTGCGCGGGAACGCCACGCCGAGCGGTTCCGCCTGCTCCGGCTCCTCCCATTCGACGGCGTCCTCGGTGGGGCGGCGGACCGGCAGGGTCAGGGAGGAGCCGGCCGGGTCGAGGGTGAAGCCGGCCGCGTCCGGCTGCGGCCAGATCCACGGCCAGTAAGTGGACGAGACCGCGAGGCGCACCCGGTGGCCGGGCGCGAAGGCGTGGCCGATGCCGTTCAGCTCGAAGACGAAGCTCTCCGTCTCGCCGATCTGCGCCTCGACGGCCCGGTCGCGGCCGTAGCGGGCGGAGAAGTTCAGCACGCCCCGGGTGACCAGGGTGGAGGAGCCGTCGGGGGCGATGTCGCAGAGCCGGGCGACGACCTGTCCGGTCGGGGCGGCCGTGCGCAGGGCGAGGCTCACCGACGGGCGGCCGAGGATCTCCACGGGGCCGCCGTCCTCCGGGACGGGGAAGTCGAAGCAGGCCGAGTGGGCGTCCTCGTCGCGCTGGTCGGGCGGCAGGTCGGCGTCGTTGCCGAAGGGGAAGAAGCGGCCCGCGTCGAGCCCGGTCTGCTGGGGTGAGTCGACGACGACCGGCACCCCCTGGAAGGCGTACGTCACGGGGGTGACGTTCGGGGAGGGCCAGGCGGGGTCGGTGACCCAGCGTCCCGGCAGCTCGTCGTACACCGTCGCCGGCAGGTGCGAGTCGCTGATCCAGGAGCGGAGCAGCGGCTCGGCCATCACGTCGTTGTCGGCGTCCTTGAGGTGGTGGTCCCACCAGCGGAGGGTCTCCTGGAGGAAGCCGATGGCCGGGCCGGGCGGCAGGCCGCGGTCCGGGTACTGGTGCGACCAGGGGCCGATGATGCCGCGCACCCGGTCCTGGGGGAGGTGTTCGGTGAGCCGCAGGACGGTGTCGCGGTACGGGTCGTGCCAGCCGCCGACGGCGAGGACGGCGGCCCGGATCGCGCCGTAGTCCTCGCAGACGCTGCCGTGCCGCCAGTACGCGTCGCGGGTCTGGTGGGAGAGCCAGGTGTGCAGGAACGGTTCCACGGCCTCCAGGCGCTTCAGCCACATCGCGCGCCACTCCTCGCCCACGTACCGCGGGTCGGGCGGGCGGCAGACGAAGGCGAGCATGGTGGCGGCCCAGGCGTGCATGTCGACGGCGAGGACCGAGCCGCCCATGTAGTGGACGTCGTTGTCGTAGCGGTCGTCGGTGGAGCAGACGGTGACGATCGCCTTGAGCGGCTCGGGGGCGAGCGCGGCGATCTGGAGCGAGTTGAAGCCGCCCCACGAGATGCCGAACATGCCGACCTTGCCGGTGCACCACGGCTGCTCGGCGAGCCAGTTCACGACGGCCACGCCGTCGGCGAGCTCGACCGGGTCGTACTCGTCGCCGGGCAGGCCCTCGCTGTTGCCGTGGCCGCGGACGTCGACCCGTACGGAGGCGTAGCCGTGGCCCGCGTACCAGGGGTGGCGCTGCCAGTCCCGGGGCGCCGTCCAGTCGGTGAGCCGGTACGGCAGGTACTCCAGGAGAGCCGGCACGGGCTCGTCGGTGAGCGGCCGCCACACGCGCGCGTACAGCCGGGTTCCGTCCGGGAGCGGGATGCGGAGGTCCTCGTGGCGGGTCTCGTACGGGAACTCGGTACGGATCTTCGTCATCAGGTCACCTCAATGGACGGGTGTGCCGTCCTCAGTGGACGGGGTGCATGGTGCGGCGCAGCCAGGGCGCCAGGGCGATCACGACGAGGCCGACGACCACGGCCACGGCGCCGTTCACCCCGAAGTAGACGGGCTTGGAGACGTCGTCGTAGAGCTTCACGATCTGTGCCTGGATGCCGTTGGCGAGCGCGAGCGAGAGGAACCAGAGCGACATGGTCTGGCTGGAGAAGGCCTTCGGGGCGAGCTTGCTGGTGGCCGACATCCCGGAGGTCTCCAGGAGTACGTCTCCGAGGCCCAGCAGCAGGTACGAGCCGACGATCCACCAGGCGGCCATCCGGTAGGTGTCGTCGGCGTGCCCGGACGTCGGCAGGACCATCAGGAGGAAGGACAGACCGCCGAGGATCACACCGAAGGCGATCTTGTTGGAGGCGTGCGGCTGCCTGTGCCCCATCCGGGCCCAGACGGCGGCCACGACGGGCGCCAGGGCCACCTCGAAGGCGCCGAGGGCGGAGGCGTACCAGCTCGCCGGGAAGTCGAAGCCGAGGATGGTCGTACGGGCGTTGGTGGAGGCCAGCAGGATCATCGTCGAGTACGCCTGGAACAGGATGAAGTTGAAGACGACCGAGGCCAGGAACAGCACCACGTACGGCTTGAGGCGGCCGCGCTCCTCCGCGGTGACCCGGGGGCTCGTGAACATCACCCAGAAGTAGACGACAGGCGCGATCACCGAGATCACGGTCAGCACGTCCACGAACCGGTCCATGGTCAGCCAGCCGGCGAGCGCGAGGGCGGTGGCGGCGAGGGCCACGACGACCGCCCCGCCGATCATCAGCCGGACCGCCCGCCGCATGGCCTCGGGGGCCAGCGCGAACTCGGCGGAGTGCTTGCGTCCGGCCAGGTGACGGCGGCCCGCCACGTACTGGACGAGGCCGAACGTCATGCCGAGCGCGGCGGCCGAGAAGCCCCAGTGGTAGCCCTTGTGGTCGGCGAGCCAGCCGGTGATCAGCGGGCCGGCGAACGCGCCGATGTTGATCGCCATGTAGTAGAGCGCGAAACCGGCGTCCCGGCGGTCGTCGTCCGTCCGGTACAGCTTGCCGACCATGGTCGCCACGTTCGGCTTGAGCAGTCCCGTGCCCGCGCTGATCAGGCCGAGGCCCACCCAGGTCATGGCGGCCGTCGGCACGGCCATCGCGTAGTGGCCGCAGGCGATCAGGATGCCGCCCCAGAGGACCGCCCGGTACGAGCCGAGGATGCGGTCCGCGAGCCAGCCGCCGGCCACCGAGACCAGGTAGACGAGCGTGCCGTACGCCGCGGAGACCGAGGCCGCGGTGCCCGCCGCCATGCCGAGACCGCCGTCGGAGACGGCCGCGGCGAAGTAGAGGACGAGGATCGCCTGCATGCCGAGGAACGAGAACCGCTCCCAGACCTCCAGGCCGGAGAGGGTCAGCAGCCCCCGGGGATGCCCGAGGAAGGCGCGGTCGTCCTCGGGGGGAGGCTGCTCGCCGTTCGTATCGGTGTCGATCGCTGTTCGGGACAAAGGGCATACTCCTGGTCGTATGAGCTGATCCCGAACATACCGGGGGTGACGGGAAGGCGCCCACGGTGATCGAAAGGTGACCGGATACGCTGGCTTGAGTGAATCGAGCGACACATCGACAATCCATGTGATCGTCAGCGTGATCGCCAGCAATCCGTGTGAACGATTCGTGGGAACATCAGCAGGCGTCAGCAGACAGGAGACCCCCTCGTGACCGTCGTCGGGCCGTTCGGTCTTAGCGTGCGGGACCAGGCTCTTGAGGCCGATGTCCAGACCGGGTTGGCGGCAGTGGAGGCGGGCCTCCTCGACGCCACCAAGAGCGATGTCCCCTTCATCACGGAGGCCGCCCAGCACCTCGTCCTGGCCGGCGGCAAGCGGTTCCGCCCCCTGCTCGTGATGCTCGCCGCCCAGTTCGGCGACCCCTACGCGCCCGGCGTCGTGCCCTCCGCCGTCGTCGTCGAACTCACCCACCTGGCCACGCTGTACCACGACGACGTCATGGACGAGGCAGACGTCCGGCGCGGCGTCGACAGCGCCAACACCCGCTGGGGCAACTCGATCGCCGTCCTCACGGGTGACTTCCTCTTCGCCCGCGCCTCGCACACGCTCGCGGACCTCGGTCCCGAGGCCGTACGCATCCAGTCCGAGGCGTTCGAACGGCTCGTCACCGGACAGATCCTGGAGACCGCGGGCCCGCAGGAGGGCCGCGACCCGGTCGACCACTACCTCGACGTCCTCGGCGGCAAGACCGGCTCCCTCGTGGCCGTCTCCTGCCGCTTCGGCGCCATGATGGCCGGAGCCGACGAGAGCGTCGTCGACATCCTCACCCAGTACGGCGAACGGCTCGGCGTCGCCTTCCAGCTCGCCGACGACGTCCTCGACATCGCCTCCGACTCCCACGAGTCCGGCAAGACCCCCGGCACCGACCTCCGCGAGGGCATCCCCACCCTGCCCGTCCTGCACCTGCGGGCCGCGGCCGCCGCCCACGGGCGCCCCGAGGACCTGGAGCTCGTCGACCTCGTCGACGGCGACCTGACCGACGACACCCGGCACGCCGAGGTCCTGCGCCGACTGCGCGCCCACCCGGCCCTGGAGCAGGCCCGCCGGGACACCGTGCGGTACGCGGAGGAGGCGCGCGCGATGCTCGCGCCGCTGCCGGACGGGTACGCGAAGGCCGCTCTCGCGGAGCTGTGCGACGCGGTGGTGCACCGGGCGGGCTGACGCCCCCGGGAGCGGCGTACGGACGGTCCGGCGCGGTCCGGCGGCGGCGTACGGACAGGCCTGACGCGGTCCGGCGGCGGCGTACGGACGGACCTGACGCGGTCCGTCGCACGGCGGCCCGTCTCAGGGTCGGGTCATCCCGAAGCAGTACGTGAGGTTGATCCCCGGGGCTGACGCTTCAGCCCCTCCCTTTTGGTGAGATGGAGACATCGACCACGAGGGCCCGTGAAGGGCACGGAGGTAGGGGAGACCATGGCACAGACCCGTAAGGCGAGCCGGTACATCGTCCCGGTCGCGGTGGCAGGAGTTGCCGCGGCGACCATCGGCCTTGTCCCGGCGCTGGCGGCGTCCGGCGACCCCGATCTGCCGGAGATCACCGCCCAGCAGCTCATCGAGAAGATCGCCGCCTCCGACACCCAGACCCTGTCCGGCACGTTCCGGATCTCCACCGACCTGGGGCTGCCCCTGGAGGGCCTGACCTCCGGCCTCGGCGGCCTCGCCGGCGGCATGGGCGGCGGCGCCGGTGGCAGCGCGTCGGTCGACCCCTCGGAGCGGCTGACCCAGCTCGTCTCCGGCAGCCACACCCTGCGGGTGGCGGCGGACGGCCCCGAGCGCCAGAAGCTGACCCTGCTCGACGGCTCCGACGAGTACAGCCTGATCCACAACGGCGACGACGTCTGGGCGTACGACAGCAAGTCCAAGGAGGTCTTCCACGAGAAGGCCCCGGCGGACGCGGACGCCCCGGGCGCCCACGACGGCCCGAAGGGCAAGGAGCTCCCGGGCACGCCCAAGCAGCTCGCGGACGAGGTCCTGAAGGCGGCGGGCGACACCACCTCGATCACCGTCGACGGTACGGCGAAGGTGGCCGGCCGGGACGCGTACCAGCTGGTGATCAAGCCGAAGCAGTCCGGTTCGACGGTCGAGTCAGTGAAGATCGCGGTGGACGCGGCGAACGGCACCCCGCTGAAGTTCACCCTCGCCTCGGTCGAGGGCGGCAAGCCCGTCGTCGACGCGGGCTTCACGAAGGTCGACTTCTCGAAGCCGGCGGCCTCCGACTTCACCTTCAAGGCTCCGGCGGGCGCGAAGGTGACCGAGGGCGGGGCGGAGAAGGCGGCGGGTGAGGAGGGCGACCCGTTCGGCGGTCAGCTGCCGGAGGGCCTTGAGGACGCGTTCGGCGGCTTCGGTCCCGGCCTCGACTCCGGCAAGGGCGGCGTGAACGTCATCGGCGAGGGCTGGACGACGATCGCGAAGATCGACACCGGGGCGCCGGCGCCCAGGACGGACGAGGCGCCGAAGGAGGTCCAGGGGCTCCTGGACTCCTTCGGCGACAAGGTCACCGGCAAGTTCGGCTCGGGCACCCTCTTCAAGACGAAGATCGTGAACGCGCTCCTCACCGACGACGGCAAGGTCTACGTCGGCGCGGTGACGAAGGACGCTCTGGTGGACGCGGCGAACGCCGGCAAGTAGCGCCGTACGGAAGAGAGTTGGGACCCCGGGCGGGTCGGGGGCGATGTTCACCGACCCGCCCGGGCGTTCTTGTGTTTCCGTTCCTGCGGCCTTACGGGAACGTCAGCTTGAAGCCGCTGATGTAACCGGTGTCGACCGAGGCCTTGTCCTGGACGCGAAGCTTCCAGGCACCGTTGGCGACCTCGGAGGAGGCGTTCACGGTGAAGGTCTGGACGATGTTGTCGGCGCTGCCGCCCGACCGGTTGGACAGGCTGTACACCGAGCCGTCCGGGGCGACGAGGTCGACGACGAGGTCACCGCGGTAGGTGTGGACGATGTCCACGCCGACGGCGAGGTTGCTCGGAGCGTTGCCCGTGACACCCGTGACGTTGACCGTGGAGGTCACCGCGGCGCCGTTGTCCGGGACCGAGACGTCGGCCGTGTTCTCGAAGACCTTGCCGGGGGGCGGCGTGGTCGTGCCGGCGGACAGCGTCCAGATCGCGTGCGCGATCGCGTCGCTGTTGCGGTCGAGGGCGGTGTCGTTGATGTTCGACGTCGTGTCGCAGGACGAGTGGTAGCAGCGGTCGAAGGCCGTGGCCGTACCGCCCCACTTCTGCACCTGGGCACTGGACTTGACCCGGCTGGCACCCGTGAAGAGGCCGCCGACGGGGACGCCGACGTTCTTGAAGGAGGCGTGGTCGGAGCGGCCGTCGCCCTCCGTCTCGATCTCCGTCGGGACGCCGAGACCGGCGAAGTAGTTCTTGAACGTCGTCTCGATCGTCGGGTCGTCGTCGTAGACGAAGTAGCCCGGGTTCGGCGACCCGATCATGTCGAAGTTGAGGTAGCCCGAGAGCTTGGCGCGCTCCGCGGTGGGCAGCTGGGCCACGTAGTACTTCGAGCCGACGAGACCGAGCTCCTCCGCGCCCCACCAGCCGAAACGCAGGTGCTTGGTGGGCTGGTAGCCGGACCGGGCGACGGCGAGGGCGGTTTCGAGGACGGCCGCGGAGCCGGAGCCGTTGTCGTTGATGCCGGGACCCGAGGACACGGAGTCCAGGTGCGAACCGGCCATCAGGACCTGGTTCGGATCACCGCCGGGCCAGTCGGCTATCAGGTTGTAGCCGGTGGATCCGCCCGAGGTGAACTGTTGGACGGTGGTGGTGTATCCGGCGGCGTCCAGCTTGGCCTTCACGAAGTCGATCGACGCCTTGTAGCCGGTACGGCCGTGGGCGCGGTTGCCACCGTTGGCGGTGGCTATCGACTGGAGGTCCGTCAAGTGCTGCTTGACGTTGGCCAGCGGGATGTCGGGTGCGGCGGCGGCCGCGGCCGGGTTGGCCGAGGCGGTGGTGCCGGTGAGCCCGGCTAGGGCGAGCGCCGCGAGAGCGGCGACCGCGGTGGCTTTGGTGACACGTCTGGGCACGGAGATGTTCATCTGTGGGGGCTCCGGATTCCGAACGGGGATGGGACGGAACGTGCGAGACGCCTCGGGCTTGAGTGCCACGAGGCGCTGGAGCTGTGCGAGTGCGTGTGCTGTGTTCAGTTGTCTGGGTGTTCAGATGTTCTGTTGTGCGTGCTGAATGTTCAGCGAGAATTTGACTCCGCGTCAAGAGCGGAAACCGGTCAGGTGTGTTCGCTCACCGAACAAGCGCGTCCAGAGCGGCCTCTCGCACCCCGGGATCGAGGTCGTCCGCCAACTCCTTCAGAAGGAGGTCGACTCCGGGCGTCGACCAGGAGGCAGCGGCTTCGGCGAGGGCGATCCGCACGGCCGGGTCGTCATGCCGGGCGAGCCGGGAGAGACGTGCCAGCGGAGCGCGTCGCCGCATCCCGTACCACCGGAGCGCCTCACGGAGCGCCGTCGTGTCGCCGCGGGCCTCGGCCGCCTCGACCTGGGCGAGCAGTACGCGGGGAGCGGGCGGCGGCCCGTCGAGCGGATGGGGCCGCCGCTCACGGAGCCGGCGGGCGCCGTAGCCGCCGCGATCCCGGCAGCCGAAACAGAGGCAGGGCGGTGTGCCGTGGGCGTCGGGTCGGTAGCGCCACCCGTTGACCTGCCGTACGGACCGGATGTGCCGGACCTCGGCGGGGGCGACGGAGCGCGGCAGGAACACCTCCCAGCCCCGGCAGTCGGCGGCGTCGGCGACCCGCCGCACGGCCTCGGCGGCCGACACCTGCGGGGGCCGGTGGTCGCTGTACCGTCCGACGGTCACGGGCTCGTCGCCGGCCAGCCGTACGGCTGCACGACGACGAGCCCGTGAC
>NZ_LIPQ01000380.1 GCF_001418135.1 Streptomyces aureus
ACCTGGCGGTCGGGGTTGTCCTTGTTCGTGTCCACCAGGCACACCGACTGCCAGGTGCCGAGCGCCAGTTCGCCGTCGATCACGGGGAGTGTCGCGTGCGGGGCGACGATGGCAGGCAGGACGTGGTCACGGCCGTGGCCCCGGCTTCCGTGGCGGTGCTGCCAGCGCTCGTCGGCGGGGAGCAGGTGGTGCAGGGCCGTCAGCAGGTCGTGGTCGCTGCCCGCGCCCGTCTCGATCAGCGCCACGCCCGTCGTCGCGTGGGGCGTGAAGACGTTGAGGAGGCCTCCCCGCCCCTGGGCCACCTCGGCCAGGAAGGCGACGCACTCCCCGGTCAGGTCGTACACCCTCTCCGACCCTCCGGTGGTGACGTCAAGGACGCGTGTGGCGAAACCATGGCTCATCCCCTCATCGTGACGGAGCGGGCGGCCTTCTCAAACACCCCACGCAGACGACTCGGGTAGGTGCCCCCGGGTGCCCTCGCACGGCGCCTGTTCCCCGCCACCCGGGCCTTCGCCAGGCAGCCCGTCACTCAGGCCGGTGGTCCTTCGGCCGGGACGTCACTCCGGCCGGGTCGTCCCGAAGTCGCCGCGCAGGGTGGAGCGGCCGCCGTCCGGTCCCGTCAGGACGACGGTGTACGTGTCGGCCGAGGCGTCCCGTACCCCTTCGGCGTGGTTGTACTGGCCGGCGAAGACATGGGGGCCCGGCGGGACCGTCCGGTCCGGCCTGAGCGTCCAGCGGTAGACCAGCTCCCGGCCCTCCTCGGTCACCGTCGCGGTGAAGTCCTCGGCGGGGCGCGTGCGCCAGTGGCCCGTGCTCACGACTCCGGGCGTGCGGGCGATCCGCAGTTCCACGGTGAGTGCGGTGACGGGCGTGTCCGTCGTCAGGGCGAGATCGCTCTGCGCCCACCAGCGGTTGCTGCCGGGGTCGATCGTGGCGGTCGCCCGTGCGCCGGGACCGGGCGCGGGAAGCGTGGTGGCGGGAGCGGCGGGCCGGTCGTTCAGCGTGGTCGCCGCAAGCCCTCCCAGGCCGACGACCCCCGCGACGGCGGCGGCGACGGCGACGACAGCCGTCCAGCGGCGCCCGGTCCAGGGGGTCGTGGGCCGGGGCGGCCGGGTGGCCGGGGCGGGTGCGGCCATGCCGCGTTCCACCCGGGCGAGCATGCGGGCGTGGTCCGGCCGGTGCGCGCGCGCCGCCTCCCGCAGCTCGCGGCGGAGCCGTGTCTCGTCCATCAGCGCCTCCCCGCGGCGAGTTCGGTGGCGGCCTGAGGGCCCAGCAGCCGCTGGAGCTCGGCCATGCCCTTGGAGGTCTGGCTCTTGACCGTACCGACGGAGACGCCGAGCGCGAGAGCGGTGTCACGTTCGGAGAGGTCGAAGGCGTGCCGGAGCACGACGCAGGCGCGCTTGCGGAACGGCAGGGCGCGGAGCGCCGTCCGCACGTCCACGACGGCGGGCACGTCGGGGTCCTCGGTGTGGTCGGGGCGCCGGTCCCAGAAGGCGGCGATACGGCGCCGCTCGCGGACGGTGCCGCGGATCCGGGTGCGGACGAGGTTGGTGACCACGCCGCGGGCGTAGGCGGCGGGGTGGTCGGCGGCGCGCACCCGGTCCCAGCGGTGCCAGAGCGCGAGCATGGCGTCGGCGGCCAGGTCGTCGGCGGCGTCGGTCTCGCCCGTCAACAGGTGTGCGAGACGGGCCAGTTCGGCGTAGTGGCGCTCGAAGAACGCCCGGAACTCGGCCGCGCCGTCCGCGGCCTCAGTGTCTGCCGCGACCACGATGGCCCTCGGTGTGAGCGGAGCCGGACACGCCGGGTCCGGGCGGGACGGACCCGGCGGTGGGGCCGGTGGAGGCGGGGC
>NZ_LIPQ01000381.1 GCF_001418135.1 Streptomyces aureus
CCTCGGGGGTGTCCGGCGGCACGCGACCACGACCGACCCGGCGGCAGCCGGGCTGACGCGGGCGAGTGCCGCCGGACACCCCCGAGGCCGACACCCAGGTCGTCAAGACGCTGCTCGCGCTGCGGGCCGTGGTCGGCGACGCGAGCCCGGCACGCGTCGTGGCGGCGGTCCGGCAGACCCGGCACGTCGCCACCGCCCGCCTCGCCGCCGGGCCCGGCGCGGTCGTCCTCGACGTCGACGGCATCGCGGCCCGGACCCTCGTCCAGTGCGTCCTCGAACCCGGACTGTCGCGCGTCCTGGAGGACCTGCTCGACTTCGCCGGTGCCGAGCTGCACGTCCACCGTGTCCCCGGGCTCGGCGGCCGGACCTTCGCCGACCTGCGGGCGGCCTGCGTGGACGCGTGCGTGGTGGGTCTCGTACGCCCGGACGGCTCGCCGCTGCTCAACCCGCCGCCACAGACAGCCCTCGGCCCCGACGACGCCGTCGTCGTCCTGGCCGAGGACGAGACCCCACCGACCTGGACCGCGACCACGGCAACACCGCTCCCGCCGCCCGCGGCCGCGACGGCCGTCGACACCCGCGCCGCCCCCCGCCGCGTCGTCGTCCTCGGCTGGAACCGGCGCGGCCCGGAGATCGTCGACGGCCTCGCCCGCAACGGCTGGGAGGCGGTCCGGGAGAAGACCCTCCCCGCCCCTGACCCAGCCCACCACGTCCTCGTCCTCGGCGGCCCCGACGACCACCCCGACCCCGACGAGCACACCCTCGTCACCCTCCTCCGGCTCCGCGCCGGCGAGCGCGAGCCGGGCCCCCGGAGCCCCACCGTCGCCGAACTGACGGACGCCCAGCACCGCCCCCTCGCCCCGGCCGGCGCGCACACGGACCTCGTGGTCGGCGGACGGCTCGTCGGCCTGCTCATGGCCCAGGTCTCGCAGACCGTCGAACTCGCGGCGGCCTTCGACGAGCTGTTCTCCCCGGCGGGCAACGCGGTCCGCCTGCGACCCGCCACCGACTACGTCCCCGCCGGGACCGAGGCGCCCTTCGCCACGCTCGTCGAGGCCGCCGGACGGCAGGGCGCCACCGCCCTCGGCTACCGCCCCGGCGACTCCCCGGTCCCGCTCCTCAACCCGTCGAAGACCGGAACGCGCCGTTGGTCGCACGAGGACACCCTGATCGTCGTCACCACCACAGCCGGACCCTTCCAGCCCCAGGAGGGCCCTGCCAGGGCGGCCGATACACCGGTCTTCCCCTGAGACGGCACGGAAGGCATCGAGGGCTCGACCTTGCGCCGGCGGGACGTGACCGGCCACGGCGGCGGTCCGCGTCAGGAGGTGACGTCCATGTCGAAACATGGATGCCGCCGTGTCCCTGCTGCGCACGGGTGCCTGCGGCCGGATGGCCGTCCGCCGTGAACACGCCCTCGATCGAAGCCAGATGCACAGCGAGCAGACGGGATTCCGGGCCCCCAGGGCCAGGTGTCGTGGTCGGCGGCCGGAAGACGGCTCGCTCGGGCAACCCACCGGAACGCCTCGACGTCCCACTCCATGACGGACGGCTGCCGATCACGCGGGAGAACACGTGGCGAAGAAGGACCGGACGACGGACGCGGCGGGAGAGAAGGACCGCGAGAAGTGGATGGCGCGTTTCCAGGTACGGCTCGCCATGCAGCCGGGCGTGGACCGGGAGGTCGTACTCCGGGCGGTCAAGGAGGTCACGACGCACTGTGCGGAGACGGGTGCTCACCCGCGGGCCGCCTTCGGCGACCCGGACGCCTACGCCGTGCGGACCGCCGAACGGCTGGTTCCGGAGGATCGGGCGGCGCGCGCGAGGCGGCGCGACGGCAGGGTGGCCGCGCTCGACTCCGTGGTGCAGCGGGCCAGGGACGTCACCGGCATGTGACCGGTGAAGAGACACGGGGAGGACCGCCCCTTCCACGCCGCGCGTGAAGGTGTGGGCGTCAGCGGCGTGGGCCCGTGGGTGCACCGGGTGCCGGTGGCGCTGCACCGGCTGCAGCGCGCTCCGGTCCTCCGGTCCTGCGGTCAGCTCGGGGGCACGGGGTCGACCGCGAGTGCGGCGGCGACGGTGAAGAGGCGGGCGCAGCGCCGGGTCATGGCCTCCGGCGTCTCCTCGGGATGCTTGACCCACCAGCGGACGAGCGTGCCGACCAGGTCGGTCCAGACGTGGCGGAGCGCGTCCGCGTCCATGGGGTCGGTGGACCCGGCGGCGCGCAGCAGCTCGGTGGTGCCGTCGGCCGCGAGCGCGTCGATGGCCGCCCAGTAGGCCGCCGCCGTGCGGGCGGCCTCGCCGCCGGGCGGCAGGGAGCGGTCGTAGAGGACGAACCACGCCTCCCGGCGTCCCTCCAGCGCGACGAAGATGCCGCGG
Organism: Streptomyces aureus; assembly: GCF_001418135.1. Taxonomy (GTDB): domain Bacteria; phylum Actinomycetota; class Actinomycetes; order Streptomycetales; family Streptomycetaceae; genus Streptomyces; species Streptomyces aureus_A. The sequence goes on from NZ_LIPQ01000381.1 coordinate 2,380, forward strand.
AGCACCCGCAGGGGAGTGTGTGGGGTCGTTCTCCCGTCGCCCATGGCCGTGCGGATCGATTCGAGCAGGCTGTCCCCGACGGGCGTCAGGCAGGCGACGTACAGGTCTTCCTTGGTGCCGAAGTACTGGTGCAGCAGCGTCTTGGTGACCCCGACGCGTTCCGCGACGGCGGCCAGGGAGGCGGCGGCGTACCCGCGGCTTCCGAACTCCTCCGTGGCGGCTTCCAGAATCTGCTGCCGACGCAGGTGGCGGGGGACGCCCTTGGTGCCGGCCTTCGAGCGGGGGGTTGCCATGCGTGGATATTATCAGTAGGTAATTTACCTCTTGGTAAATTCACCCCGCGGCCTCTGGAGCGCCCATGTCCGGCACGACGACGCAGTCGATTCCGTCCGCCCCCCGCCGGTCCTGGTGGGGCTGGGGGTGGGAGAGCGCCCACCCCGACGACGCCGAGTGTGTGGCGATGGGCGCCCTGCTGCCCGGAACCCTGGCCCGTCCGCTCCCCGTTCCCCGTATCGCCGATCTGGGCATCGGGGCACCCGCCGTCCAGCCGTCCGCGAGCCTGGCGCGGCTCATCAGCACCGATCCGGCCGACCGCGCGGCCCACGCCATGGGCAAGGCGTACCGCGACATCGCGCGCGCCCTGCGCGGCCGTCCCGGCCGGATCCCCGACCTGGTCGCGTTCCCGACGGAGGAGCGGGAGGTGGCCGACCTGCTGGACTGGGCCGGCGAACACCGGGTCGCCGTCGTGCCCTTCGGCGGCGGTTCCTCGGTGGTGGGCGGGGTCGAGTACCGGGGCGACAGTCATCGCGCGGTGCTCTCCCTCGACCTGACCAGGATGGACCGGGTGCTGGAGGTCGACGCCGAGGGCAGGGCCGCCCGCATCCAGGCGGGGACGCTGGGACCGAGCCTGGAGAACCAGCTGCGTCCGCACGGCCTGACTCTCCGGCACTTCCCGCAGAGCTTCGAGTTCTCCACCCTCGGCGGCTGGCTCGCGACCCGGGCCGGCGGCCACTACGCCACCGGCCGCACGCACATCGACGACTTCGTCCAGTCGCTGCGGGTGGTCACCCCGGCCGGCACGGCGGAGTCGTGGCGGCTGCCCGCCTCGGGCGCGGGCCCCTCGCCGGACCGGATGTTCCTCGGCTCGGAAGGCGCGCTCGGCATCATCACCGAGGCGTGGGTACGGCTCCAGGCCCGCCCGGTCCACAAGGCGTCCGCCTCGCTCGCCTTCGAGGACTTCGGCGCCGCGCTCGGGGCGGTCCGCGCCCTCGCGCAGTCCGACCTCGCTCCCGCCAACTGCCGGCTGCTCGACTCCGGCGAGGCCGCGCTGGCCGGTGCCGCGCGGGACGGCTCTGCCGTCCTCGTCCTGGGCTTCGAGTCAGCCGACGCCCCGGTCGACGCCCGGCTCGCACAGGCCGTCGACCTGGCCCGCTCCCACGGGGGCCGACGCGAGCCGTCCGAGGCCGGTACGGGCGGTGCTCCCGCCGACGAGGCGGTGAACGCGTGGAGGTCGGCGTTCCTGCGGATGCCCTACCTCCGGGACGGCCTGGCGCGGATGGGCGCCGTCGCGGAGACCTTCGAGACGGCGGCCACGTGGGACCGTGTCCCCGCCCTCGTCGAGGACGTCCGCAGGACGGTCAACGAGGCGGCACTCAAGATCTCTGGCTACCCGGCCACCGTCAACTGCCGTCTCACGCACGTCTATCCGGACGGCGCGGCACCCTACTTCACCGTGCTCGCCGCAGGCCGCCCGGGGGAGGAGGTCGCCTTCTGGGACGAGCTGAAGGCGGTGGCGGGCGAGGTGCTCCACCGCCACCGGGCCACCATCACCCACCACCACGCCGTCGGCCGCGACCACCGGCCGGGCTACGACCGCCAGCGGCCGGAGCCCTTCGCCCTCGCACTGCGTGCCGCGAAGGGCGCCCTCGACCCGCACGGCATCCTCAACCCGGGGGTGTTGCTGGACTGAGGCGGCCCCGCCCCACCCGGCGCGGCGGCGATCGGCGGGTCCCGGTACACACCCCGGTGACCGCTCCTCGACGGCGACGGGGATGCCGGGGAAGGCCCTCGGGAGGATCTCCCGCACCCTCCTGAGGGTGCCTCGCCCCTCCCGGCCGCGTCCGGGAGTGACCGCCGGAGCCGTCACCTGGCCGTCAGGAGCCACCGGCGGCCTCCTCGGGCAGCGGGCAGCGGGCAGCGGGCAGCGCGATGTGCGACGGAGAGGCCCCGACCAGCGGCGGACTTCGCCAGGCGGCGGCCTCCACCGCCACCACGGCGAGGCGCGGGCGGCCGGACGGAGGGACAATGGCTTCGATGATGACGGTGCTGATAGCAGGCCTGCCCGAGGGCGCCGAGCTGGAATCGGTGCGCGCCCACGTCCACTCCAGCCCGCACTTCCGCATCGTCGCCCACGCCTACGAGCCCCGGATCGCCCTGGCCCAGGCCCGTGTGCTGCTGCCCGACATCGCGGTGATCACCCGGCACCTGCCCAACCCCGAGGCCGGACCTCGCCCGCTACCGTCTCCTACGCGATCTGCGTGCCCTGGATCCGCCCACCGGGATCATCCTCCGCAGGGACGCCGGGGAGCCGGACCGGCCGCTGGGCCCGGGCGTCGAACCCCTGGACGGAGCGATCCACGAGATTCGCCGCGGGGAGGCCGACGCCCTCTGGGAGGCCCTGGTCACGATCGGCCGGCGCCGCGCCACCTGCGACACCGACCCGACGGGGCTCTGACCGTCACAAGGGCGACGAACTCCTCGGCGATCACCTCCCGGTTTGCCGGGGCGCAGACGGGGCCGCGGTCGGCGGGGCCTTGCTGCCTGTCGTTGACCGTCGATGTGTGGGCGGCCCCGAGTCCGCTGGACGTCAGGTGCCAGGTGTTCCGATCACGAACACCTGTCGAGTGGTGTGGGGGATCAGCCGCGGCGGACCACCACGTGCAGGGGGGCGCGGAAGGACAGCAACCCCAGCATGGGAGGGTCGCCGGCCTCGGTGAGTACCGCATCGGGCAGCAGCCGTGCGGCCGCGCGGAGTGCCACAGCCGCCTCGGTGCGCGCCAGAGACGCTCCCGGGCAGCGGTGCCGGCCCACTCCGAAGGAGAGGTGATGGCGAATGTTGTCCCGATACGGACGCAGTACCTCGGGCTCTTCGAACACCTCCGGATCCGAGCCCGTCCCCATCAGCATGAGCAGGAGTTGCGAGCCGGCGGGCAGCTTCGTCCCGGACAGTTCCACCTCGTGTGCTGTGACCCTGCGCCAGGTGGTCACCGGGGGTTCACGGCGGAGGATCTCCTCCACCCACGCCTCTGCGAAGCCGTCCTCGGCGGCGGCCCGCGCCCACGCCCCGGGTTCGGCCAACGCGCGGAGCAGCGCCGTGGAGATCAGCTGGCCCGTGGTGGACTGTCCGGCGATGAAGACGAAGAAACACACGGCGACGGCGGTCGAGGCATCGAGCGGCTCACCGCTGGACAGCCTGTGCCTACGGAGGGAGCCGATCAGACCGTCCGCAGGTGCGTCCCGGGCCACCTGGTCCGCCAGCCACCGGTAGAAGTCCCCGACCAGCTCCCCGAGACGGGTCTGCCGCTCGGCCGACGGCCAGCCGTAGAACAGTTCCAGGGCGGCGTCACTCCACGTCGTGAGCGTGGTGTCGGATATGCCGTCGACGCCGAGCAGCCGCATCATCACCCGGCACGGCAGGAGCTGCGCGTACGCGGCGGCGATGTCACACGGGTGGCCGGATGCGTACCGATCACCAAGATCGGAAAGCATCTCCCGAGCCGTCTCCTCGATCAGCGGCACCGCCGCGCTCACACGGTCGGCGTTGAAGAACCGGGTGACCAGCCGGCGAAGTCCGGCATGGCTGGAGCCACCGTTGTTGGCGAGTGCGGGAGGTAGCGCGAACCGGGCCCGGGCGAGCCCGCGCAGCGTGGGCATGGACAGCGGGGAGACGGCGTGCTGGGCGTTGTCCGGCAGGTAGGCAACCGGGTCCAGCAGCACCTGTCGTACATCGGCGTACCGGCTGACCAGCCACAACCCGGTTCCGGCGTCGAAATGGACGGGGTCGGTACGCCGCAAGGCAGCAAGGACGGGATGCGGATCGCGTACGAACGGTGTGTCGGCGAGGCCGGGAAGCCCCTCCGACCCGAGAACCGGACATGTCGTCGTGCCTGCCATAAGTATTTCTCCGCGGTGTCTGCCCGAACGCAGCGGGCGGCGGCCTTCGCGCCTGCTCGCGCCAGCGAAGACCATGGCGATGCGAATCGGCAAGTCGGGAAGAATCACATACCCGGATGAGGCCGGGCTGCGAGGCCGGCCCCACCGTCGGCTCGACCCCGGCCTTGCCGTCACAGGGCTCACGTGCCTCGCGTGGAGAACGCGCCTGGCTCGCAGGAGCGTCGCGGTGAGCACTGACCTTCCGGGCCAGTGTTTGAAGCCACTCGGGCATCAGGGCGCGTATCGAGTCGTGATCAAACTTCGGGAATCGCCCTCGCCGCGGGACCGGCCTGGATCGGTCGGCTGCGGCAGCAGTTCGAGGGTCTGATGGCGGTTCAGGGTGGGCAGTGGCGGGAGATGCCGACGGAGTTTCGGCCGGACGCGGTAGCCGGGGACGAGACGTACTCGTCTCGCGGAAACCACGCCCACCTGCGTCAACGCCGTACCCCGGGCATTGAGTGCGGGGATCGACGCAAAGACCCGTCCGGATAGGGTGACTATTTGATCGATCATTTATTGGCACAGCTCGGAGGACCGGACATGGCAGAACAGGGAGAGCGTCAGCAGGTGACTGTGGTCACCGGCGGCAGCCGGGGCATCGGCGCGGCGATCTGCCTGCGGCTGGCAGCCGAGGGACACGACGTCGCCATCGGCTACCGGTCGGACGCCGAGGCTGCCGAGGCCGTGGCCGAAGGAGTGCGTGCGCTCGGCCGGACGGCCGCGGCAATCGCGGTCGACACTGCCGACGCTGCGGACGTGGACCGGCTGTTCGACACCGCCGCCGCGCAGCTGGGACCGGTCACCGGACTGGTGAACAACGCCGGGGTGAGCGGGCCGGTCGGCCCCCTGGTCGACGCAGACCCGGAGGGGATGCGGCAGGCCCTGGAGGTCAACATCCTGGGTTACCTTCTGTGCGCCCGCCGGGCCATCGGGGACATGACGGCGGGCGGGGCGATCGTGAACATCTCCTCCGCCGCCGCGACCCTCGGCAGCCCCGGCACCTATGTCCACTACGCGGCGGCGAAGGCCGCCGTGGACGCCATGACGGTCGGGCTGTCCAAGGAAGTGGCGGCCGACGGCATCCGGGTCAACTGCGTCGCCCCCGGTACGATCTGGACCGATTTCCACGCCGACCCGCAGCGGCCCGCCAAGGTCGCGGAGATCGTCCCCATGGGCCGCGCCGGTCAGCCCGAGGAAATCGCCGGAGCGGTCGCCTGGCTGCTCTCGGGAGACGCCTCCTACGCCACCGGCACGGTGATGAGGATCGCCGGCGGGATGTGAGCACGCGGTTCCGCCGCCTCGCGGCAGGGCCGGCGCCCTGGTGCCCGGCGGCGACCCGGGTGCCTATTCGCTGTGATCAAGGAGTAGGCCCATGAGGTCCTTGACCCACATCGTCGAGGCGCGGAGGTAGAGCCCGGCTAGCTAGCCCTCCGGACCAGGCGCCGAACTCCGTCGGCTTCTCCCGCCACTGCCCGCCCGTCTTGAACCGCCAGATGACGCCCTCGAACTGCTGCCGCAGTCACTCGGGGCACGGGCCGTACTCCCCGATCGGCAGGTACGGCTCGATGAACTCCGCGCGTTCGTCCCCGGCGGGTGCGGGCCGACAAGGCGTACGCCTTCCCAAAGAACCGCGCCCATCTGCGTCGGCGGTGGCATCCGGTGCACGATCACAGACCAGGCGGACCAGATCCGCCACCGTAAGCAGCGCGGCTCACACGGTGGCAGACCGCCGACGTTCGACCCTGTGGACTACGAGGAGCGCCAAGCGGTCGAGTGCGGCACCAACCGCCTCAGGAGAACCAGACAGTGGCCACGAGGTACGACGAACTGGCGGTCCGTTACGAGGTGACCGTCCTCGTCGCGGCCATCGACGCATGGCCGCGACCTGCGCGGAAAAGAGTTTGCCTCACCCTGCTGCAGGAGCGAAGCTCGCCCCCATGACCACAGATTCAGTCGTGCGTCCGGCCCGGCTCACCGATGCCCGGACCTTGGCCGAACTGCGTTGGACGTTCAAGCAGGAGGACTGCGAAGGGCAACCGCCGGCTCCTGCTCGGCACCTGGAAGAGGCCGAGCACTGGATCCGCGACCGGCTCAGCGACGGCCGCTGGTTGGCCTGGGTCGCGGAGACCGAGGGCCGGATCTGCGGTCACGTCTTCCTCTGCCTGGTGGAGCGGATGCCGGAGCCCTACGAGGACAACAACCCGGTCGGCTATGTCACGAACTTCTTCGTCCTACCGTCACAACGGAACAAGGGAGTCGGCTCGGCGCTCCTTGAGGCGCTGAAGCAGCATGCACACAGTGCTGGCCTTGAGGGCTTGATCGTCTGGCCGTCAGAGCGCAGCACCCCGCTCTATCAGCGCCTCGGCTTCCAGCTCCCAGAGGAACTGTTGGAACTCCCACTCGACACCTGACGAGATCCACTTCCGACACACGCCGTAGTGACCCGTCCAGGGGGGGGGCCACATGTCGCGAGGGGACATCGTCGACGGGGCCTGGCGGTGTGACCACCTGGGTCGGGAAGGTGCCCTCGGGGCCATGTCACAGAACGCCGCGCTGACTTGTCCAGAGGGTGAAGACAGGCACTGACTCGGGCGGATGGTGGGCATGCGGGCGTTGATAGTGGGCGGGACCTCGGGGCTGGGGCGGCAGACGGTGCCTGGGCGGGATGCGCCAGGGGCGGCCGCCATGACCGAGGGGTACGGCTTCGTCGGTGCCCCAGTAGAGCGGGAGCTGGGCCGACGGCCGCGTCGCACGTCGTGGCAGCAGCGTTCCGCGCCGGAGCCGGCATGACGCGGGCCGAGGAGTTCCAGGGTCTGCGGCCGCTGCTGTCCTCGATCGCCTACCGGATCCTGGGGAGTGTGACCGAGGCCGAGGACGCCGTTCAGGAGGCATGGCTCCGCTACGAGGCCTCGCCGACTCCACCTGACTCCACCAGGGCCTACCTGACGACCGTGGTCACCCGGATCTCGATCAACGTGCTGAATTCCGCCCGCGTCCGGCGCGAGGAGTACGTCGGACCGTGGTTTCCCGAGCCGCTGCTGACCGATCCCTACCAGGACCCGGAGCGTGCGGCCGAGTTGGCCGACTCGGTGTCGACGGCGGTGCTTCTGCTGATGGAACGGCTCACCCCGCTCGAACGCGCGGTGTTCGTGCTGCGCGAGGTGTTCGACTTCGGCTTCCAGGAGATCGCCACCGCGATCGGTCGCTCGGAGGCCGCATGCCGCCAGCTGGTGGTCAGGGCGCGTCGTCACATGACCGAGGGCCGACCGCGGTTCGAGGCCGACCGCCGCGCATGCGAGAGACTCGCAGCGCGGTTCTTCGGCGCCTTCACCGAAGGAGACGTCGACGGGCTACGAGAGCTGCTCGCCACCGACGTGCGGTTGGTCGCGGACAGCGGTGGCAAGGCCCCGCAGTGGGCGACCGGGTACGTCGGCGCCGACCACGTGATTCCGGTGCTCGCCGCCTCCATCCCGCTGTTCGTACGGATCGGCGGAGTCATGCAACCCCGCCAGGTGAACGGCGGGCCCGGAGCGATCTTCCGCGACCGGGACGCGAAGATCGTCAACACCTGGACGCTCGACTTCCGCGACGGGCGGATCCAGACGATCCGCACCGTGAGCAACCCCGAGAAGCTCGGGCACTTGGGCCCCGTCGCGGATGCCTGGACGGTCCTGCGCGACATGGAACAGGCCACGAAGAGCGGGATCTGGCCGCCGCCCACGCCGGATCCGCCGCGGGCTTCGACCTCGTGGGACCCGTCCGAACACGAGCTGCCTCCGCTCGACGAATCCGTGCCGGCGGCCCAGGCCCCGGGTCGGCAGCCGCACACCGTGCGTGGGGCCGAGCGCGTCGGCTCGTACGACGCCATCGTCATGGTCACCCCCGAGAACAACACCGCCCCATCGGCGTCCTCGACCAATGCCATCGACCACCTCTGCCAGGAGCGGGCAGGCAAACCTGGGGCGTACGTCGGTGACGGCATCGTCGGCGCCGTCACGGCGGTGCAGCGTCTGCGTGCGCAGACGGGCGGGCTGCGCGTGGCCGACATCGGCCCGCAGGTGGCGCTGATACTGCGGGAGGACTTCGAGGGCCTCACCGACTTCCAGCCGCGGGATCTGCACGACGAGCAGGTGCGCCCTCCCCCGGACGAACTGCCGGCGTGGGCCCAGGCGCTCCGCCGCGAGGCTTCCCCGGCCCTTCACCCGACGGCTTAGAGGCGGCGTACTCATCCCGCGCAATCCGCACCTACCTGCGGCGTCGTGGGATCCAGGCGGTGATCCCCCAGCCCGCCGACCAGACAGCGAACCGCAAACGGCTCGGCCGTCGTGGTGGGCGCCCGCCAGCTTTCGAGCGCGAAGCGTACAAGCAGCGGAACACCGTCGAACGGTGCATCAACAAGCTCAAGCAATGGACTGGCCACCCGTTACGACAAGACCGCCACTGTCTACCTCGCCGCCCTCCACTTCGCAGGCATCTTCATCTGGTCAGTGACTCCAGCGGCTGCCTAGACCCAGCCCTCGTCGGAGTAGACCGTCCAGGTGTCTCCCACTGCCTTGTGCAGTTCAACCAGGGCCGCAACGTCGGCGATGGCTCCCGGGGCGTCGGACAGTCGCAACGGGGACTTCGGGACGCTGCTGCGGGTGTAGACCGGCAGCTCGCCGTTGCAGTTGAAGGCGTGAAGCGATGGGAGAGCATCGTTGAACCATGAGGGACGGTTCTCCTCGGCCCATGCAGCGGCGGCGTCGACACGATCCACATGCACCAGCAGATGCTCAGGAGCCGGCCCGCCACTGAACTGCACGAGGAAGCCCTGAGCGTCCACTGCCCACCAATCCCACATGAATCCAGGTCGGGGGTGCCGCAGGATTGTCGTCATGCCGTCACCGTATTCAGGCCGGACAAGACCGTTGAAGGTGATCCGAAAGAAACGACCTGGGGCCTGTCCGGAGGCTCATTTCGGGCTGGTGCAGGGCACGCCTGGTACGGCTGAGTCGTCGTGGGCCGCAGCAGTCACGCGAACGAGGGCCACCGGTCGGCGGCCCACTCCCGCCAGTCGACCCACCTGGGCGGCGGGCTGGCGACCCTGCGGCTCTCCAGCTCCGACGCGTCGGGCTCCTCGAAATGCGCGCGCCCGTGCAGGATGTCGGCCTCGGACATCGGCAGTGTCTCTTCGGGGGTGGTCGCCCAGCGATGGGCGATACGGGCGCGTTGGGTCTCCTCGTCCACCGGCAGGTAGACCATGCGGAAGCACGCCATTTCGGCCTCCACCAGCCAGCGGATCGCAGAGCGTTCGTCCCGTGACCAGCAGCCGTAATCCACGACGACGTTGGTGCCCAGTCTGATCGCCTCCAGGGCGAGCCAGAGCATGCGCCCCTCCAGCACGTCGCGCTTCCCGTCGGCCTCCGCCTCGCCGAACAGGGGAATCATCCAGTCGTCGGGCGTCAGACGCAGCGCGCCGTGCTCCGCGGCGAGCTGCCGAGCCCGCGTGGTCTTTCCGGCCCCTGGCAGGCCGACCATCAGGAACAACGTGGTCACACCCAGATCGTGGCAGGGAAGCCAATCAGGCGGCCACCGTTTTATCTGCTCGATCACGAGCGGAGTCACAGGCGGATGGAAGCCACGGTGACAGTGCCGTGGAAGACGTAGGCGCGCTTGTCGTAGCGCGTAGCCACGGCGCGGAAGTGCTTGAGCCGGTTGATCGTGCGCTCGACCGCAGTGCGGCGCTTGTATCTCTCCTTGTCGAAGCCCGCTGGCCGGCCTCCTCGGCTTCCTCGGCGCCTGCGGTTGGCCCGCTGGTCCTTCGGTTCGGGATGGTGTGTTTGATCTGGCGTCTGCGCAGGTAGCGGCGACTACGGCGGGAGCTGTATGCCTTATCGCCGCCCAAGTGGTCGGAACGGGTCCGCGGATGCCCACTGTCGAGGCGCTTGACCCGGATGCGTTCGAGGACTGGGATCAGCTGCGGGCTGTCGCCCCACTGACCAGGAGCGATCAGCAGCGCCAGAGGGCGGAGGCCGCCTTCTCAGACAAGGTGGATCTTGGAGGTCAGACCGCCCCGCGAACGGCCGAGCCCTGGAACTCGCGGCGTCCTGCGTGAAGCCCCGGCAGCGTGCTGAGGGGCTCGGCGCGAGGTGGAGTCCACGCTCACCATGGTCCAGTCGATCCGGCCTCGGGCATCGGCATCGGCCTGGACGGCTTGCAGGATCCGATCCCAGGTGCCGTCCGCCGACCAGCGTGGCTTGTCGTTCCCGGCGTGGGGCGGGGTGATCTGACGAATGACGAGGAGCAGTACGGGTGTCACTGAACGACGTGCAGATCAGACTCCGGCAGCATCAAGGGCCCCCGCCCCCACAAGGGCGAAGACACCTCCGATCACTCTGCACGTGATGACACTGCTAGGACTTGTCCGGCCGATCACTCCAGGTGCGCCGGGGCGAGAAGCCACTCGCACTGTCCCAGCGAGGGCTGGGATCATGACTACAGGAATGCCGACGGGCTGAGGTCAGGGCGCGAAGTACCAGCAGTACAGGTTCAGGCCTCTCTCCGCACGACTCACGGCTAGGGCTGACAGACGCTCAAGGAGGTCAACGGCACTGCCCGGCCCAAACTCATCGCCCATCTCGGAGACGGTCTCGGCCCACGTGAGAGCGGTACGTCTGAGCTGATCCGTTCCTGCACTGGTCAAGGCCGTCGAGAGCGTCTGCGGAACAGCGAAGACAGTGAAGCCATCGTTGGCCATGGGCACCACGTGCCGGAGCGGACTCTCCGCCCCCGTCAACAGAGCTTCCCACCTCGGAACTGCGTCATCCGGATAGATGCCGTCACACGGCACGGCAGGAAAATCATGACTGTTGCGCGGTCCTACCAGCACTGCTGACTCGTCGTCTCCGGCAAGGAAGAACTCTCCTACAAGCACCATCTGCCGATTCTGGCATGTCTCGGTACCCGGGAGCCCGACCGAGTGACTGCTCCGCCGCCGGAGCGTTAGTGCGGGCATGGGGCGGGGTGATCTGAGTGATGCCGAGTGGGAACGGCTGCGGCCGTTCCTGCCGGTCAGCAACAGGCGTTGTGGCCGGTGGCGTGATCACCGGCAGGTGATCGACGGGATTCTGCACCGGGTGCGAACCGGCGTTCAGTGGCGTGACCTGCCCGAACGGTCCGGACCGTGGAAAACCGTCTATGAACGCCACCGGCTCTGGTCCGCCGACGGCACCTGGGAGCGACTGCTCCAGCAGGTCCAGGCCGCAGCCGACGCGGCTGGCGAGACCGACTGGGACATCTCGGTCGACTCCACCATCGTCCGCGCCCATCAGCATGCGGCCGGCGCCCGCACCGACCCACCGCCGGCCCCCGCCTCAAAGGGGGCCGGAAGCCCAGAACACCAGGACGAGACGCCGTGGCAGAGCCTGGTCGCCCGCCTGGTGGAGGTGGTGCTGGAGGTGAGGGCCTGGGCCGCTCGCGCGGCGGGTTCACCAGCAAGCTGCACCTGAGCGCGGACGGCCGCTGCCGTCCGCTGTCCCTGATCGTCACTCCAGGTCAGCGGGCAGACTGCACCCAGTTCAAGCCGGTCCTGGAGAAGATCCGGGTGCCCAGACCGGGCCTGGGACGACCACGCAAGAAGCCCGACAGCCTCGCGGCCGACAAGGCTTACAGCAACGGCCCCATCCGCGAGTACCCGCGACGACGGGGAATCCGACACGCCATCCCGGAGAAAACCGACAGTCAGGCGGCCCGCATACGCAAAGCGCGGCTACGTCTACCTCGGCACCGCGACCGCGGCAGCCCTCACCATTTGGCTACGAACTTGATCGACCGGACAAGTCCTAGGCCATGATCGGTAGGCGTAGGACATGGCCTGGAACCGGTCGGCTACCCCTCGGACGTTGGTGACCAGGAGCCCCCCGCCTATGAGAGCGACGCCTCCCCACATCAGCTCGAGCACGTGCCTGTTCACGACGTGAGGGTAGCCAGTCCGCGTCATCGGCGGGACCTCTTTCAGTTGTCCGCCGGACAGGGCCTGGGGGCAAGGTCAGCACCCTGCACCGGGTGCGGACCGGGGTGCAGTGGCGCGATCTGCCCGAACGGTTCGGACCGTGGAAGACCGTCCACGAACGCCACCGCCTGAGGTCGTCCGACGGCACCTGGGAACGTCTCCTCCAGCAGGTCCAGGCCGCGGCCGACGCCCCAGGCGAGAGCGACTGGGACATCTCGGTCGACTCCACCAGCGTCCGCGCGCATCAGCACGCGGCCGGCGCCCGCACCGCTCCGCCTCCAGCCCCGGGATCAAAGAGGGCCGCAGGCATGGAACCAGGACGAGACGCCGTGGCAGAGCCTTGCCGCCCGCCTGGTGGAGGTGGT
>NZ_LIPQ01000382.1 GCF_001418135.1 Streptomyces aureus
CCCGCAGCTGCGGGCCCTGCGCCGCCGCCGGGGACTCACCCTGGAGGCCGCCGCCCAGCGGGCCGGCCTCTCGCCGGCCCACCTCTCGCGCCTGGAGACGGGGAACCGGCAGCCCTCGCTCCCGATGCTGCTCGCCCTCGCCCGTATCTACGGTACGACGGTCTCCGAGCTCCTCGGCGAGACGCCCCCCGAGCGCGACCCGGTCGTCCGCGCCGGGCGCTCCGAACCCGTCGAGGCCGACGGCTGGATCTACCGCCAGGCGGGCGGCGCCGGGCGCGCCCTGCAGTGCCTGCGGGTCCACGTGCCGTACGCCACCCGGGCCGACATCGTGCGCGTCCACCCCGGCGAGGAGTGGATCCACGTCCTGGATGGCCGGGTGCGGCTCGCGCTCGGCGAGGCCGTCCACGTCCTCGATCCCGGGGACAGCGCGCACTTCGACTCGCTGACCCCGCACCGGATCGGAGCGGCGACCCCCGGTGGGGCCGAGCTGCTCTTCGTCCACACCCTGATGCAGAGCCCCGTCGCCGAGCTGTGTCTCGGCGACGGAACTCCGCACCGGCGCTGATCCCGAACTTCCTTCGAAAGAAAAGGACCGAGATGTCCGAGAAGTCACGAGCTGTCACCGGTGAAGAGCGAGGCGAGGGCAAGTTCCCCAAGGGTCTCGTCCTGCGCCTCTTCGCCTATCTGGTCGCCGGGCACCTCTTCGCCGGCTTCCTCTACCTGCTCTTCATGCTCGGCGGGCAGAACCGGTAGCTTCCGGTCACGCCTCCGTGAGCAGGCGCTCGCGCAGCCGCTCGCGGGTCTCCGGGGAGAGCTTGAGGCCCTGCGTGAGGTAGGCGTCCACCGAGCCCCAGGTCGCCTCGATCGTCTCGAAGGCGCCCCGCAGGTACTCCACCCGCGCGTCGAACAGCGGGCTCAGCAGCTCCATCACCTCGGGCGACATCGCGTCCGGGGCGGTGGAGCTGCGGCGCACCTTGTAGCGGCGGTGCGGGTCGTTCGACTTCACGTAGTCGGCCTCGATCGCCTCCCGCTCGACCCCGACGGCCAGCAGGGTGATCGCGATGGAGAGCCCGGCGCGGTCCTTGCCTGCCGCGCAGTGCATCAGGGCGGGGAGACTGTCCTCGGCCAGGGAGTGCAGGATCCGGCTGTGCTCCACGGTCCGCTCAACCACCATTTTCCGGTACGAGTCAGACATTCGGGCCGCGGCCTTGCCGTCGCCGAGGATGTCCCGCAGCTGCTCGATGTCGCCGTCGCGCACCAGCTTCCAGAACTCCTTCCCGTCGGCCGGGTCGTTGAGGGGTATGTTCACGTTCCGTACGCCCGGCAGTTCGACGTCCGGGCCCTCGATCTTCCGGTCGGCGAGGTTCCGGAAGTCGAAGACGGTGTGCAGTCCGAGCGAGTCGAGGAAGACGACGTCCTCCTCGGTGGCGTGGGCGAGGTGGCCGCTGCGGAAGAGGCGGCCGGGCCGCACGGCGCGCCCGTCCGTCGTCGGCAGGCCGCCCACGTCCCGGAAGTTGCGGACCTCGGCCAGCTCGGGTTCGTTCGCTTCGATGGGCGGGACCTGCGGCAGCTGCTGCGTCACGGATGCTCCTGATGGTCGACGTTCGGGTGCCCGACGCGAGATCGGTTCCAGGGGCAATCATCCAGGCGGGGGCGTGATGGCGCACCCCCCTGGACGGGAATGGGTGATCTGTCCGAATTAGGGCGTTGCGTATAACGCGCCCTGTTTACAGGTGAGATGAGCTCGGGCGCGTGAGCAGGGTCATAGAAGTGACGGATCGTGGCCGACGGGCCCGAGCAATTCCCCTGCGGAAAAAGGAAATCGAGGGTCCGTCATCCACGGAGGGTGACCGGCTTTCCGGGTGGAAGGCCGCACCCGGAAAGCCGGGAAAAATCATTGGCTTGTTCGCGCCGACCCCCTCGTCTAGCGTCACCGTCAATCCGGTCGGACCGCCGAATCCTGCCACCGTCCGGAATTCCACTCATCCCATGTGTGGCAGGAGCGGGGGACCCACGAAGTACGCCGGTCCCGCGACGCAGGACGGCTCGGGGTGAAGCCGCGTGAGAGCGCGGCCGGGCATCTCCAGTCCGAACCCGACAGCTCACCTCGTAGGCGCCGGAGAGGAATTCGCCATGCCCGCGAAGGGTAAGCACCGCCGCATCAAGTCCAACCGCCTCACCCGCGGAATCGCCGCCGCCGGTACGGGAGGCGCCGTCGTCGCCCTCCCGCTCCTCGGTGCCACCGGCGCCCACGCCGCCGAGCAGGCCGCCCCGGCCGCCGCTCCCGGCCAGGCCGTCACCGCCGCCGCCCAGATGAAGGCCCCCGCCGTCGCCAAGGCGGCGCCCGCCGCCGCGAAGGCCGCGCCCAAGACGTACTCCGTCGTGCGGGGCGACTACCTGTCGAAGATCGCCGCCGAGCACCACCTCGCCGGTGGCTGGCAGAAGCTGTACGCGGACAACCGCCAGGTGGTCGGCGAGAACCCCTCGCTCATCCTGCCCGGCATGAAGCTCACCCTCGGCGCCAAGAGCACCGCCAAGGCCGCCGCGCCCAAGAGCGCCGCGCCCAAGGCCGCCGCTCCCAAGGGCTCCGCGAAGAACGGTGACACCTCGCGCGCCTCCCGGAGCAGCGAGCGCTCCTCCGCCCCGGCCGCGAGCACCCCGTCCGCGGACACGTCCGCCGCGCAGACGTCGAAGTCCTCGGGCGCCGCGACCTCCGCGTCCGGCTGGTTCGCCCCGGTCAGCGGCGGCGTGTCCACCCCGTACCGCGCCTCTGGAGCCATGTGGTCCTCCGGGTACCACACCGGTGTCGACTTCATGGCCTCCACCGGCACCACGATCGTCGCGGTCGGCCCCGGCACCGTCTACTCCGCGGGCAACGGCGGCTCGTACGGCAACCAGGTCGTCATCCAGCACGCCGACGGCACCTTCTCGCAGTACGCCCACCTCTCCTCGATCTCCGTCTCCGCCGGCCAGACCGTGAGCGGCGGAGAGCAGATCGGTCTCTCCGGCGCGACCGGCAACGTCACCGGCCCGCACCTGCACTTCGAGATGCGGACCGGGCCGGAGTACGGCTCCGACATCGACCCGATCTCCGCCCTGCGTCAGCACGGTGTGAGCATCTGACGGTCCGTCGTCACTCGGAGGCCCGGCACACACGTGCCGGGCCTCCGGCACGCTCCCGCTCTATTCCGGCTTGGCAAATTCTTTATCGGTGGCATATGTCACCCGGCGTCAACCCCTCCTTACGGTCGCGTAGGTCACATCCGAAGGGGAAGGATGTGCTCCCGTGGCAGACGATTCGAGATCAAGAGACCAGCACGCATTCGGGTCGTACGCGGCGATCGGTGACAGCTTCACCGAGGGCGTCGGAGACCCCGGGCCCGACGGGACCTACGTCGGCTGGGCGGACCGCTTCGCGGTGCTGCTCGCCGACCAGCTGCCGGAGCACGACGCCTTCCGCTACGCCAACCTGGCCGTACGCGGACGTCTCCTCGACCAGATCGTGGCGGAACAGGTCCCCCGGGCGAAGGAACTCGCCCCCGACCTGGTGACCTTCTGCGCCGGCGGAAACGACATCATCCGCCCCGGCACGGACCCCGACGAGGTCGCCGAGCGCTTCGAGCGCGCCGTCGCCGAACTGACCTCCGCCGTCGGCACCGTGATGGTGACCACCGGCTTCGACACGCGCGGCGTCACGCTCCTCAAGCACCTGCGCGGCAAGATCGCCACGTACAACGGGCACGTCCGGGCCATCGCGGACCGCTACGGCTGCCCGGTCCTCGACCTCTGGTCCCTGAAGTCCGTGCAGGACCGGCGCGCCTGGGACGACGACCGGCTGCACCTCTCGCCCGACGGCCACACCCGGGTCGCCCTGCGCGCGGCCCAGGTGCTCGGCATGCCGGTGCCGGCCGACCCGGACCAGGCGTGGCCGCCGGTGCCCCCGCGCGGCACGCTCGAGGTGCGCCGCGACGACATCCACTGGGCCAAGGAGTACCTCGTGCCCTGGATCGGCCGCCGGCTGCGCGGCGAGAGCTCCGGCGACCACGTCGAGGCGAAGCGCCCCGACCTCATGCCCCTGTAGGCCAGGGGACCGCCGGTGGGTTCACGACGCGGGGATCCGCTCCAGTACCCCGCCGGCGAAGACGTCGTACAGCGGCAGCGTCTCCAGATGGACGTAGCCGATGTGACAGTCGCAGACGGCGAGGGGGCAGGTCCGGGGGCGGAGGGCGGCGCGGTACGAGCCGTCGTACAGGTTCCCCAGCTCGGCCTTGACGAAATGGCAGCGCCGCACCGTCCCCTCGCCGTCCACCGAGATGACCGACTCCCCGGTCCGGCACGGCAGCCCCGCCGAACGGTGCGGATGGCGGCTGTACGGGAAGAGGGGGTCGATCCCCGTCCACTCCACGGCCTCCGCGTCCGTGTACGTGTGCCCCTCCGCGGCGTTCACCCAGAGGTAGACGTGCGCCGGCAGCGCGGCCCGCAGCCGCCGGGCGTGCTCCGCGTGCTCGGGGAGCCCGACGACGCCGACGCTGAAGCGGACGCCCCGCTCGGCCAGCTCTCCGCACTTGGCGAGGAACCGCTCGTACGGCGTCTGCCCCGGGTGGTACGTGCACCAGAGCGCCACGCTCTCCGGGTCCGCCTCCGCCAGCCAGTCGGTCCGGCAGCTCAGATTCGTCTGGATCGCCACCCGCTCCACGTGGGGGAGCCGGGACAGCTCGACCAGCGCCCGCCGGTACCAGGACCGCACCAGGCCCTCGCCCCAGGGGGTGAAGAGGACGCGCAGCCGGTCCTCGGTCTGCCCGGCGGCCCACCCGGTGAACCGTTCGAGCGCCGCCCGGTCCGCGCGCAGCTGCTCCCGGCTGTCCCGGCGCTTGGCGAACGGGCAGTACGGACAGTCGAAGTCGCAGGAGGACAGCGGCCCGCGGTAGAGCAGCGTCAGGTCCATGCCCTGGCCCGGGACGGGCGGCGGTATGAGGTCCGGGCCCGGGCCCGGGACCGGCGGCGGTGTCAGGTCGGTGCCCGGGGCCCGGATCGGGGCCGGGATCGGCGAAGGTGTGAGGTGCACGCCCGCCGCCTACTTCGGCTCGTACGCGGCCATCGCGGCCCGCACCGAGGGGGAGAAGAGCTCAGGGCCGAGGCCGTCCGAGTGGGCAAGGCCCTCCGGGGAGAGCCGGAGCAGCCCGGCCGGCGCCTCCTGGTCCAGCCAGCCGAGGGCCTCGAACCGGCCCAGCTCCGCCGGGAAGTCCGTGAACGGCGAGGAGCCGAACCGTTCCTCGTACCCGGCGACCGGCATGCCCTCGGCCTGCAGCAGCGACTGGAGCAGATGGCGGCGCCTGGCCTCACCGGCGTCGACCCACCGGCCGACCTCGGCCCGCGAGAAGTCCGCGGTCTCCGTGTAGGCGTCGATGATCGTACGGATCTCCCGCATGTCGACGGCGTAGTCGAAGGAGTAGTGGAGGGCCGAGGTGTACGAGCGGGCCCCGCAGCCCAGTCCGATCATGCCGTCCGTCTGGCAGGCGTAGTCGTCGGGGCCGAGCGGTGCGGCGTCCGTCCTGCGGAACATCCGCATCGACACCTGCTCGTAGCCGTGCGCGAGGAGGTGGTCCCGGCCGTACCGGTAGAGGCGCAGCCGCTGCTCGTCCCACTCCCGGTCGGCGGCGGGGGTGATCCGGCCGAGGCCGGTGAGCGGCCGCACGTACAGCGGATAGAGGTACAGCTCCTCCGGGCGCCAGGCGAGGGCGGCGTCGAGCGAGGAGCGCCAGGACTCCTCGGTCTGGCCGTCGATGCCGTAGATCAGGTCGATGTTGAGCACGGGGACGCCGGTGTCCCGGATCCGGCCGAGAGCCGATTCGACGTCGGCGCGGCGCTGCGGCCGGACCGCCGCCCGCGCCTCGGCCTCCACGAAGCTCTGCACCCCGATGCTGAGCCGGGTCGCGCCCCGCTCGGCGATCAGGGCGAGGCGGTCGGCGGTCGCCGTCGCGGGGGAGGTCTCCACGGACAGCGGCACCGCCCGCAGATCCACGCCCATCCGCTTCTCGGCGATGTCGCACAACCGCTCCAGCTCGCCGGCGGTGAGGAACGTGGGCGTGCCGCCGCCGAACGCGGCCGTCGCGAACCGCACCGGGTCCCGGTCGCCGAGGGCCTCGCGGACGGCCGTGGCCTGGCGGTCGAGCGCGTCGAGATAGCGCGTGGTCAGCTCGTCGGGGGCGCCGATCCGGGTGAAGAGATTGCAGAAGCCGCAGCGGACCTCGCAGAACGGTATGTGCGCGTAGAGGGAGAGCGCGTCCTTCGGCTCGTCCCGCCAGAGCGCGGCGAGCGAGGGCGCGGGGTCGATGAGCGGCCGGTACGCCGTCTTGTGCGGGTAGGCGTAGACGTAGCTCCGGTACGGACGCGGGGCGGCGCTGTCGCTCATGCCACGGCCTCCCGCTCCGGGCCGGCCAGCTCGAACTGCGCGTACGGGACCGTCCACACGACCTCGTGGCCGAGCCGGTGACCGGTGTACCCGTCCTCCCCGTACGCGGTGCCGTGGTCGGAGCAGACGATCGCGAAGCACGGGCGGCGGCTGCTCATGGCGGCGAAGAGCCGCCCGATGTGCCGGTCGACGTACTCCAGGGCGGCGGCGTGGGTGGCCCGGGAGTCGCCGGCCTCGCGGGTGGCGCCCGGCAGGTGGAACCAGTTGGGCTGGTGCAGCGCGGACACGTTGACGAAGAGGAACAGCCGCCGCTCGTGCGGGAGACCGGCCACGACCTCCTCGGCGCGGGCGACCTGCGACTCGAAGGAGGTGGGGGAGGCCACGCCGAACGACGGCTCCCAGTGACTCTCCTGGAACAGCCCCGGGAGCACGGTGCCGAGCGGCGGCTGCCGGTTGAAGAAGCCGACACCGCCGAGGCAGACCGTCCGGTAGCCCTCGCCCGCGAGGGCGGACACGAAGTCCGGGGTGTCGTGGACCCAGGTGCCGTCGGCGGTCGTCTCGCTGCCGGCGAAGCGCGCAGCGAACAGCCGCGGGTGCGGGCCGAGGGAGGCCGGGGTCGGCAGGAATCCGGCGAAGATCGCCTGGTGGGAGGCGTAGGTGAAGCTGCCGGGTGCGTGCCGCCGCTCCCAGACGCCGCCGGGGAGATGACGGGCCAGGTTCGGGATGCGGCCCGCGGCCGCGAGCTCGACCGCCACGTCGTACCGGAGCGTGTCGAGGGTGACCAGGAGCAGATCGTGGCTCCCGACGATCGCGTTCATGTCGGGCTGGTTCACGCGGTGCTCGTTCCTGTGGTGCTGGTGCTGGTGCTGGTGCTGGTGCTGGTGCTGGCGCTGGTGAGTCGGTGGGTGCGGGGGAACTGGGCGGAGACCTGGGCCGCGTACGTGTCGAGGCCCTCGGCACCACTGCCGGGCAGGCCCGTGAGGCCCGGCAGCAGATCGCCGAAGGCGTTGACCTCGCCCACGGCGAAGCGGCGCCAGCCCGTCGAGGGCAGCAGGTCGACACCCACGCACCGGGTGCCGGGGAAGACCGCGGCGGCCCGCTCGCACACGTCGAGCGCATCGGTCCACCGCGCGCCGGCCGCGGCCATCGCGGCCCGGGCCGCGGGCAGATCGCCCCGGGTCCCGCCCAGATGGAGATTGGTCATGGGGGAGCGGCTGGTGCGCAGCACCGCGTGGGTGGCCCGTCCGTCGATCACCACCACCCGCAGGTCGGCGGCCCGGCCGCCCTGGGCGGCCTTGGGCAGCCAGCGCTCGACGTGCAGCCCGTCGGGGGCGAGGGCGTCCACGATCGCGCCGACCTCGCGCTCGCTCGTATAGCGCCGCACCCGCAGGGAGTTGAAGAGCCGTCCGCCGGGCCCGCGCTCCACCGAGGTGGTGGCGTGCACCCGGCCCGCGCCGTTCGTCTCGACCGCGAGCACCCCGGAGGCGGAGGAGCCGTGCGCCGGCTTCACGAAGACCCGGCGCAGTCCGGGCTCGGCGGTCAGGGCCCTGACGTCGGCCCAGCCGCGTACGACCGGGGCTGAGGGGCCTGACGTCGGCGACTCGGGCACCGGTACCCCGGCCGCGCGGAGCAGGCCGTGGCTCAGCCGCTTGTCGAAGAGCGCGGCCAGCTCGGCGGGGTCGTCGACGAGCACGGCGCCCGCCTCGGCGACGGACCGGGCGAGCTCCGCGGTGGCGGCGACGAACCGCGCGTACCAGCGGCCGGTGCCCTCGACCCGCGCCGGATCGTCGACGTCCCGGAGCAGCCGGTCGGCCTCCGGGTCCTCGCCGGGCGAGTCCACCCGTACGGTCTCGCCCTCCGCGAACCGCGCCGCACCGCGCAGCACCTCGGGCCAGGACACCACCCGCGCCCCGGGCAGCCCGGCGGAGCGCAGCGCGTCCTGGAAGAACGCGACGCGGCGGCCCGCCGGATCCCCGACGACCACGAGGCGCGGGTGGGCGGTCATTCGGCGACCGCGACGTACCGGAAGACCCGGCCGTCGCCCTCGTCGTCCGCCTCCTGCGCGTCGTCGAGGTCGACGGCGACGCCGTGCGGGGCGAGCGCGGCGAGCACCCGCTCCCGCATGGCCTCCGACAGGTAGTGGTGGGAGAGGTCGAGGTGGCTGAGGTGGGTCAGGGGCTGGCCGTCGAGCAGGGCCGCCGCGCCCTCGTCCGTGAGGACCCCCATCGACAGGTCGAGCCGCTCGATCCGGGCGAGGACGGGGGCTCCCGCCACCGCGGCGGCCACGGCGTCCTGGATCACGCTGTTGCGCAGGCCGAGCGAGCGCAGGGCGGGGAACCCCGCGCCGGAGAGCAGCGGAGCGAGGTCGTCCGCCGTGCTGTCGCCGCCGTACTCGTCGGTGCCGAGCCAGAGTTCCAGCTTCTCCAGGGCGGGCAGGTCACTGCCGACGATCCCGCGCACGACCTCGGCACCCAGCCCACCGGTCTCCACGACCAGGCTCTCCAGACCGGTGTGCCGGATCGAGGGGAAGGCCAGCTCCGAGCCCCCGCGCACCCCGAACTCCCGCAGGGCCGGGTAGGCGGCGAGCAGCGGGGTCACATCGGACTGGATGATCCAGGAGATTTCGCAGTCCTCGCCCGCCATGTCGCCGAGGAAGACCGCCTCCAGGGAGGTCAGACGGTTGTTGGCGCCGATGAGCGCCGTGACGATGTCCGCCGACGAGTTCTCGTACGCCTCGTCCCAGCCGCCGACGACCAGCGCGCGCACCCGGCCCACGTCGACCGTCCTCAGGAACCGCTCGAACTGCGCACCCCACTGCTCGTCGTCGTCCTCGCAGTAGGTCGGCGACGAGAGACGCCAGGCGACCGCGGCGGCGTCGGGCAGTTCGACCCGCGCGTCCGATTCCGTGTCCTGGAAGTGGAACACGGGCAGCCCGTGGAATTCCTCGAGGTAGTGGCCAACGGTCATGACTGCGCTCCCGGCAACGGACGGCGTGGATCGGCTGATGCCATGAGTTCTACCAAGCGGCACCGACAACGCCCTCCGGCGGGTGGGCCTCCGAGGGGCCCGGCCAGGAACCGGGACCGGGACCGAATGTCAGACCCGGCCTCTAGCGTCGTTCTCGTGTTCGGCCGTCCCGCGCCGAACGGGGAGGGGAGAACCATGTACCGGCAGGGAGACGTACTGATCGCGCCCGTCGAGGCGACGGCCGTTCCGGAGCGGGTGAGGGCGGCGGCGGGGGAGCCGAGGGACGCCCGGGGCCGGCTGGTCCTGGCCCTCGGCGAGGTCACCGGGCACGCCCACGCGGTCCCCGGGCCCGGCCGGCTCGTCCGGGAGCCGGGCCCCTTCGGCCCGCTGCTGCTCGAACTGCCCGAGGGCGGCCGGGTGGTGCACGAGGAGCACGCCCCGATACCGCTGCCCAAGGGCTGGTACCGGGTGGTGCGTCAGCGGGAGTACGTGCCCGGGGCGTACCGGATCGTCGCGGACTGACCGAGAGAGACCTGGGGGCTTCCACATGAACCACGCCGACATGAACCACACCACCGCACGGGACAAGTGGCGGTCCGTCGCCGCGGCCACCGGCCCCGCCGACCGCGCCGCCGCGGAGGCCGGAGTCCGGCTCGCCTACCGCACGGCGGGCCTCGCCGAACCGGCGCGTGTGCTCTGGGCGGACTCGCCGCTCGCCGCCGTCGCGCTCGTACGGGGGCTGGACGACCGGGGCCGTTCGGTCCGGGACGAGGTGCGCACCCGGCCGTGGGCCGAGGAGCGGCGCCGGCTCCACGACACCCTGGGGCCGGCCGGATGGGCCGCCCACTGGCAGGCGACCGGGGCCCCTCTCTGGGACCTCACCCGGAGCCTGGCCGACCGGATACGGGCCGCGGTGACGGAGGCCGCGACCGCCGCCGGTCCGGCCGCGCAGGCCGGCCCCGCCGCCTCCGGGGCCGGCGGGGCGGCCGGCCCGGTGCCTTCCGGGCGGGAGGCGACCGAGGCGCGGCTCGTGCTCCTCGACGCGGTGCTCGGCCAGCACGACGCGGCCTGGCTCGCCGCCTTCGACGGTCACGGCGACCGCCTCGCGGGCCTCGCCGCCGTCGCCGGACACGCGGGCTGGTGGTGGCCGTACGAGAACGTCGCCGTGGTCTGCGAACGGCCCGTCGAGCTGCACCGGGACGAGGCCGGGCGGCTCGACCGGGGCGACGGCCCCGCGCTGGCCTTCGCCGACGGCTTCGCCCTGTACGCCTGGCGGGGGATGACCGTGCCCGCCGACTTCCTCGCCGGGCTCGCCGGCCTCACCCCCGAGCGGATACGGGAGGAGGAGAACGCCGAACTGCGGCGCGTGATGCTGGAGTACTACGGCTACGACCGATACCTCGCCGCCTCGGGCGCGCGGCACGAGCACCGTGACGAGACCGGCGTCCTGTGGCGGATCGAGCTGGCCGACGACGAGGACGTGGTGATGGTGGAGGTGGTCAACTCCACGCCCGAGCCGGACGGCAGCCACCGCACGTACTGGCTCCGGGTCCCGCCCACGACCCGGACCGCGCGGGAGGGCGTCGCCTGGACCTTCGGGCTGCGCCCCGAGGTGTACGAGCCGCTCGTCCAGACCTGAGCCGACGGCCCGGGACGGCTTCCCGACAGCGGCGGCCGGCCGTGCGGAGGCGCGACTGGTACGGAGAGGTGAAGGGCGCCGGCGGTCGGGAGTGGCGTACCGGAGGCGGCGCCGACGGGTGCTGGGATGTGCCCGCCGGAGCCCCGGCACCCAGCCTCGAAGGGACCGCCCGTGACGATCCGCCGGCCAAGCACCGTCCGTACCGCCCGTCTGCTCGCCGCCACCGCCGTGCTCGGCGGGCTGCTCGTCGGCACCGTGGCGCCCGCCCTGGCCGCCGCGCCCGAGCGGACGGCCGCGCCTGCCGTCCGGGCGGAGGCCCCCGCCACGGTCACCGTCACCGGTCACGGCCGCGCGTCCGCCGCGCCCGACCTGGCGATCCTCTCCGTCGGGGTCGAGGCCACCCGTAAGACCGCGAAGGAGGCGATGGCCGCGCAGAGCACCGCCGCCGAGGCCCTTCTCGCGGTGCTGGACAAGCAGGGGATCGCCGAGCGGGACATCCGTACCGACAGCCTCTCGCTGTCCCCGGTCTACACGCAGAACGCCGCGGGCGAGAGCAAGGTGACCGGCTACCAGGCAGGGCAGTCCTTCTCCGCGAAGGTCCGGGAGATCGACAGGGCCGGCCAGGTCATCGGCGCCGTCAACGACGCCACGGGGGACTCCGGGCGGATCAACGGTGTGGTCTTCGACGTCGCCGACCCGTCGGCCCTGCGGGTGAAGGCACGCGAGGCCGCCCACCGGGACGCGTACGACAAGGCGGCGCAGCACGCCCGCCTCAGCGGCCACCGGCTCGGCCGGCTCGTCTCGCTCAGCGAGGGGGAGTCCGTGCGTCCCGGTACCGGCGCCGCCCCCGGCGTCGCCCACGACGAGGCGAGCGTCCCGATGGCCCCCGGCGAGATCGAGGAGCAGGTCACCGTCTCGGCGGTCTTCGAGCTGGTGTGAAGCCGGTGAGGGCGGCCAGGAGGCCCCACGCCGGGTCTTCGAGCTGGTGTGACCCGGTGAGGGCGGCCAGGAGGCCCCACGCCGTCCGAGCCTGTGGTCAGGTGACGGAGGGCGCGTCGTCCCCGCCCCGGACCGTATCCGTGCTCTCGCCGAAGTCGATGCCGTCGTCCTCGCTCCGGTCTCGGCTCTCGCTCTCGTCCTCGCTCCGGTCTCGGCTCTCGCTCTCGTCCTCGCTCCGGTCTCGGCCCTCGCTCTCGCCCTCGCCCCCGTTCTCGTCCGGCAGGTTCAGCTCGCGGGCGAGAGCGGCGTCGGCCCAGCGCAGCATCGCGGTGCGGGAGAGGGAGCCGGCGTAGGCGGTCGTCTGGACGGCGAGGCCGTCGAGGAAGGCGGTGAGCCGCCAGGCGGCGGCCGCCGGGTCCGCGCAGCGGAACTCCCCGGCAGCGGCCCCCTCCGCGATCACCCGGGTCAGCGCCGCCTTCCACTCCCGGTCGAGGGAGGCGGACACCCGGCGCAGCCCGGGGTCGCGGAGAGAGGCCGCCCAGCCCTCGATCCACAGACGCCAGCCCTTGGCCTGCCCGGTCGGCGCGTACCAGCGCACGGCGGCCCGGAGGCGGCGTACGGCGCTGGAACGGCGCCCGAGGAGCCGGCGCAGATGGGCGAGGTCGCCCTCGGCGGCGTGCGCGAACGCCGCGGCGACCAGTTGTTCCTTGGACGAGAAGTGATAGAGCACCAGAGCGTTGCTCACCCCGAGCGCCGAGGCCACGTCGGCGATCCGGACGGCCGCGACCCCGCGCGCCTCGATCTGCTCGACGGCGGCCCGCAGCAGCTCCTCCCGCCGCTCGGCCACGCTCAACCGCACTCTCGCCACGCCACGCACCTTACACAGCACGTGACGCGCGCATGATCGTCAGTGACTCCGTGGAGGTGGGGGCTCAGTACCAGCCGTAGCGCTCGGCGATCTGCGGCAGCCGCTCGTCCACCAGCGCGTGCGCTGCGGCGCGCGGGCTCGTGCCGTCCGTCTCCGCCCGGTCGAGCATCCCGTCGACGAGCGTCCGCATGGCCCCGCGCACCCGGGCGAAGGCCTGGTCCGCGTCGGCCTCGATGTCGCCGAAGAGGGTCCACCACCACCAGGCGTTCGTGCACGAGTTCACGACCACGTCGGGCAGCACCGTGACCCCGCGCGCGGCGAGGGCCTCCTCGGCCTCGGGCAGCACCGGCATGTTCGCCGCCTCGGCGATCCAGCGGGCCGTGATCCGTCCCTGGTTCCCGGCGTCGATCGCGTACGAGACGGCCGCGGGGACCAGCACCTCCGCCTCGGCCGCGAGCCAGGCGTCCCCGGGCTCCTCGCGGTCTCCGGGCCGCAGGGCGGAGCGGTCGACGGCGCCGTGGGCGTCCCGGGCCGCGAGCAGCGCCTCGACGTCGAGGCCGTCCGGGTTCACGATCGTGCCCCGGACGTCGGCCACGGCCACCACCCGCAGCCCGGCGCGCGCCAGGAACCGGGCGGTCGCCCCGCCCATCGTGCCGAGCCCCTGCACCGACACCCGGGTCCCGGCGTACGCCCGGTCGGCCCGGTCGAGGGCGGTGAGGACCGACTCGGCGACCCCCAGACCGCCGACCAGCTCGTCGAGGCCGATGCCGTCGACCTCGATCGCGAAGGCGTCGGCGAGCCGCTCGCGGGCCGCCGCCTCGTCGTCCAGGAGCGGGTACACGGCCTGCACGGAGGAGACCAGGCCGGCCTCGGCCACGGCGCGGTCCACCAGGTCCTGGGTGAGCCCCAGGTCCTCCCCGGTGGTCCAGAACCGCTCGACGTACGGCCGCATCGCCCGCAGATAGCGCACGAGGACGCCGTACGCCTCGGGGGAGCGGGGGTCGCAGTCGATGCCGCCCTTGGCGCCGCCCAGCGGCACGTACCGGGCCTTCGGGTCGTAGTGCAGGGCCTCCTTCATGGTCATCCCGCGGGCGAGCCCGGTCACCTCCTCGACGGTGCAGCCCTCCCGCATCCGCAGGCCGCCGCTGGCCACCCCGCGCACCAGCCGGTCGACCACCAGATGGCCCGAGCGACCGGTCACGTGGTCGGTCCAGCCGACGGAAAGCAGCGGGGCGGAACTCATCGGACATCTCCTCGGAGGGGCGGGCCGGCCGGGTGCCGGACGGGCCGGGAGGCCGGTGGGACCGGCCGGACGTACTGAATGACGGTTCAGTATGGCTGACCGCCCCGACCGTTCGCGGCGCGGGCCGCCCATAATGGAACGACCCCCAGAGATCAGGAGGTCCTGTGACCGGTACCGGCTCCGACCGCTCGCCACGGGCCCGGCTGCGCGCGCTGCGCCCCGAGTCCTTCGGCGCGGATCCCACGGGAGAGCGCCTCGCCCGTATCCACCGCTCGCCGAACTTCGCGGACGGGATCTTCCAGAACCCCGAACCCGCCCGACGCGGCCCCTCGGGTTCCAGTGTCGAGTTCGCCAAGATCTACTTCGACAAGGAAGGCCGTTCGCGCCGCGCCCCCACCGGCACGATCCCGGTCCACCCCACCACGGTCGCCGACCTGGCCAGGCCCCCGGCCACCGGCCTGCGCCTGACGTGGATGGGGCACTCCGGCGTCCTCGCCGAGATCGACGGCCACCGCGTCCTCTTCGACCCGGTCTGGGGCGAGCGCTGCTCCCCCTTCCCCTTCGCCGGTCCCAAGCGGCTCCACCCGGTGCCCGCGCCGCTCGCCGCCCTCGGCCCGGTCGACGTCGTCGTGATCTCGCACGACCACTACGACCACCTCGACCTGCCGACGATCAAGGCGCTCGCCACCACCGACACCGTCTTCGCGGTGCCGCTGGGCGTCGGCGCCCACCTGGAGCGCTGGGGAGTGCCCGCCTCCCGGCTGCGCGAGCTGGACTGGAACGAGTCCACCGAGATCGGCGGGCTGCGGCTCACGGCCACCCCGGCCCGGCACTTCTGCGGGCGCGGACTGCGCAACCGTCAGATGACGCTCTGGGCCTCCTGGGTCGTGACGGGCCCCTCCCACCGGATCTTCCACAGCGGGGACACCGGGTACTTCTCCGGATTCAAGGACATCGGCGCGGCCCACGGCCCCTTCGACGCCACCATGATCCAGATCGGTGCCTACTCGGAGTTCTGGACCGACATCCACATGACTCCCGCCGAGGGCATGCGGGCGCATCTGGACCTCCAGGGCGGCGGGCCCGCCGGGGTGATGCTGCCGATCCACTGGGGCACCTTCAACCTCGCCCCGCATCCGTGGGCCGAACCGGGGGAGGGCACCGTCGAGGCCGCCGCCGGAGCAGCCCAGCGGATCGCCCTGCCCATCCCGGGCGAGCCGTTCGAGCCGGGCGCCGAACACGTGTCCGAGAACCCCTGGTGGCGCGCGGTCGCGCGCGTCCCCTCCGGCGGCTGGAGGGCGCCGGCTCTCACCGACGGTGACAGTTCGCTCACCGGCGTGTCGCGCGGGAAAGCGGACGCAAACACGGACGCGAACACCGGCGCGGAGGCGGGGCGGGCCTCCGGCGAACGCGGCACGGACACCGGCCGGGGTGCGCCCGAGGCGGCACGGACCCCCTGAGGCCGCGGGCGGACCGGGGCGGTCCGCACCCCGCCCGGGATTCCGGTCGGGGACGATTTCCGCAGAGGGCGGAGGCGTGAGAGCGCCTCCGCCCTCTTCCGTTCCCGGTGCTCAACGCCCCCTCCGCACCACGACATCGAGTTTCGGCCGAAGCTTCTCGGCCTGTCGTACCAGGGCCGATACCAGAGCGGGCCGGTCTACGGGTAAGTTTGCCAACTGCGCACCGCACATGAACGGTTGACGACTACAGTGTGTGGTTGGTGATCATCGGTAGGCTCTTCGCACGCACGTCGCACACCCCATGAACCACCCCTTGCTGTACCCCCCCGTAGTCCACC
>NZ_LIPQ01000383.1 GCF_001418135.1 Streptomyces aureus
GAGGGTGTCGATCAGCCGGGCTGGGCCGGAGGCTGGTCGCCCGGCTGATCGACACCCTCGTCCTGGGCGCGCTCGTCGGCGCCGCCGCCTTCCCGTTCGTGACCGCCGCCCTCGACCACATCAACGGCAAGATCGAGGCGGCCAAGCAGTCGGGCGTCACCGTCCAGGTGTGGCTGGTCGACGGCACGACCTCCGTGCAGTTCGGCATCGCGCTGGCCGCGTTCCTCGTCATCGGCGTCCTGTACGAGGCGCTGCCCACCGCCAAGTGGGGGCGCACGCTCGGCAAGAAGCTGTGCGGGATCGAGGTGCGGGACATCGAGGCGCACCAGCCGCCGCGCTTCGGGGCGGCCCTGCGCCGCTGGCTCGTCTACAGCGTCCTGGGCCTCCTGGCCATCGGCGTCCTCAACGTCCTGTGGTGCCTCTTCGACCGCCCCTGGCGGCAGTGCTGGCACGACAAGGCCGCCCGTACCTTCGTGGCGCGCTGATCCACGGACCGCCGGCCCCGGCCGGACCGGGCGACCCCCCGGCCGGACCGGGCGACCCCCCGGCCGGAGCGGGCGACCCCCCGGCGGCCGGGGGTCCCCCGAACGGGCGGTGATTCCTTGCGGGGGCGCCCGGCCCGGGATGCACTGCCCCCATGAGCACCGACCAGCCGCCGCCCGGCCAGCCGCCCGAGGAGGACCCGTTCCTCAAGAGGCCGCAGGAGCCTCCGCCGCCCTCCGCCGGCCAGCCGCCTCCGGCCGGACCGCCCCCGGAAGGGCCTCCGCCGGGAGGTCCGCCGCCGGGAGGGCCTCCGCCGGGAGGTCCGCCGCCCGGGAGTCCGTACGGACCCACGGGCGGTTCGCCGTACGGTCCGCCGGGCGGCTCCCCGTACGACAACGCGCCGCCGCCCCCGCCCCCGTACGGCGGCTACGGCGCCGGGTACGGAGGGACCGATCCGCTCTCCGGGATGCCGCCGCTCGCCGAGTCCGGCAAGCGCATCGTCGCCCGCGTCATCGACTGGCTGATCATCGCGATCCCGCTGGCGGTCATCGGCATCCCGTTCAAGATCTACTCGCGGGCGACCGAGGACGGCAACGACTTCGGCGACACGGTCAACAGCCTCAACGGCGGTGGCCAGCTGGTCTTCCAGCTGATCACGATCGTCGCGTTCGTCGCGTACGACACGGTGATGGTCGCCAAGAACGGCCAGACCCTCGGCAAGAAGTGGTTGAAGCTGCGGGTCGCGATGCTCAACGACGGCTCGACGCCGCCGATGAGCCAGTCGCTCCTGCGCGCGATCGTCCTGTGGCTCCCCGCGCTGATCTGCTGCGCCTGCCTGTGGCCGCTGCTCCTGCTGATCCTGATCCTGGTCGACAAGCCCTACAAGCAGGGTCTGCACGACAAGGCGGCGAAGACGGTGGTGGTCTCCGTCCCGCAGTAGCCGGACCGGCGTCGTCCGCGCGGACCCGGCGGAGACGACGCGTCACGGACGAGGTGTCACGAACCGGTCCGGGTATCGACTCCCGCGCCCACGCGCGCGGTCGGTACCCGGACCTCTTCGTGTGCGGCGGGCGCCGGAGTCGGTGCGGTGGTCTTGACGCCCGTCGTCCGCGGGGGCATCGTCACCGCCACGAGCAGTCCGAGCAGCAGGCCGGCGAGGCAGATCACCGTGATGCCGAGCGTGGTCGTCGTACCGGAGAGCAGCAGCAGGGCGACGGTCGTGAGAACGACGGTGGCCGAACCGTAGGTGAGTTGCGCGGCGTTCGGACGCTGCATGACACGTACCGCCCTCTCAGGACAACGGTTCGACTCTAAGACCGTGGATGCCCGGGCGGAACCGAAGTAAGCGTGACCTCACCCACGATGCGGGTGCACGGGGTGCACGGGGGGCGCACGGAGTCACGGGTCGTGTGATTTTTCCCCGTAAGGCGCCCGTTGATCGTCCGATAATCGGAATTCACCTCCCACATAGTGCAGTTGGTATGTGCAAGTCAAGATCTGTCTTTTCTTGTCTCCCTCCGGTCGAATGTCGTCACTTGTGACGCGCGACCCGCCGGACGGACACCCCACCTTCGGTCCGAAGCGCGGGCGCCGGGGAGGACATACCAAGTGACCAACAGACGACGGGCGATCAGAACGTCCGCAGTTGTTGTGGCGCTCGCGGCCACCGCCGCCACCGCCTCGACCTTCACCACCGCATGGGCCGACAATCACGGCAGCGTGAACCCGGCCGATGTCCGTCACGACCCGGCGCCCGGCGCCGGGATCGACAAGACGGCGGTCGACCACGACCTCGAGGGTCCCTTCAGCGAGCAGCAGGAGCAGCAGCGCAAGGCTGCCCTGGAGCAGGTCCTGAGCGGCGAGTCGAAGGTGGAGCGCCGGAACGGCTCCCAGGTCGTCAAGCTCGACGACAAGAAGTACGTCGAGCTCGGCCGTGAGAAGACCGACAAGATCTTCACGATCCTCGTCGAGTTCGGCGACAAGGTGGACACCACCACCCTCGTCGACCGCGCGGACGACGAGACGACCGAGCTGAAGCCGAAGTTCGGCGGCACGCCCGGCCCCCTGCACAACCAGATAGCCCAGCCCGACCGTGAGCACGACAACTCCACGGACTGGAAGGCCGACTACAACCAGCAGCACTTCCAGGACCTGTACTTCGGCACCGGCAAGGACGCCAAGGGACAGCCCAAGCAGTCGCTGAAGACCTACTACGAGAAGACCTCGTCCGGCCGTTACTCGGTCGACGGCAACGTCTCCGACTGGGTCAAGGTCGAGTACAACGAGGCCCGTTACGGCTCGAACTACTGCGGCAACAGCAACTGCTCCAACGTCTGGGACGCGGTCCGCGACGGCGTCACCGCCTTCGTGGCCGACCAGAAGGCCAAGGGCCGCACCGACGCCCAGATCAAGGCCGACATGGCCCAGTACGACCTGTGGGACCGGTACGACTTCGACGGCGACGGCAACTTCAACGAGCCCGACGGGTACATCGACCACTTCCAGATCGTCCACGCGGGCGAGGACGAGTCGGCGGGCGGCGGCGCCCAGGGCGGCGACGCCCTGTGGGCCCACCGCTGGTACGCCTACGGCACCAACGCGGGCAAGACCGGCCCGGCGAACAACAAGGCCGGCGGCACGCAGATCGGTGACTCCGGCATCTGGGTCGGCGACTACACGATGCAGCCGGAGAACGGCGGCCTCGGCGTCTTCGCGCACGAGTACGGCCACGACCTCGGTCTGCCGGACCTGTACGACACCTCCGGTCTCAAGGGCGCCGAGAACTCGACCGGCTTCTGGTCGCTCATGTCCTCCGGCTCCTGGCTCGGCCGCGGCAAGGACGCCATCGGCGACCTGCCCGGCGACATGAACGCCTGGGACAAGCTGCAGCTCGGCTGGCTGAACTACACCAAGGTCGCCAACGAGGCCCGCAAGTGGAACTCCACCCACAAGCTGGGCGTGGCCGAGTACAACACCGAGAACCCCCAGGCGCTCGTCGTCGAGCTGCCGAAGAAGGCCGTCACCACCGACGTCGTCGCGCCCGCCGAGGGTGCCACGCAGTGGTGGAGCAACATGGGTGACGACCTCAAGAACACCCTGACCCGCTCCGTCGACCTGACGGGCAAGACGTCCGCCTCCCTGAAGCTCAAGGGCTGGTACGACATCGAGCTCGACTACGACTACCTCTACACCGAGGTGTCGACCGACGGCGGCGCCAACTGGACGGCCCTGGACGGCACCGCCGACGGCAAGCCGCTCCCGCGCGACGCCAGCGGCGCCCCGGCGCTGACCGACGTCTCGGGCACCCACAAGGAGCTCGTCTACGGCCTCGACGCCTACGCGGGCAAGAAGTTCGACCTCCGCTTCCGCTACCAGACGGACGGCGGCGCCGGCGGCAAGGGCTTCACGGCCGACGCCATCACGCTGACCGCCGACGGTGCCACCGTCTTCTCGGACAACGCCGAGAACGGTGACAACGGCTGGGCGGCCAAGGGCTTCTCGCGGGTCGGCAAGGGCTTCACGAAGGAGTACGAGCAGTACTACATCGCGGAGAACCGCCAGTACGTCTCGTACGACGCCACCCTCAAGGTCGGCCCGTACAACTTCGGGTTCACCGGTGACAAGGCGAGCTGGGTCGAGCACTACCCGTACCAGAACGGCCTGCTCATCTGGAAGTGGGACCTCTCCCAGAAGGACAACAACACCGCGGTCCACCCGGGCCAGGGTCTGATCCTTCCGGTCGACGCCCACCCGACCCCGCTGAAGTTCAAGGACGGCAGCCTGATGCGCAACCGCGTCCAGGCCTACGACTCCACCTTCGGCACCTACCGCACCGACAGCCTCCTGCTCCACAAGGCCGACGTCGCGGCGTTCGTCCCGTCGCTGCCGGGCAACCCGGTCTTCGACGACCGCAAGGGCACGTACTGGCTCCAGGAGACGGCGCGCGCCGGTGTCCAGGTAACTGACACCAACACCAAGATCCAGGTCGTCAAGGAGCCGAAGAACGGCGAGACGATCACGGTCCGCGTGGGTCCCTCCACGAAGTAGTCGGTAAAACCGCAGGTCAAAGCATGATCGGCCGTCGCCCCTCTAGCGGGCGGCGGCCGATCGTGTTTAGGTGCGTCTGACGCTTCAGACCGATGTTCTTATTGACAGTCGATCCACGGGGGAGTGGTTCCGCATGCCCAACGGAGGGTTCTGCAAGTTGCCGGGAGGCAGCGTGGTCGTCGCGATAGGGCTGCCAAGCCCGGCTCGCGACGGCGCCAGCGTCCGCTTCCTGGTCCACGCCGCGAACCGCGCCCGCGCCCTCACCAGGCTGCGGAACCTCGGGCTGCGGGCGGTCTACCTCCGGGGCAACACCGAACCGCCCACCCCCGACGAGATCACGGCCGTCCTCCACCACCCCGACGGCCTGCTGTGGAGATCCGCGCCCGGCGCCGCCCAGGAGCTCTGGCACCCCGTACGGTCCCTCCCCAGGGAACCCGTGGCCTGAGAGGCGCCCGTCCGGGGCCCGTGGGACCGCTCAGGCCACCACGGGCTTGCCGGTCAGCTCCACACCGGCCGTCCGCAGCTCCTCCAGGGCCCGGTCCGTCGTCCCCTTCGCGACGCCGGCCGTCAGGTCGAGCAGCACATGGGTGCGGAAGCCCGCACGGGCCGCGTCCAGGGCCGTCGCCCGCACGCAGTGGTCGGTGGCGATGCCCACCACGTCGACCTCGGTGACGTCCCGCTCGCGGAGCCACTCCACGAGCGTCCGCCCGTTCTCGTCGTGCCCCTCGAAACCGCTGTACGCCGCGTCGTAGGCGCCCTTGTCGAAGACGGCGTCGATCGCCCCGCTGGCGACGGCCGGCGCGAAGTTCGGGTGGAACCCGACCCCCTCCGTGCCGGCCACGCAGTGCACCGGCCAGGAGGTGACGTAGTCCGGCTCCTCACCGGCCGGCGCGAAGTGCGCGCCCGGGTCGACATGGTGGTCGCGGGTGGCGACCACATGCCGGTAGGCGCTGCCCGCCGTCTGGCCGACCAGGTCGGTGATGGCGGCGGCGACGTCCGCGCCGCCGGTCACCGCGAGGCTGCCGCCCTCGCAGAAGTCGTTCTGAACGTCCACAACGATCAATGCGCGGTGCATGGCGGGTGTCCTTAGCGCGTCGGGGAGGGGTGGGACCGAGCCTAGAGACTCGGCCCGCCCACCGGGAGGGGGCGGGTCCGGTCTCCATGGGGCTCTGTCGTCAGACTCCCGTCCGCCCTTCGGGCGACGACGGGAGTTCGGCGCCAGGGCCTAGACGTACTCCGTCGGCAGCACCGGCTCGCCCCGGGAGAGCTGGATCGCCGACATCGGCAGCCCGGCGCGGGCCGCGATGTGCCGGGACCGCGCGGCCTCCAGGGGTTCCCGGGCCACCACGTCGCCGCCCTTGACCAGCTCGACCAGGAGCTGGTGGTCGGCGAGCTCCGGCGGCACGGGGCCGGTGCCCACGACCTCCGCCTCGGCGAGGCCGTACGCGTCGGGCCGGCGCGCCGCCCACTTGCGCCCGCCGACCGAGGTCTTGCCGCCGAGGGACTTCTTGGCGACCGGGGTGAGGGGGGCCTTGTGGTCGGCGGAGGAGGCGCGGGCGACCAGCTTGTAGACCATGGAGCAGGTCGGGTGGCCGCTGCCGGTGACCAGCTGCGTGCCCACCCCGTACGC
>NZ_LIPQ01000384.1 GCF_001418135.1 Streptomyces aureus
CACCCTCCACGCGCGCGTGGAGGGTGCCTTCCGGCGTGAAGGCGAGGACGTCGCCGCCACCCCACACCGCCACCGACACCCGTCCCGCAGCGTCCACCGTGAGACCGTCCGGCACCCCCCGGTCGAGGACCGCGAACGGCCTTCGGTCGCTCAGGGTGCCCGTGGCCACGTCGTACGCGAAGACGTCGACCCGGCCGGTCGGGCTGTCCGCGTAGGAGAGGAGCGTGCCGTCCGGGCTCCAGCCGAGGCCGTTCAGGAGGGTGGCGAGGCCGTCGCCGTCGAGGGCTGGGCCCTCAGGTGCCGCATCCGGCCTCCTCGGTGTCGTGCCAGTGGTGCGACAGAGAGAAGCCATCTGTTCGTCCAACGGTTGCGCATACCCCCGAGGCCGGCGTGAAGGAGCCCCGAGGCCGGAGGGGTGGGGTCCTGGCAGCGGCGGGGGCGGGCCGAGGTCAGCCCACGGTCCGGCACCCGAGCCGCTCCGCCAGCCGGCTCGCGCCCTTCGCGGCCAGCGCCGTGAGTTCGTTCTCGCGGTCCTCGCTCCAGCGGTGCACGGGCACCGAGACGGACAGCGCCGCGACGACCCGGCCGGTGCGGTCCCGTACCGGCGCGGCGACACAGCTCACGTCGGGGCTGGACTCCTGCTGTTCGCCCGCGACGCCCAGGATCCGGATCCCGGCGAGCGCGGCGCGCAGCGCGTCCGCATCGGTGATGCTGCGGGGCGTCATGCCCACCAGGTCGTACCCGTCGAGGCGCTCCTCCAGCTCGGCCTCCGGAAGGGTCGCGAGCAGCATCTTGCCGGCGGCCGTGCAGTGGGCGGGCAGCCGGCGTCCGGCCGCGGAGACCATCCGTACGGCGTGGGTCGAGTCGACCTTCGCGATGTAGATGACGTCCATGTCCTCCAGGACGGCCACATGCACCGTCTCGCCGCAGGTGTCGGCCACCTCGCGTGCGACCTGGTGACCCTCGGCCGCGAGGTCGAGCTGCTCGGCGTACCGGCTGCCGAGCTGGTACGTGCGGACGCCGAGCCGGTAGCGGCCGGGCTGTTCCGGCACCGCCACCAGGTAGTTGCGGGCGGTCAGGGTGGTGACCAGCTCGTGGGCGGTGGTGCGCGGAAGCTGGAGCCTGCGGGTGATCTCGGGGGCGGACAGGGTGCCGTCGCCCTCCAGGAAGAGCTCCAGTACGTCCAATGCCCTGGTCACCGCCGGAACGAGTCGTCCCATGGGGCTCCCCCACCTCGCCTCTGCCCGTTCGACATCCCGTACCACGACCGAAATCGCGAACAGAGACTAGCGGCGCACCCCGCGCCGGGCAACGGTTCGCCGGGGATCCCGCCGCGGACACGGCGAGCGGACGCGCTCCCGTCGACACCCCGGCCGGCTCGTCCTGGATCTGCGCGCCCGGCACGGGGCGGACGGCGGGATGTCCCCGCTCGGTTCCCGGCATCCGGGGGAACTCCGGCGCTTCGCTGCCGGCACCTCGCCCGTCGAAGCGCTTCGATCTTCTTGACCCACTTCTCTGGACACGTCAACACACCCGCGTTACGGTCTCGCTGAGCCGTCGAAGCGATCGTTCGAGTGGCATCGTCGAAGCGATTCGCATCGCCTCACCTCAGTCACGGCCCGCGGGGAGAACGGATGGTCACGCTTGCCGAGGTCGCCCGGCACGCCGGGGTGTCGGCCAGCACGGTGAGCTACGTCCTCAGCGGCAAGCGCCCCATCTCGGACCCCACCCGGCGGCGGGTGCGGGCCAGCATCGAGCAGCTCGGCTACCAGCCGCACGCGGGCGCCCGCGCGCTCGCCAGCAGCCGTTCGCGGATCATC
Organism: Streptomyces aureus; assembly: GCF_001418135.1. Classification (GTDB taxonomy): domain Bacteria; phylum Actinomycetota; class Actinomycetes; order Streptomycetales; family Streptomycetaceae; genus Streptomyces; species Streptomyces aureus_A. The sequence goes on from NZ_LIPQ01000384.1 coordinate 1,821, forward strand.
GCCCTGATGGTGCCGCTGCGCACCGACATGTACGTGCCGGTGATGCTGGAGATCGCGGTCGCCGTCGCCACCGCCGCCCGCGCGCACGGCTACGACGTGCTGCTCCTCACCGGCGAGGAAGGCCCTTCGGCGCTCCGCCGCGTGACCGGCAGCGGGCTCGCCGAGGCGGTGATCCTGATGGACGTCCAGCTCGACGACGAGCGGCTGCCGTTGCTGCGCGCGGCGGGCCCGCCGGCGGTCCTGGTGGGGCTGCCCGCCGACCCCGAGGGGCTGAACTGCGTCGATCTCGACTTCGCGGCGGCCGGGGCGCTGTGCGTGGAGCATCTGGCCGACCTCGGGCACCGGGAGATCGCGGTCATCGGCGAGTCGCCCGGCGTCTACGCGCGCCATACGGGCTTCGCCGAGCGCACCCTGCGCGGGCTGCGCGACGGGGCGGCCGAGCGAGGAGTCCGGCTGCTGCACCGGCCGTGCGAGGGCGGTCACGACGCCGTGGCGGGGGTGCTCGCCAGGATCCTCGACGAGCGGCCGGGGGTCACCGCGTTCGTCGTCCAGAACGAGACGGCGGTCGAGCCGCTGCTCACACTCCTGCGGCGGACCGGCCGGGCCGTTCCCGAGGACGTGTCGGTGGTCGCGGTCTGCGCCGGCCAGGTCGCCGCCCAGGCCTCGGTGCCGCTCAGCTCGGTGGCGATCCCCGCGCAGGAGTTGGGCCGCAGCGCGGTGGAACGGCTCGTCGCGGGCCTCTCCCGCCCGGAGGGGGCGGACACGGCAAGGGTCGAACTGCTCACGCCGGCGCTGACCGTACGGGACAGCTCGGGTCCTCCTCCGCCCCCGGCCGGGGTCGGGAGCTGACGGTCCGCGCCTCGCCGGCGCGCAGGACGAGCCGGGTCGCCCCGGCCGGGGTCCGCAGGTCGATCTCGGCGTCCCGGTCCGGGCGGAGGACGGCCCGGTACGTCACCGGTGACCACGTCAGGTCGACTCGGGCGCCGAACCGGGTCCGTACGCCGGTGAGCCGGCCGCGCGGGCACCGGGCGGGCGGCGCGGGGAGCAGCACGAGCCGCTCGGGCGTGGACTGTACGAGGGCCTCGACGAGGAGCGCGGGCAGGGCGTGGGCGGCGTCGGCGTTGTAGACGTCGCGGGCCGGGTAGTGCGCGCTCATGAGGGAGTCGTGGAAGTGGTCGCCGGCGAGCACGCGAGCCAGGGCGTCCTCGGTTCGGGCCGCGTCGCCCAACCGGGCTGCCACCAGGCCGTGATGAAGGTGTCCGTGGGCCGAGTCGTTCTCGCCGCCCCGGAGTTCGAGGGCGCGCCCGGCCGCCGCGGCGAGCTCGGGGGTGTCGTACGGGTTGATCTCGTCCAGCGGCCAGACGGGGTAGAGGTGGCTGAGGTGCCGGTGGTCGTAGCGATCACCGAGCCCCGGCCGGGCCCACTCGGCCAGCGCGCCCTCGTCGTTGATCCGGTAGGGCGGGAGGCGGTCCGCGAGCGCGCGCAGCCGCGTCGCGTGGGCGTGGGGCGCGCGGTCGGCCGCGGCGCGCAGGGCGTGCCGGGCGGCGGCGATGTCCATGGTGGCGTCGACCGCGCCCCAGCTCCCTCCGCGCGGCCGGTTCTCCGGGGAGTACGAGGGAACGACGACGATGCGGCCGTCGGGACCGGTCCTGGTGAGGAAGTCCTCGTAGAAGAGGGCGAGTTCGGCGAGGAGGGCCGAGGTCCTCGGATCGCGCTCCCCGCTCGTCTCCTCGTGGTCGAGCAGTGGCTTGAGGAGCCAGTCGGCGCCCGCCGTCCACAGATGGAGGGGGTACTCACGACTGAAGTGGTACGTGTGCCCCGAGACGCCGTCGGTGTGGGAGGGGGCGACGACGCCCCGGGCGCCGAAGATCGCTCGGGCGTTGTCCCTCCAGTCGGGCAGCTGGCCGTGGACGAGGTCGGCATGGGCCCGCGTCACCTCCGGCAGGTCGGCAGCGGCGGCGGAGGCCGTCTGGAGGTTGAGGTTGGCGTTGGTGGTGAAGGCCCCGGACCAGGCCGTGTTCCAATCCCCGGTCCAGAGTCCGGTGAGCCGGGGCGGATGCGAGCCCGAGGAGGAGAGCAGGTGGTAGCGGCCTGCCGCGAAGAGGCGTTCCAGGAGGGCGGGGCTGTCGGGGCGACGGAGGAGCGCGGAGCCGGGGAGGGCGCGCTCGGTGGCGTCGGCGCCGAGGTCGAGCGTGACACGCCCGTAGGCGGCGCCGTGCAGAGCGGTGTGGCGGGTGAGCAGCCGGGCGTGGAGGGCGGCGAGGTCGTGACCGCCGGTCAGTGATCGCAGGTCCGCCGCCTCCCGGGCCTGGTCGAAGTCCTCCGCGTGGCGCCGCACCCGGGTGAGGAGGAGCAGCTGCCCCGCTCCTTCGACACGGACGCCGCCGGCGGTGACCGTGGTGCGTCCGGTGTCGGTGAGCAGGAGGGTGATGCCGGTGTAGCCGAGCGGGCTGTCCGGGTACCGGGCCCGCAGGGTGAGGACGGTCTCCCGGCGTGCGGTGGCGACGCCCCGGCCCGTCCCGAGTTCGACGGGGACGCCGGGCAGCCGGTGGTCGAGGTCGACGTCCACCACAGGGCCGGGCGCGGTGACGTACTGGACGATGACGTCGTCGGCGCGTGAGACGAAGACCTGGCTGCGGCGCTCCCCGCACTCCCCGGTGACCAGCCCGGTGGTGAAGTCCACGTCCCGGCGGACGGGGGCGGCGAATGCGACGCGCTCTCGTCTCCGCACCCGGGTCAGGAAGCCCGGGTGGAAGGGCTGGACCCAGCGCAGCGGCCGCCCGTCCGTGAACCGTTCGGCGGCCGTCACGTCTCCGGCGAGCAGGGCGTCCTGGAGGGCGGGCAGCGCTGCGGCGAGCCGGGGCGGCGTGGTGTCGGCGGGGGCGTTGATCGGCCGGACGAGGGTGTGGTGGGTGACGATCACCCGGTCGTCCCCGGGATCACCGAGGACCAGGGCGCCGTGCCTGCCGTTCCCGGCGAGAAAGGCGTCCTCCCAGCGGGCGGCGGGCGCGGGCTCCCAGGTGCCGTGGATCACGGACGCTCCTCCGGCACGGGACCGGGCCCCGGTCCGCGCTCCTCCCGTGGCCCCGTGCCCCATGGCCCGGGCACCGCCGCTCCGGACACCTCCAGGACCGCCACCCCGTACCGCTCCAGCCGCAGGGCCCCCTCGACCTCCGTCCCGGTGAGCAGGTCGCGGTGGCGGCCGGGCAGCGTGACCGTGACCGGGTCGCGGCCGTGCTGGAGGAGGAAGAGCAGGTCTCCGCGCCGGACGGCCTCGACGTCCGCCGGCAGGCCGTCGACGACGGGCCGCACTCCGGCCTCCTCGGCCGCGGCGGACAGGAGCCGGCTCAGGCCGGCCGGTTCGGGGAGGGTGGAGAGGTAGCGGGCGCGGCCGTTGCGGAGCACGGCGGGCAGGCCGTCGAGCTCCCCGCCCCGGTAGGCGGCGAGGGTCTCGGCGCCGGGGGCGGCGATGAGCTCCTCCGACCAGAGGGTCCCCCGGAAGGTGCCGCAGTCGACGTGTTCGCCCTCGTCGAGCGGCCACCACTCCTGCAGCAGGTCGATGCCGAGGAGCTCGCGGAGGCGGGAGTCCATCCCGCCGGGGCGGACCCGGTCGTCCTGGTCGGCGATGCCGGTGAGGAAACCGCAGACGAGGGTGCCGCCGCCGCGCACGTACGCGGCGAGGTTGTCGATCGCGGTGTCGTCGAGGAGGTAGAGGTGCGGCACGAGGACGAGCCGGTGGCCGCCGAGGTCGTCGTGGGGGTGGGCGAAGGAGGCGGGAAGGTGGGCGTCCCAGAGGGCCCGGTGCCAGGCGCGGACGATCTCGGCGTGGTCGACGCGGCGGGAGAGCGCCCCGTCCTGGTCGCCGGCCCACCAGGAGTTCCAGTCGTGGAGGACGGCGATGTCGGTGGTGACCCGGCTGCCCGCGACCCGGGGGCCGAGTCGGGCGAGGTCCTCCCCGATGCGGACGGTCTCCTGGAAGACGCGCCCCCGCTCGCCCGCGTGGCCGAGCATGCCGGAGTGGAACTTCTCCGCCCCCTGCCGGGACTGGCGCCACTGGAAGTAGCAGACGGCGTCCGCTCCGTGGGCGACGGTCTGGAGGGCCCACAGACGGTTGAGTCCGTACGGCTTGGGGTGGTTGACGCCTCGCCAGTTGACGGCGCCGGCGGCCTGCTCCATGACCATCCACGGCCCGCCTCCGGCCTGGGAACGGGTCAGGTCGCCGATCATCGCGTTGTACGCGGCGGCGCCCGGGTCCCTCGGGTCGGGGTAGACGTCGACCGAGACGAGGTCCTCCTCGGCCGCCCAGGCCCAGCCGTCCTGACCGGACCAGAACGGCATGAGGTTGGTGGTCACGGGGAGGTGCGGGGTGTGGCGGCGGACGATGTCGCGTTCGGCGCGGTAGCAGTCGAGCAGCTGGTCGGAGGTGTAGCGGCGGAAGTCGAGGACGTGCGCCGGGTTCTTCAGGTAGTGCGCCCGCCGGGGTGGCAGGACCTCGGCCCAGTCGCCGTACCGCTGGCTCCAGAAGTCGGTGCCCCAGGCGGTGTTGAGCGCGTCGAGGGTGCCGTACCGGTCCTGGAGCCAGCGGCGGAAGGTGCGGGCCGCCTCGTCGCCCCAGTCGTACGTGCAGTACTCGTTGTTGATGTGCCACATCGTGAGCGCCGGGTGGTCGGCGTAGCGGGCCGCGAGGTCCTCGGTGATCGAGGCCGCGTACTGCCGGTAGACCTCGCTGGAGTGGGAGAAGTGCTGGCGTGAGCCCCACCATTCGGTCCGGCCGTCCTCGTCGCGGGGCAGCGTCTCGGGGTGGAGTCGCCCCATCCAGGGCGGTGGCGAGGAGGTGGGGGTGGCGAGGACGACGCCGACGCCGTGGGCGTGCGTCAGGTCCATGAGGCGGTCGAGCCAGCCGAACTCCCTTTTCCCAGGGGCGGGTTCGATGCGCGCCCAGGAGAAGACGCCGAGGGTGACGGAGGTGACCCCGGCGCGGCGCATGAGCCGGACGTCCTCGGTCCAGGTCTCCTCGGGCCACTGCTCGGGGTTCCAGTCACCGCCGTAGAGGATCCGGGGCGGGCGCCCGTGCGGCCGGGTCACATCGTCGAGGCTCGGCATCCGACTCTCCGAAAGAAGGGGGTGTGGTGCGGGTGGGGAAGGGGTGGGATCAGCCCTTGACGGCGCCGGTGAGCATGCCCTTCCTGAAGTGCTTCTGGACGAGGGGCGAGAGGACGGCGACGGGCAGCAGGGCCAGGACCATGACGGCCATCTGGACGGCGAGTCCGGAGAGGTTGCCCGCCTTGACGGCCTGCCCGAGGCCGACGGGTATCTCCTGCTTCTGCGCGAGCTGGATGAGCACGTTCTGCAGCGGCATCATGTTCTGGTCGCTGAGGTAGATGGACGCGTTGAACCAGGCGCTCCAGTAGCCGACCGCGTAGAAGAGGGTGATGACGGCGATGACCGCCCTCGACAGCGGCATCACTATCTGCCAGAGGATGCGCAGGTCCCCGGCTCCGTCGATGCGTGCGCTGTCGACGAGTTCGGGCGAGACGCCCATGAAGAAGCCGCGCAGGACGAGGATGTTGAAGACGCTGACGGCGCTGGGGAGGATCAGCGCGAGATAGGTGTCGGTGAGGCCGAGGGTCTGCACGAGAAGGTACGTGGGGATCAGGCCGGCGCCGAAGAACATGGTGGCCATCAGGGTGAGCAGGATGAAGCGGTGGCCGAGCGAGCCGGGCCGGGAGAGTCCGTACGCGCAGAGGATCGACACGGCCATCGAGAAGACCGTGCCGGTCAGGGTCACCAGGACGCTGACGACGGCGGCGCGGGTGACCTGGCCGCCGCTCAGGAGCTCCTGGTAGGCGATGAAGGTGATGTCCCTGGGGACGACCACGAGGCCGCCGGTCTCCGTGATCGTCTTCTTGGACGAGAGACTGGTGACCACCACGATCCACAGCGGGACGAGGACCGCGAGGCAGGCGAGGACGAGGACCGCGCCCTTGGCGGCGAGGCCCGCCCGGCCGGGCGGCTCCTCCCAGACGGGCCGGGCGGGCGCCGCCCACCGGGATCGGGCGGGACGTCGGGTCGCCTGCGGTCGCCGGTTCGCTTCCAGGCTCTGGGTCACTTGCGGTACACCCCCTGCTCGCCCATGAGATGGGCGGTCTTGTTCGCCGAGAGGACCAGCACGAGGCCGACGACGCCCTTGACCAGTCCGGCGGCGGCCGCGTAACTGAAGTCCTGGCTGCGCAGACCGGTCCACCACACGAAGGTGTCGAGGACCTCGGCCGCCCCCGGGCCGACGGCGTCGCGCTGGAGCAGCAGCTGTTCGAAGCCGACGGTCAGCGCGTCGCCGACGCGGAGGACGAGCAGCAGCGCGATGACGGGCCGAAGCGCGGGCAGGGTGACGTGCCACATGCGGCGCCATCGCCCGGCCCCGTCCATCGCGGCGGCCTCGTACAGGTCCTGGTTGACGGCGGCGAGCGCGGCGAGGAAGACGATGACTCCCCAGCCGGCGTCCTTCCATACGCCCTCGGCGGTGACGAGGAACTTGAAGACCGCCGGGTCGGTCATGAGGTCGAAGCCCTCGTGGCCGTGCTGCCGGAGGGTCTGCGCGATGATGCCGGCGCCGCCGAGGATCTGCTGGAAGACCGTGATGACGAGGACCCAGGAGAAGAAGTGGGGCAGGTACAGGATCGCCTGGACGACCGCCCTCACCCGGGGGCGCAGGACGCTGTTGACGAGCAGGGCGAGCGCGACGGGCACCGGGAAGAACAGCACCAGCTGGAGGAGGAAGAGGACGAGGGTGTTCTCGACGGCGTGCCAGAACCCCGGGTCGGAGAGGACCCGTTCGAACTGGGCGAGGCCGACCCACGGGCTCTGCAGCATGGCGGTGACGCCGTTGGTCGAGATGTACGGGTCGTAGTCCTGGAACGCGACCACGTTCCCCAGGATCGGAACGTAGTTGAAGACGACGACGAGGACGAGCGCCGGGACGGTCATCAGGATCAGGGTCCGGTCGCGGCGGAGCCGCCGGCCGAACGGGACGTGCCCGGCCGTACGGCTCCGCCGCGGGTGCCGGCGCCGGCCCCGTGGGGTCCGCCGGCCGGTGGCGGCCGGCGCGGCCGGCTCCGCCGTCTTGGTGTCGAGCGTGCTCACGGTCAGCCCGCCGCGGAACCGTTGGCGTCGAGGAGCTTGCGGTACCAGTCGCGGAGGTCGTCGCCGCCCTTGGTCTTCCACTCGGAGACGGCCTGCTGCATGTCCGAGACCTTCTTGCGGCCGCGCACGACGTCCTTCTCCAGCTGCTCGAAGTCGTTCATGAGGCCGGTCCACCGGGACGGCTCGGTGACGGTCATGCCGTAGAAGGAGGACTTGGAGGTGACCGCGCCCATGCGCTGCTGCCACTCGATCATGGCCCGGGTGACCTCGGGGGTGTCGGGGTGGGCGATGTACGGGGCTGGGCTCGCGACGAACATCCAGGAGCTGCTGACCTCCTGGTTCCCCTTGTCGGTCTTCACCGGAAGGCCGTTCTTGACGGTGTGGTGGACTCCCTCGACGCCGTAGTCGGTGAGCATCCGCTCCTTGGTTCCGTAGGGGGCGGCGGTGAAGTCGGCGACGGCGAGGGCGTCCTCGATCACCGCCTTGGAGCTGCCCTTCCTGATGAAGGCCCAGATGTTGGCGGGGTTGGTGGCCCACAGCTTCGGGAGTCCGCCCGCGTGGCCGGGTATGTCCATGGCCGCCATCGCGAACGACGGGTTCTGCGCGGCCTGTTCGGAGGTCTTGGCGTACCAGTGGGAGAGGTCGTTGTTGTAGATCAGGCACTGGCCCGCGGTGAAGCGGTTGCCGGTGTCGCCCTGGTTCTGGGTCTTCTCGTCGGGGTGGACGACTCCGGCGTCGAAGAGCTTGCGGGTCCATTCGAGTGATTCGAGGTACTCGGGGGTCTCGATGCGGTTGATCAGCTTGCCGTCGACGAGGTTCCAGCCGAGCGCCTTGTCGCTGCCGGACAGCACGCCGAACATGTTGTACGCGGTCCAGGTCATGTCGCCGCAGGCCCACACCTTCGCCCTGGCGCTGGTGATCTCCTTGGCGAGGGCGAGGAACTCGGCGGCGCTCCGGGGGAGTTGCCAGCCCTTCGCGTCGAAGAGGTCCTTGCGGTAGAAGGGCGCGATGTTGGTGACGTAGGAGGCGGGCATGGGCAGGCCGCGGAGTCTGCCGCCGAAGATGGAGCGCTGCCAGGCGTCGGTGGGGATCGCCGCGAGGTTGGGATACGCCTTGATCCTGTCCCCCGAGAGGTACGGGCCGAGGTCCTCGAACTTGGCTTCGACGGCGCTGGGTATCTTGCCGCCGAGGTTCCAGCCGGGGACGACGACCACGTCGGGGATCTCGCTGGAGGCGAGGACGGCGCCGAGCTTCTGGTCGTAGACGTTGCCGTCCTGGTTCTGCCAGCCGGCCCGGACGCCGATGGCCTCGTTCATGGCCTGGTAGTACGGGTTGTCGGGGGCGGGCGGCGGTCCCCAGAACGGGGCCATGATCGTGAGGGCGCCGCCCTTGCCCCTCTTCCCGGTGACGGAGGCCTTGAGTTCGGCGCCGGGGATGGCGCGGGTGAAGCCGGCCGCCGAGCCGTTCTTCGGCGCGATGTCGGGGGCGACGACGGTGCTCGCGACGAAGGCGGGGAGGAGCTTGGCCGCGTCCTTGCCGGTGGTGGTGCCGTCCTTCTTCCCGCTGTCCGAGCCGCCGCCACCGCAGGCCGTGAGCAGCGGTGCGCCGCCGGCGGCCACGGCCGCGACGACGGCGGTGGAGGCGAGGAATCCCCTGCGGCTCTGCCCGGAGTCGCTCCGGCTCGGGGTGGATCTCCGGGAGCCCGTGGAGACGGCGTTCGGCGTCATTGCGTCAACCCTTCATGGCACGCGCCAGGACGTACGGCGACCCCGGGGGTGCCGGCCGGCTGCGGTGGAGGTGGTGCGGGCGGGGCGGTAGCCCGGGGCGCTCTCGACGATCGGGAGTCGAAGCGCTTCGACATTGCTGCGAGGTTAAGTGAACGTCACAGGCGCGGCAAGAGTCGTCACCGAGATTCTCAGGGGATTCCACGTCGGCACCGGATCACCCAAGTGGGCTGCGGGTAAAGGGAGATGGTCGTGGGAGACGCCTTGACACCCACTCCTCCCACCCGGAGCATCGAAGCGCTTCGAAAGCTCAGCCCTCCCGGCATCCACGCCCCTCTGCAAGGGACTCGCACGTGACAGCACACCGGCCGCCCTTCCGTGACCCGGCGCTCCCCGTCGCCCGCCGGGTCGACGACCTTCTCGACCGGCTCACCGCCGACGAACGACTGGCACTCCTCCACCAGTTCACGCCGGGGGCCGACGGCGTCGGCCTGGCCGCCTTCCGCACCGGCCAGGAGGCCCTGCACGGCGTCGCCTGGATGGGACCGGCGACCGTGTTCCCGCAGTCCGTGGGCCTCGGAGCCACCTGGCATCCGGAGTTGGTGCGCCGGGTCGGCGAGGCGGTCTCCCGTGAGGCGCGTGCGATGCGCGCCAAGGACGACCGGGTCGGGCTCAACGTGTGGGCGCCGACGGTCAATCCGCTGCGCAACCCGCTGTGGGGGCGCGGCGAGGAGGGGTACGCGGAAGACCCGGCGCTGACCGCCGCGATCGCCACCGCGTTCACCCGGGGTCTGCGCGGCGACCATCCGGTGTACTGGCGCACGGCGCCCGTCCTGAAGCACTGGCTGGCGCACAACAACGAGACGGCCCGGGACACTTCCTCCGCGTCGGTACGCCCGCGGGTGCTGCACGAGTACGACCTGCGGGCCTTCCGGGGACCCGTCGAGGCGGGCGCGGTGGCCGGGGTGATGCCCGCGTACAACCTCGTCAACGGCCGGCCCAACCACCTCTCCCCGTACATCGAGGAGGAGCTGCGGACCTGGACCGATCAGGAACTGCTGGTCTGCTCGGACGCGGGCGCGCCCTCCAACCTGGCCGACTCCCAGGGGTACTTCGCGACGCACGAGGAGGCGGTGGCCGCGTCGCTGCGCGCCGGGGTCGACTCCTTCACCGACCACGGCACGGACAGTTCGTTGATCCTCGGGAGGCTGCGACGGGCCCTGGAGGCCGGTCTGATGGACCAGGAGGACGTGGACCGGGCGGTACGGCGTCAGCTGACGGTGCGGTTCCTGCTCGGCGAGTTCGACCCGGAGCTCGATCCGTACGCCGAGGAGGCCCGCTTCGACACCCCCGAGCACCGGGAGCTGGCCCGCGAGGCGGCTGAGGCGGCGGTCGTCCTGCTGCGCAACGATGCCCTGGAGCCGGACGGACCGCTGCTGCCCCTCGCGGACGACGGGCGCCGGATCGCCGTGGTCGGGCTGCTCGGCGACGCCTGCAAACTGGACTGGTACAGCGGCTCGCTGATCCGCCGCTCCTCCCCGCTGGACGGACTGCGGGAGCGGTTCGGACCGGACCGGGTGACGTTCGCCGAGGGAGTGGACCGGATCCGGCTGCGGACCGCGTCCGGCGCCGCGCTGCGGGTGCCCGAGAGCGACGGCGCGGCCGCCGGCGCCGCACGGGGCACGGAGGGCGCGCTCGATCCGGCGCTGCTCGCCGGACGTACCGACCTGCCGCCGCTCACCGCCGACGCGTCGGGTTCGGAACTCGCCCTGGTCGACTGGGGCGACGGGGTGCTGACCCTGCGCGCCCCCGACGGCCGCCACCTGTCGGTCGCCGGGGACGGATTCGTCCGCGCCTCGGCGGACGAGCCCGGCGGCTGGGTCGTCCACGAGACCTTCCGGCTCGAAACCCATGAGGGGCATGCGCACGGGCACCTCCTTCTGCACCTCGGAACGGGTGGCTACGTCTCTGTCGCCGCCGACGGCGTGAAGGTTGCCGCCGACCGGGAATCCGCCGAACCCTTCACGGTGGAGGTGATCGAGCGGGGCGAGGAGGCGGTCGCGCGGGCCGCCGCCGGGGCGGACACGGTGATCGTCGTCGCGGGGAACGACCCGCACATCAACGGCCGCGAGACGGAGGACCGGACGACGCTCGCCCTTCCGGCCCACCAGGAGCGGCTCTGGCGGGCCGCGTTCGCGGCGAACCCGCGAACGGCACTCGTCCTGGTCTCCTCCTACCCGTACGCGGTCGCGGAGGCCGCCGCCGCTCTCCCGGCCCTGCTGTGGACCGCGCACGGCGGGCAGGCGGCAGGCACGGCGCTCGCCCGGGTGCTCGCCGGGGACGTCTCCCCCGCGGGCCGGCTCCCCCAGACCTGGTACGCGGCGGACGCGGACCTGCCGGACCTCTTCGACTACGACGTCATCGGCGGCCGGCAGACCTATCTGTACTTCGACGGCACACCGCTGTTCCCGTTCGGACACGGCCTGTCGTACACGACGTTCGCGTACCAGGAGCTGACGGCGGCCGTGGACGGGGAGACGGTACGGATCTCCTGCACGGTCACCAACAGTGGCGCCGTCGCCGCCGACGAGGTCGTCCAGGTGTACGGGCGGGCCGTCACGCCCTCCGTACCGCGCCCGCACCGCGAACTGCTCGCCCACGACAGGATCCACCTCGCGCCCGGCGCGTCCGCCTCGCGCTCCTTCGCGGTGCCGCTCACGGCGCTCGGCCACTGGGACGTGGCCCACGGCCGGTGGACGGTGGAGCCGGGCCCGTACGAGATCCAGGCGGGCGCGTCCGTCGCGGACATCCGCCGCACGGTCCGCGTCGAGGTGGCGGGCGAGGCGCCGGGGCCGCGCCCGGTCCTGGTGGACGGTCTCGCCGCGGTCGACTACGACGAGCAGTGCGGGACGGTGATCGTGGACCGTACGAAGGCCGCGGGGGACGCGGTGACCCCGGCGGCCCCGGCCCCCGACACGGGCACGCACCCCGACCCGGACCTGCCCCCGGACACGGTGGGTACGCTCGTCTACCGCTCCTGCGACTTCGGAGACGGGGTCACGGAGGTGACCGTCACGGTCGCGGGCGGGACGGGCGGCGAGGTCGTCCTGGGCACCGCCGGCGGCACGGACTCGGACCGCGTCGCAGGCGCCGTCGGCATCGCCCGCATCGAGGTCCCGCCCACGGGCGGCCCCTACGCCTACCGGACGTTGCGCGCCCCGCTGGTCGTACGGGAGGTGGCCGACCTCCGCGTGGAGCTGCGCGGGGACGTGCGCCTCGCGCACGTCGGTTTCCATGCCTGAGGGGCGGGCTCAGTCCTCGGGGATCCGGGAGTCGCAGGTGCTGAAGGGGTTGTCGATGACGCACTGGAACAGCGCGCTCCAGTCGCTGCCGCCGTCCTGGGCGCCCGTCCTGACCGCGTCCGCACAGGCCGTGTCGCTCAGGCCCCACAGGGATCCGTCCGGCCATCCGGCCTGCTGCGTCCGGTTCCGCATCACGTCGAGGCAGGCCTGCGGGGCCTTCAGGCGCTTGAGCTCGGCCACGAGTTCCTGGTGGGTGGCGTCGTTCGTCGCACCGGCCTGCTCGTCGAGTGTCCTCTTCGCCGCGTCCCGGTCCGCCTGCGAGGCGCTCGAACTCTGATACGTCTTCAGCGCCCTGGCGTTCCGCTTCAGCTTCTGCTGGACCCGCTCCCTGTCCGCCTGTTGCTTCGGCGTCGTCGTCGGCTGCTGGACCGCCAGCAGACCGCCGAGGATCTGGTCGGCCCACAAGGAGTAGTACACCTTGGCCGCGGGTGACAGGTTCGGTGCCGCGAGGTTCGCCAGGGTGACGTTCAGGTCCGTGAAGACCGCGTAGGAGGCGTCCTGCTGGTCGACGGGTGCGTCGGTGATCTTCGCCATCGCCTCGCTGACGCCGACCACGAGCTGGTCGTACCTGGCCTTGTCCTCCGCCGACGTGGCGGGGTCCATGCTCAGTTTCAGGACCTCGTCGAGGCCCGCCCCGACGGCACCGGCCAGGTCCTTCTCGGACGAGGAGGCGTTCGGGTCGTTGAGGATGCCGAGGACCGTTTCCAGCGACTTCTGGACCGTCGCCTTGTCCTCGTCCGAGAGGTCGGAGCTCGCGAGTCCGGCCTCGATCCGTGTCCTGATCTCGTCGGGGGTCTGCGGCGCGGGCGCTCCGCCCTCGGCGGGAGGTGCCCCTCCGTCCTCGCCGGGAGGCGGTGCCTCCGACTCACCCTCACCGGGAGGCGGCTCCTCCCGCTCGCCCTCGCCCGGAGGCGGTGCCTCCGACTCACCCTCACCGGGAGGCGGTGCCTCCGACTCGCCCTCGCCCGGAGGCGGTGCCTCCGACTCACCCTCACCGGGAGGCGGCTCCTCCCGCTCGCCCTCGCCGGGAGGCGGTGCCTCCGACTCGCCCTCACCGGGAGACGGTGTCGGCTCGGCGGACTGGACCGGCTGAGGCCGCGCGGAAGCGCCGGGTGCCGCCGCGACACTTCCCGTGAGCCCCACGGCGGCAGCCAGGAGGGAGGCGCTCGCAGCCCGGATGACACGTCGCCGGGCGTTTCTCGTCATGGGGCGTCCAGGTGCTATCGGTGCGCTGGTCCTTCCGACGGGCCGCTCCCCGACGGGCGGCCCTGGTGCCCGGAGTTCCACGTCTCAACGGTGCACAGGAGTCATAGCACCCACTTTTCTCTCCTGCGCCGGATCTCGCAACCGGTAACTCGACGCTCCTTCGCGGCGGCCGGCGGCGCCCCGACACCCGGCCCGGACCGCGCCCCGCACCGGGCCCGGACGGCCCCGACACCCGGCCCGGACCGCCCCCGACACCCGGCCGGGGGCCGGTCTCGGCGCGGTGTCGGAGGTCCCCCGCAGCGGCGTCCCCGTCGACGCCGTCCGTCTCAGACCGCCCAGACGCCGTCCCGCATCAGGTGGCGCCCGGCCAGTTCGGGCTCCTCCAGCCAGGCCTCCACGGCGGTGGGGCGGACGCGGAACCAGCCGTACGCGGGCCCCGAGTTCCGCGGGTCCCAGCCGCACTTCGCGGCGAAGCCCTCGATCGCCTCCGTCGGTACGTCACCGACGACGAGCGTCGTCACGTCACCGTCGATCAGGACGACGTCCCGGGTGTGCCCGAGCGCCAGCCGGGTGCTTCCGCCGGCGGCGAGGTTGCGGCCGGTGGGGTTCGTCAGCCGGGTGCACAGCCAGATGTCCGCGCCGTCCCAGTGGAAGGCAAGCGGCACGAGGTACGGCCGGGCGTCGGCGCTCGCCGAGGCCACCCAGATGTCCACCTCCTCCGCCAGCCGGGCGAGGACGTCCTTCTTGCGCCGTTCGGGGTCTCGTATCGTGGGATGCGTCGTCATGACCCCGACCCTACGCCGTCCCGATCACGCTCCGTCCGCCCCCAGGAGCCGTACCGTGTACGGGAGTTCCGTGCCGCTCACGGTCGCCCGCGGGCCCTCGGGCGTGCGGGTCACCTCGTACACCGCGGCAGTCGCACCCCCGTGGTCCGGGACCGTGACGCTCACCGTGCCCGCGCCCCCCGGGGCCACCAGCAGCGTCAGGCCGTCCAGCCAGTCGCCGTCCGGGCGGGAGTCGTCGGCGCCGAGGGGCAGGACCGCGCCGGGGCGGACGTACAGCGGAAGGCTGTCCAGGGCATGGGTCTCGCGGCGCCAGCGGGGGCCGGTGACGGTCTCGCCGGTCAGGAGGTGCGTCCAGTCGCCCGCCGGGAGGTAGACCTCGACCTCGCCCCCGGTGGTCAGCACCGGCGCGACCAGGACGTCCGGGCCGAGCATGTACTGCCGGTCGAGGGTCCGGCAGGCCGGGTCCTCGGGGAACTCCAGGAGCATCGGCCGCATCACCGGCACCCCGGTCGCGTGGGCCTCGGCGGCGGCCCCGTACAGGTACGGCATCAGCCGGTGCTTGAGCCGGGTGAAGCGCCGGGCGACCTCCACCGCCTGCTCGCCGAACTCCCACGGCACCCGGTACGAGTCGCTGCCGTGCAGCCTGCTGTGCGAGGACAGCAGCCCGAAGGCGAGCCAGCGGGTGAAGACCTCCGGCTCGGGCGTCCCCTCGAAGCCGCCGATGTCGTGGCTCCAGAAGCCGAATCCGCTCAGGGAGAGCGAGAGGCCGCCCCGCAGGGACTCGGCCATGGCCTCGAAGGAGGCCCAGCAGTCGCCGCCCCAGTGGACGGGGAACTGCTGCCCGCCGGCGGTCGCCGAGCGGGCGAAGAGGACGGCCTCGCCGGTGCCGCGCTCCTTCTCCAGGAGATCGAAGACGGTCCGGTTGTACAGCTGGGCGTAGTAGTTGTGCATGCGCTCGGGGTCCGAGCCGTCGTGCCAGACGACGTCCGTGGGGACGCGCTCGCCGAAGTCGGTCTTGAAGCAGTCCACGCCCTGGGCGAGGAGCGGCCGCAGCTTGTCCTGGAACCAGGTCCTGGCCTCGGGGTTCGTGAAGTCCACGAGGGCCATGCCGGGCTGCCACAGGTCCCACTGCCAGACGTCGCCGTTCGCCCGCCGGAGGAGAAGACCGCGCTCCCTGCCCTCCTCGAAGAGGGGGGATTTCTGGGCGATGTACGGGTTGATCCACATCCCGACGCGCAGCCCCCGGGCCTTGAGCCGGGCCAGCATGCCCTCCGGGTCCGGGAAGGTCTCGGGGTCCCAGCGGAAGTCGGACCACTGGTACTCGCGCATCCAGAAGCAGTCGAAGTGGAAGACGGAGAGCGGGATGTCCCGGGCGGCCATGCCGTCGACGAAGGAGGTGACGGTGGCCTCGTCGTAGCGGGTGGTGAAGGAGGTGGTCAGCCAGAGGCCGAAGGACCAGGGCGGGGGCAGGGCGGGGCGCCCGGTGAGTGCCGTGTAGCGGGCCAGGACGTCCTTGGGGGTGGGGCCCGCGACGACGAGGTACTCGAGGGTCTGGTCCTCGACGCTGAACTGGACCTGGCCGACCGCCTCCGAGCCGACCTCGAAGGAGACGCGTCCCGGGTGGTTGACGAAGACGCCGTAGCCGCGTGAGGAGAGGTAGAACGGGATGTTCTTGTAGGCCTGTTCGCTGCTGGTGCCGCCGTCGGCCTGCCAGATGTCGACGCTCTGCCCGTTCTTCACGAAGGGGGTGAAGCGCTCGCCGAGGCCGTAGATCTGCTCGCCGACGCCGAGCGCGAGCTGGACGGCCATGTGGTGGGCGCCGTCGGGCGTGGTGACGAACGCGGTGCCCTTGCGGCCGGCCCCGGTGAGCGTACGGCCGTCGGCGTCGTGGAACTCCAGGGCCCAGGGGGCCGATCGGTCCAGGCGCAGCCGGAGGGGACCGGAGGCGAGCTCGACGACCGGTCCGTCCTGACGGACCGCGCCCGCCCCCGGAACCGAGCCGTCGAGCTCGAAGTCGGGCCCTCGGCGGGCCTTTCCCGCGTGGTGGGTGACGCGTACGCCGATCACGCCCTCGGCGGGTGCGAGGCACTCGACGGTGAGGAGAGCCGAGTTCAGGGTGTCGCCGCGGGTCTCGACCCGCTTGACGGAGGCGTGGGCCGTGAAGCGGTCGGCTTCCAGGCGCAGATCGCGGACTTCCGTGGCGTACGAGGCGTGGACACCCTCGCGCATCAGCCAGAAGCCGTCGGTGAACTTCATGCCGGTCCTTGGGGTGGGGTGGGAG
>NZ_LIPQ01000385.1 GCF_001418135.1 Streptomyces aureus
GGCCAGAAGAAGTCGTTCCAGGCGGCCATGAAGGTCAGCAGGCCCAGGACGGCCATGCCGGGCCGGGCGATCGGCACCACGATCGACCAGAAGATGCGGGCGGTGGACGCGCCGTCGACCCGCGCCGCCTCGATCAGCTCGTCCGGCAGCGTCTGCACCAGGTACTGGCGCATGAAGAACACCCCGAACGCGGACACCAGGCCCGGCAGGATCACCGCCTGCAGCTGGTTCACCCAGCCCAGCTCGGCGATCAGCATGAACAGCGGGATCACGCCCAGCTGTGGCGGGATCATCATGGTGCCGATCGTGATCGCCAGCAGCGCGCCGCGGCCCCGGAAGCGGAGCTTGGCGAAGGCGAAACCGGCGAGCGTGCAGCAGAGCACGGTGCCGAGGGTGATCGAGCCGGACACGATGAGGGAGTTGAGCAGTGCCTTGCCGATGTCCGCCTCTTCGAGGACCGCCTCGAAGTTGCGGATCAGGTTCGGTCCCGGCAGCAGCGTCGGCGGCACCTTCGCCAGGTCGGCGTTGGAGCGGCTCGCCGCGACGATCGTCCAGTAGAAGGGGAACGCGGAGAACAGGACGGCGACGACGAGTATCCCGTACGCGAGCGGGCCCGCGTGCAGGGTGCGGCCGGCCCGGGAAGGGCCTCGTGCCACGGTGGAGCCGGGCGTGCGGCCCGCCCGGGAGGGGCCTCGCGTCAGGGTGGAACCGGGCGCGGTCATCGGCCGGCCTCCTTGCGGGAACGGCGGCGCGCGATCAGGGCGTTGACCCCGACGAGCACCACGATGAGCAGGAACATCACCCAGGCGATGGCGGCGGCCCGGCCCAGGTGGAAGAAGCCCCAGCCCTGCTCGTACATGTACAGGCCGAGCGTCTGGTACTGGTGCGAGATGCCGCCAGAGATGGACCCTTCGAGGAGCAGCGGCTCGCCGAACAGCTGGGTCGCGCCGATCGTCGAGACGATGACGGTGAACAGGATCGTGGGCCGCAGCCCCGGCAGCGTGACGTGGAAGAACTGGCGCCACCGCGAGGCCCCGTCCATCGCTGCGGCCTCGTACAGCTCATGGGGGATCGACTGCATGCCGGCCAGGTAGATCAGCGCGTTGTAGCCGGTCCAGCGCCAGATGACGACCGTCGAGACGGCGATCTGCGAGGCGACCGTGCCGTTCTGCCAGTCGACGGGGTCGACGCCGACCAGGCCGAGCGCGTAGTTGATCAGACCGAAGTCCCGCCCGAAGAGCTGGGCGAAGACGAGGGTGGCGGCCGCCACCGACGTCGCGTACGGCAGGAGGACAGCGGTCCGCAGGAAGGTGCGGCCGCGCATCCTGTAGTTCAGCAGATGCGCGAGTCCGAGGGCCATGACGAGCTGCGGCACGGTGGAGAGCACACCGATGGTGAACGTGTTGCGCAGCGAGAGCCAGAAGTACTCGTCGCGGAAGAGCGCGGTGTAGTTGCCGAGGCCGCGCCACTCCATGTCGCCGGGAGTCTGGAGCTCCACCCGGTAGAGCGAGACGAAGGCCGTGTAGAGCAGCGGGAAGAGCCCGAAGGCGACGAACAGGGTGAAGAACGGGGCGAGGTAGGCGTACGGCGAGAACGACTGCCAGGCCCGCCGGGCGGACCCCCGCCGCGCGGGCGGCGGGACCGGCTTCGGCGGGGCCGGCGTCTCGGATGCGGTGAGGGTCACGGCGCGGCCCTTCGGAGAAGTGGGAGGAGACGTGGAGAGGCGGGATCCGGCGGCGGAGGTCAGCCGACGGTGTTCGCGACCCCCTTCTTCGCGTTCGACCAGGCCTTCTCCGGCGAGGTCCCCTTCCGCTCGACCTCGCTCAGCGCGTTCGTGATCTGCTGCGCGATGTTCTGGTCGTGCACGCCGAGCACCTGCACCGGGGCCGCTTTCGCCGCGTCACCGAAGATCTGCCCGATGGGGGCGTCGGAGAAGAACGGGTCCTTCGCGCCGGCGACCTTCTCGATCGCGCCCGTGGCGGAGGGGAAGTTGCCCTGCTTCTGGAAGAGCTTCGTCTGCTGCTCGGGGGCGGTGAGCCACTTCACCAGCTCGTACGCCTCCTTCTTGTGCTTCGCCGCCTTGGGCACCGCCAGGTAGGAGCCGCCCCAGTTGCCGGCGCCGCCGGGGAGCGTGGCGACGTCCCACTTGCCCTTGCCGGCCTCACCGGCCTGGCCCTTGATGTAGCCGAGCATCCAGGCGGGGCACGGGATGGTGGCGAAGGACCCGGCCGCGAAGGCCTGGTTCCACTGCGGCGACCACTGGTCGAGCTTGGCGCTCAGCCCGTCCTGGGCCGCCTGGACGGAGTGGTCCCAGGCGGCGCGCAGGGCGGGGTTCTCCTCCCAGATCAGCTTTCCGGAGGCGTCGTAGTACCGCTCCTTCTGCTGCCCGATCATGATCGAGTAGAGGCTGCCGACGCTGTCGAGCCAGGCGCTCTTGCCGGGGGCCTTCGCCTTGTACTGCTTCCCGAGGGCCAGGTAGCCGTCCCAGGTGGACCACTTCCTGGCCAGCTCCGCGCGGTCGGTGGGGAGCCCGGCCTGCTTGAAGAGGTCGGTGCGGTAGCACATCGCCTCGGGACCGACGTCGGTGCCGAGGCCGAGGACCTCGCCGCCCTTGCCACTGGCGGCGGCCCACTTCGCCGGGGCGAACTGGTCCTTGAGGGCTTCCGCGCCGTACTTCCTGAGGTCCTCGAACCGGTCGGCCTGCTGCTGGGTGACGGAGGCGATCCGGCCCACCTCGATGCCCTGCACGTCGGCGAGTCCGGCCCCACCGGCGAGCCGGGTCTGGAGGGACTTCCAGTAGTCGGCCTCGTCCTCGGTGTCCGTCTGCTTGATGGTGACACCGGGGTGGAGCTTCTCGTACTCGGCGTAGAGTCCGGCCTCCTTGTACCCGAAGGAGCCGAACAGGTCGACGGTGATGGTGACCTCGCCTCCCGCGCCGTCGGTGGACGTGTCGTCCGACGCACCTCCGCAGGCGGCGAGCAGGGCCCCGGTGAGCGCGACCGCCCCCAGGCGGACGACGGCTCTCCTGGCGGCTGTGGTCGTGACGGCGGCTCGGGCGATGGGCATGGGAAGCCTCCCTTGGCTCCGGAACGAGCGAGAGCGAACTGAGAGCGCTCTCAAGCGTGCGGGGGGAGCGTGCCTGGGGTGGAGCCCATCCGTCAAGGCTCGAAGGCGTAACGGACGGGATGAGCCGTCAAGTCCGGCCTGTGTTCAATCTCTTGACACACGTGTTTCGGCGGTTTTACGTTTCCGGCGTCTTGAGAGCGCTCTCTCGCGGTGTTCGCCCAGGCGTCCACCGCGAGATCGTCCCCTCTCCCGGCGTATCCCCTCTCCCACGTATCCCTCTCCCCACGTGTCCCCGCCGTGCCCCACTCGTCGCGAACGACATGAGGTGCCGTACATGCCAGCCCCCCGCACAAGGCCGGCCGCCGCGCTGGTCCTGGTCTCCGCCCTCGCCGCCCTGGGACTCGGCCCCGCCGCCGCCCCGGCGGCAGCGGCCACCGTCCCCACGGGCGCCGGAAGCTACTCCGACACCCGCCCCGCCGGAACATCCGGCCCCACCACCAACACCGGCGCCCCGGTCACCCCCAAGGTCACCGCCGCCGCCCAGGGCAAGCCGGTCCCCACCAACGACTGGTGGTCCTCCCTCGCCTTCCAGCGCTACGGGGACAACCCGTACTCCACTCCCATGTACGGCCACCCGCTCACCTACCAGGCCGTCGCCGGCGGCCTGGAGCTCGGCTACCCGACCACCCCCGCCGTCGTCGGCGACGGGCGCCAGTACGAGTTCGCCCACAAGGCCGACCTCACCCTCGGCCTCACCGGGCTCAACTCGCCCGACACCAAGGCCGACGCCTGGTCCGACTGGACCGTCACCCCCTACTGGTCCGACGGCGCCCGCACCCTGCGCACCACCATCGGCCACGGCATGCCCTTCGTGTACGCCAAGGGCACCGGCGGCGACGCCAGGATCACCACCGCCGGCACGCCCGCCGTCTTCGCCGACCAGGGCAACGTCCTCGGCATCACCGTCGCGGGGCACCACTACGCGCTCTTCGCACCCAGCGGCACCGACTGGACCGTCTCCGGCTCCAGCGTCACCGCGGGGCTCGGCGGCAAGGACTACTTCTCCGTCGCCGTCCTGCCCTCCACCGACGCGCTCGCCACCTACCGCAAGTACGCCTACAGCTTCGTCACCGGATCCACCGTGAACTGGAGCTACGACGCCGGCACCGTCCGCGCCACCTACGCCCTCACCACCGAGGCGAAGGAGGGCACCGAGCGCGGCACCCTCCAGGCGCTCTACCGCCACCAGTGGCTGCACACCACCGACCCGCTCACCCCGTACACCTACGTGTCACCCCGCGGCACCATGAAGGTCCGGGAGTCGGCCTCGTTCACCACCAGCCAGAAGGCGGCCGCCACCCTGCCCGGACTGCCGGGCGGCAGCGGCGTCGACACCGCCCGCCTGCGCGGCTATCTGAACGAGGTCGCGAACTCCGCCGACCCGTTCTCCGGGGCCGTCGACACCTACTGGACCGGCAAGGCCCTCGGCAAGCTCGCCCAACTGGTGCCGCTCGCCGACCAGATCGGCGAGACCGCGCTCCGCGACAAGCTCCTCGGCCAGATCAAGGGCCGGCTCCAGGACTGGTTCACGGCCGGCGGCGCCAACGAGTTCTCGTACGACACGGCCTGGAAGACCCTCACCGGCTACCCCGCCTCGTACGGCAGCGACACCGAACTCAACGACCACCACTTCCACTACGGCTACTACGTGTACGCCGCCGCGATCGTCGCCCAGTACGACGCGGGCTGGGCCGCGGACTCCGCCTGGGGTGCGATGGTGAAGACCCTGGTCCGCGACACCGCCAACCCCAGCCGCACCGACACCGCCTTCCCGTTCCTCCGCGGCTTCGACGTGTACGCCGGACACAGCTGGGCCAGCGGACATCAGGGCTTCGCCGCCGGCAACAACCAGGAGTCCTCCTCCGAGTCGACCAACCTCAGTGCCGCACTCGTCCTCTGGGGCTCCGCCACCGGCAACACCCAACTCCGCGACCTCGGGACGTACTTGCTGACCACCGAGGGAGAGGCCATCGCCCAGTACTGGTTCGACGCCGACCAGCAGGTCTTCCCCGGCGCCTTCCAGCACGACACCGCCGGCATGGTCTGGGGCAGCGGAGCCGCCTACGCCACCTGGTGGACCGCCAACCCCGAGGAGATCCACGGCATCAACGTCCTCCCGGTGACCGGTGGTTCACTCCACCTCGGCGGCCACAAGGACGCCGTCCGCCGCAACATCGCCGAGATGGAACGGGAGAACCCCGGCCCCGCCGTCGAATGGCGCGACATCCTCTGGGAGTTCCAGTCCTTCGCCGACCCGGCCGCGGCCAAGGCCAAGTGGGACGCGGGCCATGCCGGATACACCCCGGAGGCGGGGGAGTCCAAGGCCCACACCTACCACTGGCTCACCGCACTCGACACGCTCGGCGCCCCCGACGCGACGGTCACCGGATCCATCCCCACCTCCGCCGTCCTCACCAAGGGCAGCACGCGGACGTACGTCGCCCACAACCACGGCGCCACCGCCCGTACCGTCACCTTCTCCGACGGCAAGTCCCTCTCCGTGCCCGCACGTTCCACCGCCACCGGCACGGGGGCGGGCGGTACCGATCCCGACCCGGGCCCGGGGCCGTCCACCGGCAACACCTTCCAGCTCCGCACGGGCGGCGCGCTCACCACGGCCACCGGAGCCACGGCGGGCAGTGACACCGTCCTCTCCGCCCAGGGCGGCAACTACGACGGCACCCCCAACCGGCCGGTCGTCTACACGGCCAGGGGAGTCAACGGCACCCTGAGGGCGGGCGGTTCCACCGCCTTCCGCCTCCAGATCGACGCCGGCACGGCCGTCGGCCTCGGCCAGCAGGCCCGGATCAGCTACGACCTCACCGGTGACGGCACCTTCGAACGGACGGAGACGTACCACTACTTCGCCACCGACCCGGTGACCGGCTGGGAGGAGTACGCCCAGTCCCGCGGCCTCAAGTCCGCCACCGGAACCCTCGGCAACCTGACGGGCGGCACGGTGCGCCTGGAGGTCTGGAGCGCGATCGGCAACGGCGACTCGCGCGTCCAGACGGGCACGGACCGGTCGGTGGTGGTCATCCCGTACGACTGACCGTCCGAGTTCCTCGGAGAACGGAACGGCGGGCCGGGTTCCTCCTCACCCGGCCCGCCGTCCCGTGCGCTCCCGCGCTCCCCGTCCTCCGGTTCAGGCCGAGTCGCGGAGCACGAGCGACGTCGGGGTGATGACGGACGCGGGGGACGCGGGCCCGGTCCCGTCGAGCAGTCGCATCAGGAGCTTCACCATCAGCCGGCCCATGTCCTCGATGTCCTGGTGCACGGTGGTCAGGGAAGGGGACGTCCTGCGCACCACCGAGGCCATGTCGTCGAAGCCGACGACCGCCACGTCCTCCGGCACCCGCACGCCACGCTCGCGCAGCGTCAGCAACGCACCCGAGGCCATCAGGTCGTTGGCCACGAACACGGCGTCGACGTCGGGCCGCCGGTCGAGCAGCTCCGCCATCGCACGGGCGCCGCTCTCCTCGGTGAAGTCGCCCCGGGACAGCAGGGTGGGATCGGCGTCGATCAGAACGTCGCGATAGCCGTGGAGGCGGTCGATCGCGGACGTCTGGTCGTCCGGACCGGAGATGTGGGCGATGTTCCGGCGGCCGAGATCCACCAGGTGCCGCACCGCCTCACGGGCGCCCCCGCGGTTGTCGCAGTCGACGAACGGCACGGCCGGACTCGTCCCGGGAGCCGGCCGCCCGCCGTACACCACCGGGATGCGGGTCCGGTCGATGACGGCCGGCAGCGCGTCGTCGTTGTGCAGCGAGAAGGCCAGCGCGCCGTCGACGTGCCCGCCCCCGAGATAGCGGGCGATCCGGTCGTGATCCCCCGGACCCTCCACCCACAGCAGCACCAGCTGGGCGTCGTGCGCGGTCAGCTCCCGGCTGATGCCCCGTACCTGCTGCTCGAAGAACGGGTCCGAGAAGATCCGGAACTCGGGCTCCGCGATGATCACCGCCACCGCGCCGTTGCGCCGGGTGACCAGCGTGCGGGCCGCGTGATTGGGCACGTAACCGAGCTCGTCGACCGCCCTGCGTACCTTCTCGACCAGCGGAGGCCGTACGCCCGCGCCCCCGTTGACGACCCGCGAGGCCGTGGCGCGGGAGACGCCGGCGCGGGCGGCGACGGCTTCCAGCGTGGGGCGGGGTCCCGTGGTCTGCTCGGGCAAGGCGTGCGCTCCTCGGCTGCGTGGGTGGGGCTGGGTGTCCGCGTGCG
Source organism: Streptomyces aureus (assembly GCF_001418135.1). Taxonomy (GTDB): domain Bacteria; phylum Actinomycetota; class Actinomycetes; order Streptomycetales; family Streptomycetaceae; genus Streptomyces; species Streptomyces aureus_A. The sequence continues at coordinate 7,345 of NZ_LIPQ01000385.1, forward strand.
GTGTGCGTTCCTGTGCGGATCAGGATATCTGTAGCCCCCACCCTCTGAGAGCGCTCCCAGAACGAACGTCTCCCACCCCTGGGGGAAACGCCGCCGAACCCTCCACCGAACCGGCCGCACGCGCCGGCTGACCGGCTGGACCACCACGGGCGGTCACTGGCTGTGCGGCGGGCCGGAGGGGGCGGGCGGTCGGTGAGGCTGCTCCCGCGGGAGCCGGTTCGGTGGTGCACCCGTTCCGGTGGGGACTTTCGGAGGTGCGCCCCCGTCCCGGTGGGGACGTGCGAAGGTCCACCCCCGTTCCGGCGGTGAACACCCCGCTGCTTCGGGCCTGTCAGTGGTGCGTGCGACGATCCAGTCATGATCGCCTCGCTCGAAGCCCTGGTACCCGCCAAGGGCAGCACGCACGTCTCGACCACGTACGCCGACTGGGTCGCCGCCCACGACCCGGACGCCGCCGCGGCGGCCCGCGACCTCAACGAGGCCATGGGGGCCGAGCTGAACCGGTCGTGGACGAAGCCCGGCGCGTTCGTCGACGCCATGGCGTGGCGGGCGCGGCAGCTGCCCATCGCGCACCTGCCGTGGTTCTGGGACACCGTCGGGCATCGGCTGATCGGATACGGGAGCCGCCCCGGCGGCCGGGCCTACGTGGCCGCGCGGGCCGCCGAGGCCGAGCACGGGCTGGCCGTGGACCCGGCCTACCGGCGCGCCAACGGGCTGTTGTTCGCCCGTGGCGGGGCCATGCCCGCCAAGGAGTTCGGGGCACACCAGAAGTTCCTCGCCGAATCGCTCGCACCCGTCGAGGCGTATGCCGCGCTCGGTGCGTTCCTGACCGCCTGGGCCGGGTCGAAGGCCGATCTCCCGGCCGACCTCGTGCGCCGCGTCCGGGCCTCCGCCAAGGCCGCCGGGCACGGGGACGACGAGGTCGCGCGCGTGGTCGGCGAGATTCTGTCGGTCACCCGGAAGAAGTCCGTGCCGGACGCCCTTCTCGTCGGCGCCGAGCCGGTCCTGACGGCTCACCCGCCGACGGACGGGATCGCCGCCGGACTCGTCGAGGTCTTCCCCGAGAGCGTCACCGACGGCGGGGCCTGGCTGCGGGTGCTGATCGGGTGCGGCGCCACGGAGGCGATGGAAGCCGGACGGCTCGTCCCGGAGGGCGGACTGCACCACTGGGTCGGCCACTTCGTCCACATGTACCAGTACACGCGCGCGTCCGGCGGCGGAGTCACGCGCCAGCAGCTGCCGTCCGAGTTCCTCGACCTCGTGGGCAGGCTCGGGCCGCGGCTGCGGGCCGCGGGCGACGCCGTGACCGTGCACACCACCCGCCACCACTACCAGGGCTTCGACGCCGACGTCCTGGACGCCTGCCTGGCCGCCGGGGTCACCGTCGTCGACCCCGGCCCCGAGACCCGGATGCGCTTCTGGGGCGAGCGGTCCCGGCGGGACCTCACCGCCCTCGCCGCCGACCCCGTGTTCGGCCCGCGCCTCGAAGGCACCGTGCACGCCCGTCTGAAGCCAAACTGGTACGGAGCACCCGCCCGCAAGCCCGGATCGGCCGTGACAATGCTCCCCGGCAACGAGGGCATCGCCCACGAGGTAGCCGTACGGGTCGGCAAGCTCGTCGACGTCGTCGGGGGCGGCGGCATGGCGGGCGCCGAGGAGTCCGTCGCCGAGCTGGAGACCCTCCTCGACCGGCCGACGGTGACGGCGCTCGGCGGGATCGGCGACGCCCTCGCGGGCGCGTCCGCCGGCGGCGCGCTGCGGCGCTCGCTCGCGGCCGGCCTGCCGGAGGAACTCGCCTGGCCCGCGCTCGAGGCCGTGTACGAGGAGTTCGCGGCCGACGGCGTCGACGCGGCCGGAAAGCCGGAGACGGAAGGCGCGGCCGCCCCGCTCACCGCAACCGAACCGCTCGCCGGGGCCGCCCCGCTCGCCGCGGCCGACGGGCTCCGTGCGGCCGACGAGCTCAGCGCGGTCGACGCGATCGGTGCCGCCGGACTCCCCGGCGTGGCCGGGGTGACCAGCACCTGGCCCGTGCTCACCGTCTTCGGGCGCGACCGCGCCGTCGCCGTCGCCCCGGACGGGGTGCGCGGCTCCTGCCGGTTCACGGTGCCGGAGGACGCGACCATGTTCGCCGTCCACTACGTCGGTGGTTCGTTCCTCGTCAGCTGGAGCCTCAAGCCGAGCCCGTACTACTGCGACACCGCCGTCTGGGCCGACCGCCCCGAGGAGCCGTTCACCCCGGAGGAGCAGGGCGGCCTGGTGCCCTTCGGCGGCAGCCTGGACGGGGCGTACGGCTTCCAGTTCGAGACCGCCGACGGAGGCGGGCGGCACGGCGGCCTCCGGGTGACCCGGCCCGGCGGCACGGAGGGCATCGACCGGGAGGAGCTGCAGCTCGGCGACGGCACCCGGATCTGGACCAACGCCGTCTACGGGCGACGGCCGTGGGAGGTCGTCGACCCGGTCACCGGCGAGCGGCAGGGCGCGACGCCGCTGCCCGACTTCCCGGGCCGCCTCGCGAGCACCGATCCGGCCCTGGAGCCGTCCGAGGCGGACAAGACCCTGGCCAGTGAGGCGCTGCACCTCGCGCCGCTGCCCGCCGGCATGACCGATTCCCCGCTGGGCAGCCGGGACGGACTCGTCGGCACCCGGGTGCTGTACCGCACCCGCTACCGCGACAACGCGCCGGACCACTACCTCCTGGAGAGCATCGACGGCCGCAAGGCCCGCTTCGACATCGACCGGCCCGGACAGGAGCCCTGGGGACTCTGGGCGGCGCCGGAGGGCGCCGTGGAGGACGTCGTCCTCGCCGAGGCGCAGACCCGCACGGGCGTGCGCGCGTACGCCGCCGACGGCGTCCTGCTGTGGGAGCTGGACGGCCACCACTCGCCCACCCATCCGCGCGTGAAGCCGGTCCGCCGCGCCACCGCGTCCCACGGCGTGGCCCTGCCGCCCGCCTTCTGGTACCTGCTGCGGACCCGGGACACAGCCGGTTCCAAGGCGCTGCGGACCGTGGAACAGACGACGGCCGACACCCTCCTGGCCGCCGCCCTCGACGGCGCGGAGGCGCTGCGTGCCGCCGTGGCACGGGAGTTGCCCGAACTCACCGCCCCGGTCCTGGTCGAGGCCGTCGTCGCGGTGGCCGAGCGCGCCGCCCGCGTGGAGCGGCGGCGGCGCGCCCTGCACCGGCGCGTCACCCTGCTCGCCGAGGCGCCGCCCGTCCTGCCGAGCCGCGCGGTGCCGGACACCGAGCTGATGCCCGCGCTGTGCGGTCTCGTCGTGGACGGGAAGGACGACACCTGGCGGCGGAGCCGGGACGTCGCCCAGCCCGCGACCCTCAGCGCGCTCGCCGCCGACGGCGCCTGCCTGGCCGGGACGATCGTGGAGGAGGTCCGGCGGCTCTCCCCGCCCGCCCTGCCGCACGACTGGTCGCAGCTGCTCGGCGCGATCGACGCCGTCGCCTGGCGCGCGGCGGTCGCACCGACCCCGGACCCGGAGCGGGCCGCCCTGCGCGCGCTCCTGGAGACCTGGGCCGACCAGCCGTTCGCCCGCGAGGGCGGCCGGTGGTGGGTCGGCCGCACGCCCGGGGCGGGGCCCCTGGACGGGCTGAGGCAGGGCGGGACCGCCGTGGCGTCCGCCGCGCGGTGGGACGCCGGGCAGGCCTGCTGGTTCGTCGCCCCCGCCAGCGGCGCGACGGACGACGACCCCGTGCCGGCGGCGGTCGCCGACGCCCGGCTCGTCCGGGTGGACCGGGACGACGCGGCCCGGCTGCGGGCCCTCCTCGCGGCGATCGACGCCCATGGCCCCCTCCCCGTACCGGAGTCGGCCGCGGCGCGGTTCGCCGCGCTGACGGGCGTACGCCGCCCCGTGGCCCGGCTCGTGGTCGCCGGTCTCGTCGGCCGCGCCGACCGGGACGAGGGCCGCGCCCTCGCACGCAAGGCGCCGTACAAGGCCAGCCCGATGACGGCCGAGGCCTACGAGAAGCTCCGCGCGCGTCTCGGCGGAGCCGGCCGGAGGGCCGTCCTCGCGGCCGCGCTGCCCGACGACCCGGCCGAGCTGTGGCGGCCCGGCGGCGTCGACGCGGCCGTGGAGCGGATGGCGGACGTGTGGCGGCAGCGGATCGGCGGGCTGCCCGCCGTGCACGACGAGGCGGCCGACAGCCTGGAGGCCGACCTCGGCCTCTCCGAGGTGTGGGCACGACGCCTCGCGGGCGGCTACGAGGCCGCCGAGGACACGACGGTACCCGCGGTCGGCTGGGACCTCGCGGCGCCCCGGTACGGCCTGGGCGTGGAGGTGAGGGCCCTGCCTCCGGCGGGACCCGAGCTGCCCTACGGCACCCCGGTCGGCCTCGCGATCGAGCAGATCGCGAGCGCACTGGTCTGGGCGTGGACCGACCGGCCCGTCGGCGACCCCGCGACGGCCGGCGCGACGGCCCTCCACGAGCGGCTGCGGGCCGAGCTGAACCGTCCGGAGCTCCTCGTCGAGCTGCCCGGCGGGCGGGTCCAGGACACCTCGGCGCGGATCGCCGAGCGGTTCGGGCCCGCGACGCTGCCCGTGTCCCTCGACCGCCGGAAGGAGGAGGGCGAGATGCCGGCCATGACGGCGTACGACTCCGGCCCCCTGGTGGTGTGCGCACCCGGCGGCAACGCCTTCCTGCGGCCCGCCGAGGCCGCCGACCCCGAAGTGTGGCGCCGGGTCCGCGGGACCACCGACCTCGGGGAGGAACTGGACCGGGTGGCACCGCTGCTCGCCGGCGGCGGACTCGACCGGATGATGCTGCGGGCCGGCTCCGGAGCCGTTCCGGACGGCGTGTACGAGGCGGATCCCCGGCAGTCCTGCCCGGAGCTGGTCGCGCGCGTGGCCGACGAGTTCGGCGCCGGGACCGACGCTGCCGCCCTGTACCTCCAGCTCGCGACGCTGGCCGCCCCCACCGACCGGAACGTACGCAGGTGGAACGGCTGGACGACCAAGCGGCACGCGGAGGTCCGGGCGGAACTCCTCGCCACCGGCGTGGTCATCGAGGCCAAGCGGGCGCGGGCGGGCCGGACCCTGTTCCTGCCCGGCGAGTGGACCGAGCTGAAGTCCCCGCACCTCCCCCTGGAGAAGGTGAAGCTGGCGAGCCACCGGGTGCGCCCGATGTGGGGCAACCAGCTCCGCTCCCCGTTCGTACGGTTGCTGCCGACGGCCCCGCTGCACGAGATGTTCGCGGAGGCGTGGGAGCGAGAGCGGGAGCAGCGGGCCTGACGTGGGTGGCGGGGGTCCCCGCTCGGTCGTCGTCGGGTACCGGCGAGGTGCGCGGCACCTCGATCCCGGCGAGGACGGCACCGGTGACCCCCGCCCCCGGCGCCTTGGGCATCGCCTTCCGCCGCGTCCCAACTCTCTTGCGTGGTCGGGCAGTCGGTCGTTACGGTGCCCGAGCCGTCAGTCATCATGGAGTACGCACGCGCCGTTACCGAGCGCCCACCGAGAGGTCCCCCGCGATGAGTCTGCGGTTCACGCTTCAGCCCAATCCCGCTCCCACGAGTGCCGAGCGGCGCGCCGAGATCCTCACCGACCCCAAGTTCGGCCAGTACTTCACCGATCACATGGCCCGCGCGGTGTGGACGGCGGACCGCGGGTGGAACGACGCGGTGGTGGTTCCGTTCGCCCCGATCCCCATGCACCCGGGGGCCGCGGTCCTGCACTACGCGCAGGAGATCTTCGAGGGGATGAAGGCCTACCGGCACGCGGACGGATCGGTCTGGACGTTCCGTCCGGAGGCCAACGGCGAGCGGTTCGCCCGCTCCGCGCGGCGCCTGGCCCTTCCCGAGCTCCCGCTGCCCGCCTTCCTCGAATCGGTCACGGCCCTCGTCCGCGCGGACGAGG
>NZ_LIPQ01000386.1 GCF_001418135.1 Streptomyces aureus
GCAGCTGCCTCCACCCCCGCCGGAACCGTTCGTTCCCGGGTCGGCTACTCCGGCTTCGCCGCCGCCGTCTTCTTCGCGGCGGTCGTCTTCTTGGCCGTCGTCGTCTTCTTCGCGGCCGTCTTCTTCGCGGCCGTCGTGGTCTTCTTCGCCGCGGCCTTGGTGGCGGTCTTCTTCGCGGTGGTCGCCTTCTTGGCCGGGGCCTTCTTGGCGGCCTTCTTCGCCGGTCCCTTGGCCCGCTTCTCCGCGAGCAGCTCGTAACCGCGCTCCGGCGTGATCTCCTCCACGCTGTCGCCGGTCCGCAGGGTGGCGTTGGTCTCGCCGTCCGTCACGTACGGGCCGAAGCGGCCGTCCTTGACGACCACGGGCTTCTCGCTGACCGGGTCGGTGCCCAGCTCCTTCAGCGGCGGCTTGGCCGCGGCCCGGCCCCGCTGCTTCGGCTGGGCGTAGATCGCGAGCGCCTCTTCGAGGGTGATCGTGAAGAGCTGCTCCTCCTCGGTGAGCGACCGCGAGTCCGTTCCCTTCTTCAGGTACGGGCCGTAGCGGCCGTTCTGCGCGGTGATCTCGACGCCCTCGGCGTCCGCGCCGACGACCCTGGGCAGGGACATCAGCCGGAGCGCGTCCTCCAGGGTGACGGTGTCGAGGGACATCGACTTGAAGAGGGAGGCCGTGCGCGGCTTCACCGCGTTCTTGCCGGTCTTCGGGGTGCCCTCGGGCAGGATCTCCGTGACGTACGGGCCGTAGCGGCCGTCCTTCGCGACGATCTGGTTGCCGCTGACCGGGTCGGCGCCCAGCTCGAAGTCGCCGCTCGGCTTGGCGAGCAGCTCCTCGGCGAGCTCGACGGTCAGCTCGTCGGGTGCGAGTTCCTCGGGGACGTCGGCGCGCTGATGGCCCTCGGCCTCCTTCTCGCCGCGCTCGACGTAGGGGCCGTAGCGGCCGACGCGGAGCACGATGTCGTTGCCGACCGGGAAGGAGGAGATCTCGCGGGCGTCGATCGCACCGAGGTCGGTGACGAGTTCCTTGAGGCCGCCGAGGTGGTCCCCGTCGCCGTTGCCGGCGTCCGCGGCACCGCCGGAGGCGGCCGTACCGGCCTCGCCCTCGCCGAAGTAGAAACGCTTCAGCCACGGCACGGACTGGGCCTCGCCGCGGGCGATGCGGTCGAGGTCGTCCTCCATCCGGGCGGTGAAGTCGTAGTCGACGAGCCGCCCGAAGTGCTTCTCCAAGAGGTTGACGACGGCGAAGCTCAGGAAGGACGGCACGAGGGCCGTGCCCTTCTTGAAGACGTAGCCGCGGTCGAGGATCGTGCCGATGATCGACGCGTACGTCGACGGGCGGCCGATCTCGCGCTCTTCCAGCTCCTTGACCAGCGAGGCCTCGGTGTAGCGGGCGGGCGGCTTGGTCGCGTGGCCGTCCACGGTGATCTCGTCGGCGGTCAGCGCGTCGCCCTCGGCGACCTGCGGCAGACGCCGCTCGCGGTCGTCGAGCTCCGCGTTCGGGTCGTCGGCGCCTTCGACGTACGCCTTCATGAAGCCGTGGAAGGTGATCGTCTTGCCGGAGGCGCTGAACTCGGCGTCCCGGCCGTCGGCGGCCCGGCCGCCGATCTTCACGGTGACCGAGTTTCCGGTGGCGTCCTTCATCTGGGAGGCGACGGTCCGCTTCCAGATGAGCTCGTACAGCCGGAACTGGTCGCCGGTCAGACCGGTCTCCGCGGGGGTGCGGAAACGATCACCCGAAGGGCGAATCGCCTCGTGCGCCTCCTGCGCGTTCTTGACCTTGCCCGCGTAGACGCGCGGCTTCTCCGGCAGGTAGTCGGCGCCGTAGAGCTGCGTGACCTGCGCCCGCGCCGCCGAGACGGCGGTGTCGGAAAGGATCGTGGAGTCCGTACGCATGTAGGTGATGAAGCCGTTCTCGTACAGCTTCTGCGCCACCTGCATGGTCGCCTTCGCACCGAAGCCCAGTTTGCGGCTCGCCTCCTGCTGGAGGGTGGTGGTGCGGAAGGGCGCGTACGGGGAGCGGCGGTACGGCTTCGACTCGACCGAGCGCACCGCGAACGCGGTGTCGGCGAGCGCGGCGGCCAGCGCGCGGGCGTTCGTCTCGTCCAGGTGGAGGACGCTCTCGCTCTTCAGCCGGCCGTCGGCGCCGAAGTCACGGCCCTGCGCGACCCGCTTGCCGTCGACCGCCGCGAGGCGCGCGACCAGCTGCGACGGGTCGGAGGCGTCACCGGTGCGGCCGGTGGCGAAGGTGCCGGTGAGGTCCCAGTACTCGGCGGAACGGAAGGCGATGCGCTCGCGCTCCCGCTCGACGACGAGACGGGTGGCCACCGACTGGACGCGGCCCGCCGACAGCTTCGGCATGACCTTCTTCCACAGGACCGGCGAGACCTCGTAGCCGTACAGGCGGTCGAGGATCCGGCGGGTCTCCTGGGCGTCGACCATGCGCTGGTTCAGCTCGCGCGGGTTGGCGACGGCCTCGCGGATCGCGTCCTTGGTGATCTCGTGGAAGACCATCCGGTGGACCGGGACCTTGGGCTTCAGGACTTCCTGGAGGTGCCACGCGATGGCCTCGCCCTCGCGGTCCTCATCGGTGGCGAGGAAGAGCTCGTCGGATTCGGCGAGGAGCTCCTTCAGCTTCCTGACCTGCGCCTTCTTGTCGGCGTTGACGACATAGATGGGCTGGAAGTCGTGCTCGACGTCGACGCCGAGGCGGCGCACCTCGCCGGTGTACTTCTCGGGCACCTCCGCGGCGCCGCTGGGGAGGTCTCGGATGTGCCCGACGCTCGCCTCGACGACGTAGCCGGGGCCGAGGTAGCCCTTGATCGTCTTCGCCTTGGCAGGCGACTCGACGATGACGAGTCGGCGGCCGCCGTGTGCGGCTTCGCTGGTCGGGGACAACTTCGCTCTTCTCTCCGGATCGACACTCTCTGGCACGTACGGTGCTGGCACGCACGGCAGCGGCACGGACGGTGACGCTCCCGTCGCTGCGGAGTGTGACGGTACAACCCGCCCCCGTGTCAAACGGCGAAAGCCCGCAACGGCCACTCGAACGGTAACCCGAGTCCTGGCATTCCTGCCGCCCGGACTCCCGGTCGGGCGGGGCGCGACAGGATCAGGAGAGGATCGGGGAGGGGTCAGAGGCGACCGAAGCACCAGACGCCGAGGACGAGGAAGGCGGCACCGAAGAGGCCCGTCAGCGCGACGGCGGCACGCGGGGCCACCCCGTGGGCGACGGGCTCGCCGTGCAGTGCCCGCACGGTGGTCCACAGCAGCAGCGCGCCTCCGAACAGCGTGAACGCCGCCCCCGCGAAGATCGCCGGCCCGCTCTCCATGCCCGTACCCCGTTCAGTTCACGTGCGGTGTTGGTCTCCCGCAGCCGAGGCTGACACCTCCCGGCGTCGTGGGTGCGAATTCCGGGTGAACGACGCGGAGCATCGCGTACGGTTTCACGAAGATGGCCGGTAGTGACCCACTCGTCACTTCTCGCACTTCCCGGCCCTCTCTGCCGTCTCTCCCCGTCTCTTCTGTCACATCGTGTCGAGGGTGGCCCGGCGCCGGCTGCCCCGCTCGAAGGCCGCGACGAGCAGGACCGCGCCGAGCGTGCCGTACCGGCGCCCGTCGGCCACGGCCGTCGTGCCGCCGCACACGCCGGAGGCGGAAGCCGCGAGGACGGCGTTGCCGACGAGGTGGAAACGGTCGTGGGCATCCCCCGGTTCACGCCCGGGAAAGACGAGGAAGAAGACCTGGAGGAGCTGCCCGACCAGCAGGGTTCCGATGAACATCGGCGGGGTCGTCCCGTTGACGAGGGCCCGGCAGGAGATCGCCCCGCCGACGACGACGAGCCGCGCGGTGCCGAGGAAACGGAACATGGGTGCCGTGCCTCTCGCAGGTCGGGGGAGGGTTCTCGTACGTCTCACGTGAGGGCGAGGGTCGCGGCGGCCCGCGCCCGGCGCAGCCGGTCGCGCCGCTCGTCGTCGACGCCGTACGCCTCGCTCTCCAGCACATCCCGTTCCCGTACGAGGGACTTGAGGCGTCGAGGGGTGCCGAGGGCGCGGATCCGGCCGCCCGCGATGACGGCGATCCGGTCGCGGAGCCCGTCCGCCTCGGCCATGGAGTGGGTGGTAGCCCTCGACGCGCTCCGTCCCCGGCCCAGGAGGCCCACCAGGTCGAGGAGTTCGGTGGTGCGGCGCTTGCCGGCAGCCCTCGGCGCAGAGCAGCGGCACGAGGACCAGACGCCGCTCGCCGGGCGCGTACTCGGCGTCGACGTGCTCGGTCGGTCCGACTACGGGCGGCCGCCAACGCCCCCCAGACCCCCGGGCCCGTGAACAGCGCGTGGCCACCTCGGTCGCGAACGTCCTGGCACGGACGAGCACTTCGTCCTCGACGAGGCCTCGCATGGTCGGCCAGTACGGCTCGATCGCGCCCTCCCAGGAGGCCGCGTCGGCGATCGCCGCGCAGGCCCGCCTCCGGGTCCCTCAGACAGGGCCGCTCGAAGGGCGCGTCGGCCATGCCCAGGTGGCGGACGGCCACCTGGGCACGGACGAACTCCGGTTCGGTGGCCCGCAGCGCGGCGAGCTCCTCGGGGAGGTGAACCGTGCCTAACGGCCGGGGCAGCAGGAAGTCGGCGCGTCCCGCAGGGGGCCGATCGCGATCCGGGTCGCTCCGAGCGAGGCCTCGTCCAGCTCGATCCGTATCAAGCGGCGTCCCCGTCCGCGGCCGGCGCGCCGTCCCCGACGGGCAGCAGGAAGCCCTCCTCCACGAGCAGCCGGATGGCCTGCGGGGTGCGGTCCCGCAGTATCACCGGGTCCTCGCCCATCAGCTGCCCGATCGCGTCGAGGATGCGGCCCGCGCTGAGGGTGCCGTCGCAGACACCGGCGAAGCCGGCGCCGACGTGGTCGACCCGGGTGGCGCGGCGCATCCCCCGGTTCTGCCGGAGCACGACGTGCTCCGGGTCCTCGGCGCCGGGGAGTCCGACCTGCTCCTGCACGACCTCGGGCGCGAGCGTGAACCGGTCGGCGAGGAGGGCCGCGTCGTCGTGGGAGCGGAGGTAGTCCTGGCGCTCGAAGTGGGCGAGGACGGTGGGGCCGAGGGGCTGCTCGACGGGGTGCGGCCACTCCTCGACGACGACCGACGGCTCGACGGCGCCGGACGCCACGGCCTCGTTCCGCCGGATCGTGATCCAGCCGAAGCCCACCGCCCGCGTCTTGCGGGCCTCGAACTCGTCGAGCCAGCGCCCGTACGCCTCGCCGTACGCGACCGGGTCGCCGCGGTGGTCTCCGCTGTCGCGCAGCCACAACTCGGCGTACTGCGTGATGTCCTGGACCTCGCGCTGCACGATCCAGGCGTCGCAGCCCGCGGGCACCCAGGACCGCAGCCGGTCCTGCCACTCCTCGCCCTCGACGTGCTGCCAGTTGGCGAGGAACTGGGCGAATCCGCCGTCGTTGAGCCGGTCGCCCGCCTGCTGCACGAGCGTGCGGCACAGATCGTCACCGCCCATCCCGCCGTCCCGGTAGGTGAGCCGGGCGCCGGGGGAGATCACGAACGGCGGGTTGGAGACGATCAGGTCGTACGTGTCACCGTCGACCGGCTCGAAGAGCGAGCCGGTCAGCAGCTCGGCCTCCCGGGCCCCCGAGAGCGCGAGGGTGAGCCGCGTGAAGTCCAGGGCGCGCGGGTTGAGGTCGGTGGCCGTGACCAGGGTGGCGTGCTGGGCGGCGTGCAGGGCCTGGATGCCGGAGCCGGTGCCGAGGTCGAGCGCGGAGGACACCGGGGTACGGACCGTGATCCCGGCGAGGGTGGTGGAGGCACCGCCGACGCCGAGGACGACCCCCTCGTCCTTCTTGCCGATCCCGCCGGCTCCGCCGACGGCGCAGCCCAGGTCGGAGACGATGAACCAGTCCTCGCCGTCGGGCCCGCCGTACGGCCGGATGTCGACGGTGGCGGACACGGTGCCGTCCTCGCGGACCACCCAGCCGTCGGCGAGGGCCTCGTCGAGCGGGAGCGCGGCGGCGGCCCGCTCGTGCCCGACACCCTGCTGGAGCAGGAAGAGCCGGACGAGGGTCTCCAGCGGGGAGTCACCGCGGGTGGCGCGCAGCGCGGGCACGGTCTCGCTGCGGGCGAGCGCGGCGTAGGCCGGGGCTCCGAGCAGGTCGAGGAGTCCGTCGGCGGTGAAGTCGGCGGCGAGCAGCGTCTCGCGCAGACGGGCGGCGTGCGCGGGCACCGGGAGGCGGGGAGGCAGGCTGGTCGTACTCACCGCTCCATTGTGACCGCCGCCACCGACAACCGGGCGGCCGACCCGGCGGCGGGCGTCCACGGACCTGGCCGAGGACGGCAGTCGACCGGGCGGCGCGTGTGGGACCGCCGTGGCCACCGGTCCCGGCGGGATGCCCGGCCCGGGTCGGGGCCCGGGGCCCGGGGCGGACCGGGCGGACCGGGCGGACCGGGCGCGGGGTGCCCGGACGGTCGGGACGGACCGGGCGGACCGGGTGCGAGGTGCCCGGACGGTCGCGACGGACCGGGCGGACCGGGTGCGAGGTACCCGGACGGTCGCGACGGACCGGGCGGACCGGGCGCGGGGTGCCCGGACGGTCGGGACGGACCGGGCGGCAGGACCCCGAGCGGTCCGGACGGACCGGGCCGGGGCCCCGGGCGGGACTACTCCTCGGTCTTGGCCGACGAGGTCGGCTTGGCCGGCTTCGTCGAGGCCTTGTCGGAGGAGCCGGAGGCGGTGGAGCCGGGCTTCGGGGACTCCGAGCCGGAGGTCTTCGGCGGAGTCGAGGCCGTGGGCTTCTGGCAGCCGGGCTGCTTGGCCATCGCCTGGCCCAGCTCGCCCTCCTCCAGCTTGGACAGGGCGTTCTGGTCCATCTTCTCGATCTTGGTCAGGCCGTCGGCGACACCCTGGAGGCCGTCCGCGAACTTCTGCTGGTTCGTCGGGTCCAGCGCGTCGACCTGCTTCTTGAGGCCCTCGTAGGCCACCGCGGTCGCGTTGAGCTCCTTGATCGCGTCCTGCTGGACCTTCTCGCCGTTCTCGACGGGCGGGGCGCCGGCGCTCTCCACGGCCTTGGCCAGCGCCCGGTCGGCGTCGGCGATGTCCTGGAACGCCTTCGAGTCGGCGGCCTGGATGTCGGCGGGCTTGCTGTCCGCGGCCGTCGAGATGATGATCTGGTGGGCGTCGGCCCGCTTCTGGATCTGGGGCTTGGCCTGGTCGCAGAACGTCTTCGCCCAGTCGTCCACCTTGTTGCCCTCGTCGTCGCTGCAACCGGACAGCGCGAGCACGAGTACCGCGCCGCCGGACAGTGCGGCCGCAAGCTTCTTGTTCACCGGATCGGTCCCTTCCAAGGCTCTCGGCCCCGGAACATACACGCCGAACGGGCTACTTCCACCTTTCGTGCGACTGGTTCGTCCCGTATTGCAGTCTTTTGACCCAAGGGAGAGGACTCTCACGCGCCCCCGACGCGCCCGGGAATGAGACGGACACCACGTACCACGCCGGTACGGACGTCATGTCAGGACACCGTCACGGAACGCCTCTTGGAGACCGATACGGCGGCGACGACGACGACCAGCGCGACCCCCGCGACCGCCGCGCGGAGCCCGGCGCTGGCGTCCCCCCCGTAACTGAACCGGACGACCGCCGGGGCGATGAGCAGCGCGACCAGGTTCATCACCTTCAGGAGGGGGTTGATCGCCGGTCCCGCCGTGTCCTTGAACGGGTCGCCGACCGTGTCCCCGATGACGGTCGCCTCGTGCGCCTCGCTGCCCTTGCCGCCGTGGTTCCCGTCCTCGACCAGCTTCTTCGCGTTGTCCCAGGCGCCACCGGAGTTGGCGAGGAAGACGGCCATCAGGGCGCCCGTGCCGATCGCTCCGGCGAGGTACGCGCCGAGCGCGCCGACGCCCAGCGCGAAGCCGACCGCGATCGGGGCCATCACCGCGAGCAGCCCGGGCGTGGCGAGTTCGCGCAGCGCGTCCTTGGTGCAGATGTCGACGACCCGTCCGTACTCGGGTTTCTCGGTGAAGTCCATGATCCCGGGGTGCTCGCGGAACTGCCGCCGCACCTCGTAGACCACCGATCCCGCCGACCTCGACACGGCGTTGATCGCGAGCCCCGAGAAGAGGAACACGACGGCCGAGCCGAGGATCAGGCCGAAGAGGTTGTTGGGCTGGGAGATGTCCATCGAGAGGGTCAGCTCGTTCGCCTTCGCGCCGACCTCGGCGACCGAGGTGGCGATGGCGTCCCGGTACGAGCCGAACAGTGCCGCGGCCGCGAGGACCGCGGTGGCGATGGCGATGCCCTTGGTGATGGCCTTCGTCGTGTTGCCGACGGCGTCCAGATCGGTGAGGACCTGGGCTCCCGCCCCCCGGACGTCCCCGGACATCTCCGCGATGCCCTGGGCGTTGTCGGCGACCGGGCCGAAGGTGTCCATGGCGACGATCACGCCGACGGTGGTGAGCAGGCCCGTACCGGCGAGGGCGACCGCGAACAGCGCGAGCATGATCGAGGAACCGCCGAGCAGGAACGCCCCGTACACGGTGAGGCCGATCAGGAGCGCCGTGTAGACGGCGGACTCCATGCCCAGGGCCACGCCCGCGAGGACGACGGTCGCGGGGCCGGTGAGCGAGGACTTGCCGACGTCCCTGACCGGCCGGCGGCTCGTCTCCGTGAAGTAGCCGGTGAGCTGCTGGATGAGCGCGGCGAGGACGATGCCGAGGGCGACGGCGACCAGGGCGAGGACCCGGGGATCACCGGCGTGGTCGCGGATGCCCGGCTCGGTGACGCCCTCGAGCTCGGCGTAGGAGGAGGGCAGGTACACGAAGGCGGCGACGGCGACTCCGGCGAGCGAGATCACGGCGGAGACGAGGAACCCGCGGTTGATCGCGCTCATCCCGCCGCGGTCGGAGCGCCGCGGGGAGACGGCGAAGATGCCGATCACCGCGGTGATCACGCCGATCGCGGGCACGATCAGCGGAAACGCCAGGCCGTAATCGCCGAAGGCCGCCTTGCCGAGGATGAGCGCGGCGACCAGGGTGACGGCGTACGACTCGAAGAGGTCGGCCGCCATGCCCGCGCAGTCGCCGACGTTGTCGCCCACGTTGTCGGCGATGGTGGCCGCGTTGCGCGGGTCGTCCTCCGGGATGCCCTGCTCGACCTTGCCGACCAGGTCGGCGCCGACGTCGGCGGCCTTGGTGAAGATGCCGCCGCCCACGCGCATGAACATGGCGATGAGCGCGGCGCCGAGGCCGAATCCCTCCAGGACCTTGGGCGCGTCGGCGGCGTAGACGAGCACGACGCACACGGCCCCGAGCAGTCCGAGGCCCACCGTGCACATGCCGACGACCCCGCCGGTACGGAACGCGATCCGGGTGGCCCGGTGGGCCACGTCGGTCAGGTTCTTCTCGGGTTCGCCCTCGGCCGGCGTGGCCTCCCGGGCGGCCGCGGCGACCCGCACGTTGGCCCGTACGGCGAGCCGCATGCCGATGTACCCGGTGACCGCCGAGAAGAGCGCCCCGACCAGGAAGAACAGGGAGCGTCCCGCGCGCTGCGACCAGTCGTCCGCGGGCAGCGTCATCAGCAGGAAGAACACGACGACCGCGAAGACGGCGAGAGTCCGCAGCTGCCGCGCGAGGTAGGCGTTGGCCCCCTCCTGCACGGCGGCGGCGATCTCCTTCATCCTCTCGGTGCCCTCACCGGCCCTGAGCACCTGGCGGACGAGGAGCCGCGCGACGACCAGCGCGGCGAGGGCGACGGCGCCGACGACGTACACGATCGTGCGGTTCCCGCTCGTGAGCACCGCCGCGGCGAGAGATGTGGGGTACATGGGGACGGATCATAGGGAGACAAACAGGTACGTACGGGGATGCCGGAAACCCCCCGCGCGGATGCACCAATCAGGGGGTGGTTTCGGGGCGCGCCGGTTCGAGGGGCGGCGGGGCGGGCGCGACCGGTTCCGGCGCAACGAGAAGAGGCCCTG
>NZ_LIPQ01000387.1:0-418 GCF_001418135.1 Streptomyces aureus
GTCCGCGCCCACCCGCAGGCCCCCCTCCCCGAGGACCTGCGGTGGATGGCCACCGACCTGCCCGCCTGGACCCGGGCCCTCGACACCCTCGTCAACTACTCGGTGCTCACCCGGGAGACCCGCGGCCCCGTCACCAGCGAGGAGGCCGCACCGCAGCAGGAGTCGATCCACATGCACCGGCTGGTGCACGACATCGTCTCCCGCCTCACCGACGGCGAGCACCGTGACGCCCACCGCAAGGCCGTCCGTACGCTGCTCGCCGAGGCCGACCCCGGGAACCCGACGGACAGCCGGAACTGGCCCCGCTACTCCGAGCTCCTGCCCCACCTGGAGCCCTCCGGGGCACTGCGCAGCACCGACCCGCGCATCCAGACCACCGTCCTCAACTGCCTGCGCTACTGCGACCGCAGCGGCGAGC
>NZ_LIPQ01000387.1:500-12843 GCF_001418135.1 Streptomyces aureus
GTCCTCGCCGAGGCGCAGACCCTCCTCGGCGAGACCCAGCAGCTCACCCTCGCCGCCCGCCACAACATCGGCGTCGTCCTGCGGATGCTCGGCCGCTACCGGGAGGCGCACGAGCAGGACGCCGACACCCTCTCCCGCTGCGAGAACATCCTCCGCCCCCACCACCCCTCCACCCTCAACTCCAACAACGCGGTCGCCCAGGACCTCCGGCTGCTCGGCCGCTACCGCGAGGCGCTCGGCCGCCAGGAGGCCAACGTCCGCCTCCATGTGAAGATCCTCGGCGCACAGCACCTGCAGACCCTCTACGCACGCAGCCAGCTCGCCCTCTGCCGACGCCGCGAAGGCGGCTTCAAGGACGACATCGGCGCCGTCATGGCCGGGGTCCTGGAGCACCTCGAACAGGCCCAGGGACGCGGCCACTACCTCACGCTCTCCGCGGTCACCAACTACGCCAACTACCTGCGCGAACACGGTGACCTCGACCGGGCCCGCGAACTCATCAACGAGGCTGAGGCCGGCTACCGCGCGCTGCTCGGACCCGCCCACCCCGTCTCCACCGGCGTCCTCGCCAACACCGCCCTCGTGATGCAGGCGGCCGGTGAGCGCACCGAGGCCATGACCATGCTGGAGGCGGCGCTCGCCGGACTCACCGCCGCCCTCGGCCCCGACCACCCCTGGGTCCTCGGCTGCGCCCTCAACGCCACGGCCGCCCGCAACTTCAACGGGCGCGTGTCCGACGCCGCCGAACTCAGCCGGGACACCCTGCGCCGGGCCCGCCACGTCATGGGCAACGAGCACCCGCTGACCCTCTCCTGCCAGGTCTCGCTCGCCACCGACCTGCGCGGACTGCGCGAGACCGAGGAGGCCACGAAGCTGGAGGAGGACGCCCTGCTCACCCTCACCAGGACGCTCGGCGCCCAGCACCCGCACACCCTCTCGGCCCGCCAGCGCAACCGCCCGTACTGGGACTTCGAGGCCAATCTCTGACGCACGGCCGCTGACGCACGGCCGCTGACGCACGGCCGTGACGCACGGCTTCTGCCGCACGGCGGGGCGGAACGCCGGAGGCCCGGCACCCCCTCGGGGCGCCGGGCCTCCTCACGCGGTACGACGATCAGGCGTCGAAGACCTCGTTGACCAGCTGCTGCTGCTCGGCCTGGTGGCGCTTGGCCGAGCCGACCGCCGGGGACGAGGAGTGCGGACGCGAGATCCGGCGCAGGCGCTCGCCCGCCGGGATGTCCGCGCCGACCGCCAGGTCCAGGTGGTCGATCAGGTTGAGCGCGATGAACGGCCACGCACCCTGGTTCGCCGGCTCCTCCTGCGCCCAGATGTACTTCGCGGCGTTCGGGTACTTGGCGATCTCGGCCTGGAGCTCGGCACCCGGCAGCGGGTACAGACGCTCGAGGCGGATGAGCGCGGTCTCCGTGTCGCCGCGCTTCTGGCGCTCGGCCTCCAGGTCGTAGTAGACCTTGCCGGCGCAGAAGACGACCTTGCGGACGTCGGCCGGGTTCGCCGTCGCGTCACCGATCACCGGGCGGAAGCCGCCGGTGGTGAACTCCTCCGCCTTGGACGCCGCGGCCTTCAGACGCAGCATCGACTTCGGGGTGAAGACGATGAGCGGCTTGTGGTGCGGGTTGTGGACCTGCCAGCGCAGGAGGTGGAAGTAGTTCGACGGCAGCGTCGGCATGGCGACCGTCATGTTGTCCTGGGCGCACATCTGGAGGAAGCGCTCCGGGCGCGCGGACGAGTGGTCCGGGCCCTGGCCCTCGTAGCCGTGCGGCAGGAGCAGCGTGACGCCGGAGGTCTGGCCCCACTTCTGCTCGGCCGAGGAGATGAACTCGTCGACGACGGTCTGCGCGCCGTTGACGAAGTCACCGAACTGGGCCTCCCAGATGACCAGGGCGTCCGGGCGCTCCAGCGAGTAGCCGTACTCGAAGCCCATCGCCGCGTACTCGCTGAGCAGCGAGTCGTAGACGTTGTAGTGGGCCTGGTCCTCGGCCAGGTAGAGCAGCGGGGTGTAGTCCTCGCCGGTCTCCTGGTCCACCAGGACCGCGTGGCGCTGGCCGAAGGTGCCGCGGCGGGAGTCCTGGCCGGACAGCCGGACCGGGGTGCCCTCCATCAGCAGCGAGCCGATGGCGAGGGTCTCGCCCATGCCCCAGTCGATCGTGCCGTCCTCGACGGAGGCGGCGCGGCGCTGCATCTGCGGCATCAGACGCGGGTGGACCGTGATCCGCTCCGGGACGCTGACCTGCGACTCGGCGATCCGCTTCACGACCTCGGCGGAGACCGCGGTGGTGACGCCGACCGGGAAGGCCGCCTTGGCGTCCGGCACGGTCGCCGTCGCCGGGGCGTTGGTGGCCTCGCGGACCTCCGCGAACACCTTCTCCAGCTGGCCCTGGAAGTCCTGGAGCGCCTGCTCCGCCTCTTCGAGGGTGATGTCACCGCGACCGATGAGCGACTCGGTGTACAGCTTGCGCACCGAACGCTTCTTGTCGATCAGGTTGTACATCTGCGGGTTGGTGAACTGCGGGTTGTCGCCCTCGTTGTGACCGCGGCGGCGGTAGCAGATGAGGTCGATCACGACGTCCTTGTTGAACGTCTGGCGGAACTCGAAGGCGAGCCGCGCGACGCGGACCACGGCCTCCGGGTCGTCGCCGTTCACGTGGAAGATCGGCGCCTCGATCATGCGGGCCACGTCGGTCGCGTACATCGAGGAACGCGAGGACTCCGGGGCGGCGGTGAAGCCGACCTGGTTGTTGATGACGATGTGGACCGTGCCACCGGTGCGGTAGCCGCGCAGCTGCGACATGTTCAGCGTCTCGGCGACGACACCCTGGCCGGCGAAGGCCGCGTCGCCGTGCAGGGCGACGGGCAGGACGGTGAAGTCCGTGCCGCCCTTGTTGATGACGTCCTGCTTGGCGCGGACGATGCCTTCGAGGACCGGGTCGACCGCCTCCAGGTGCGAGGGGTTCGCGGCGAGGGAGACCTTGATCTGCTCGCCGTCGAGGCCGGTGAAGGTGCCCTCGGCGCCCAGGTGGTACTTGACGTCGCCGGAGCCGTGCATCGACTTCGGGTCGAGGTTGCCCTCGAACTCGCGGAAGATCTGCGCGTACGACTTGCCGACGATGTTCGCCAGGACGTTCAGCCGGCCGCGGTGGGCCATGCCGATGACGACCTCGTCGAGGCGCGACTCGGCGGCCGAGTCGATGACCGCGTCGAGCAGCGGGATGACGGACTCGCCGCCCTCCAGGGAGAAGCGCTTCTGGCCGACGTACTTCGTCTGCAGGAAGGTCTCGAAGGCCTCCGCGGCGTTCAGCCGGCGCAGGATCCGCAGCTGCTCCTCGCGCTCCACGCGGGAGTGCGGGCGCTCGACGCGGTCCTGGATCCACTTGCGCTGCTTCGGGTCCTGGATGTGCATGAACTCGACGCCGGTGGTGCGGCAGTACGAGTCGCGCAGCACGCCGAGGATGTCGCGGAGCTTCATCATCGACTTGCCGGCGAAGCCGCCGACCGCGAACTCCCGCTCCAGGTCCCACAGGGTGAGGCCGTGCTCGGTGATGTCCAGGTCGGGGTGCTTGCGCTGCTTGTACTCCAGCGGGTCGGTGTCGGCCATGACGTGGCCGCGGACCCGGTAGGAGTGGATGAGCTCGAAGACGCGCGCGGCCTTGGTGACGTCGTCGTCGTGCGACGCGTCGATGTCCTTGAGCCAGCGGACCGGCTCGTAGGGGATGCGCAGGGCCTTGAAGATGTCGTCGTAGAAGCCCTCCTCGCCGAGGAGGAAGTTGGCCACGACGCGCAGGAACTCGCCGGAGGCGGCGCCCTGGATGACGCGGTGGTCGTACGTCGAGGTCAGGGTCATGACCTTCGAGATGCCCAGCTTGTTCAGGGTGTCCTGCGAGGTGCCCTGGAACTCGGCCGGGTAGTCCATCGAGCCGACGCCCATGATGACCGACTGTCCGGGCATCAGACGCGGGACGGAGTGGACGGTGCCGAGGCCGCCGGGGTTGGTCAGGGAGACCGTGACGCCGGTGAAGTCCTCCATCGTCAGCTTGCCCACGCGGGCCCGCTTGACGATGTCCTCGTACGCCTGCCAGAACTCGAAGAAGTTGAGCGTCTCGGCCTTCTTGATGCCCGCGACGACGAGCTGGCGGTCGCCGTTGGGCTTCACCAGGTCGATCGCGAGACCGAAGTTCACGTGCTCCGGCCTGACCAGGGTCGGCTTGCCGTCCTTCTCCGCGAAGGAGTAGTTCATCGACGGCATGGCCTTGATCGCCTGCACCATCGCGTAGCCGATGAGGTGCGTGAAGGAGATCTTCCCGCCCCGGGCGCGCTTCAGGTGGTTGTTGATCACGATCCGGTTGTCGAAGAGCAGCTTCACCGGGACGGCGCGTACGGACGTGGCCGTCGGCACCTCGAGCGAGGCGTTCATGTTCTTCGCGACCGCGGCGGCGGGACCGCGCAGCGTGATCAGCTCGGGACCGGCCGGGGCCTCGGCCGCGGGCTTGGCGGCGGCCGGAGCGGCCTTGGCCGGGGCAGGCGTGGCGGCGGCCGGCTTCGCGGCGGCCGGCGCGGCAGGGGCCGTGGCGGCCTTCACGGGCGCCGGAGCCGCCGCGGGGGCCGGAGCCGCGACCGGAGCGGGCGCGGGAGCCGGAACGGCCGCGGGAGCGGCAGGCGCGGCCTGTGCGGGGCCCGCCTGCGGCACCGCAGGGGCGCTCGGCGTGGTGGAAGCCGGGGCGGTCGGGGTCTCCGACGCTCCCGGCTTGTAGTCGGCGAAGAAGTCCCACCAGGCACGATCGACCGAATTCGGGTCCTGGAGGTACTGCTGGTAGATCTCGTCGACGAGCCACTCATTGGCACCGAAGGCGGCTGCGGGGCTCTTGCCCTGCCCGTCCTGGTCGGTCGGGGAGCTCGGGGTACTGGGGGACTGAGACGACACGGCGGCAACCGCCCTCTTCCGCTTCACAAGGTGATGGACAGCGGAAATAAAGGCTACGCCTGTCCGGCCGAGAGGTGCAGGCGGGGAGCGCCAACGTCGCGCAAGTCACACTTGACGGGGTGTTTCGGGGCCGTGAATGGCGGGAAACAAGCGTGGTTCCGCATGTGTGAGGGTACGGGGAAGTGCAGGCGCGGCCCCCTTCGGCCGCACCTCTGACCAGGTCCCGCTCACTTGCACGGAGGTCTCCCTCACGTACACCCGGTAAACCGGCTCCACCGGAGGCTTCGCCGCAGGACCCGGCTCTTCCGGTTCGAACCCTACGTCAATCTCTTGGTGGAAGGCTGCCCGGAAGAGTGACCCTGATGCGGCAGCCACGTGATGATTCGGCCACCCCGATCCCGCCGCCGTGCAGATCCACCGCCCAGCGGGCGATCGCGAGGCCGAGCCCCGTGCCGCCGTCGCTCCCGGGGCCCTGCCGGTGCGGGGCCGTGCCCCGGTTGAACCGCTCGAAGACCTTGTGCCGCTCCGACTCCGGGATGCCGGGACCCTCGTCCTCGACCTCCAGCTCCAGGGAGTCCGGGTACGGGCCGCGCCGGGCCCGGACCGTGACGCGGCCGTGCGGCGGCGAGTGCTTCACCGCGTTGTCGATGAGGTTCGCCATCACCTGGTGCAGCCGCTCCGCGTCCGCGTGCGCCACCAGCTCGGGCGGCGACACGTCCAGATGCAGATGCACGTCCGTGCGGTTGTGCAGGCCCGAGGTGGACGAGAGGCCGCGCTGCGAGGCGGCCAGGTTCGCTTCGCGCAGAACCCCGGACAAGTACGGCCAGACCTCGAAACGGCTCGCCCGCAACGCCACGACACCGTTGTCAAGGCGCGACAGGTCAAGCAGCGTCTCCACCAGCCGTCCCAGCCGCTCGGTCTGCTTAAGCGCCGACCGCATCGTCTCCGGATCCGCCTCGGAGACCCCGTCCACGACGTTCTCCAGTACGGCCCTGAGCGCGGCGATCGGGGTCCGCAGCTCGTGCGACACATTGGCGACCAGTTCCTTGCGGTGCCGGTCCACCGCCTCCAGGTCGTCCGCCATGCGGTTGATCGTCGACGCCAGGTCGCCCAGCTCGTCGCGCCGGTCCGCGCCCCGCACCCGCCGGGTGAAGTCCCCGCGCGAGATCGTCCCGGCCACCGTGGTCATCTCGTCCAGCGGCGCCGTCAGGGACTGCGCCACGAACTGGGTGATCAGCAGGGTCGCGATCATCGCGAAGATCGTGATGTACCGGAACTCGGTGGACGTACGGATCGCCACCAGCGCGAGCCCGGAGGTCAGCAGGACCGCCCCGACGACCAGCGTGCCCAGCTTGGTCTTGATCGAGATCGCGATCCGGTGCGGCCGGCGCACCTCGCCGTCCGGCCCCCGCAGCTCCCTCGGCCACCCGGGCCTCCGCCGGCTCACAGCGCCGGGGTCTCCAGCGCGTAGCCGACGCCATGGACCGTGCGGATCCGCTCGGCCCCGATCTTCCGGCGCAGCGCCTTGATGTGGCTGTCCACGGTGCGGGTGCCCGAGGCGTCCGCCCAGTCCCACACCTCGGCGAGCAGCTGCTCGCGGGAGAGGACCGCCCGCGGCGTGCTCGCCAGGCAGACCAGCAGGTCGAACTCGGTCGGGGTCAGGTGCACGTCCTCGGACCGCACCCGGACCCGGCGCTGCGCGTGGTCGATCTCCAGCTCGCCGAGGCGCAGGATGCCGCTGCGCGGGGTCACGGCCGCCAGCGCGGCCCGCTCCACCCGGCGGAGCAGCACGTGCACCCGGGCGGCCAGCTCCCGCATCGAGAACGGCTTGGTCATGTAGTCGTCCGCGCCCACGCCGAGGCCGACCAGCATGTCGGTCTCGTCGTCGCGGGCGGTCAGCATCAGGACCGGGACGGGGCGCTGGGCCTGGACCCGGCGGCACACCTCCAGGCCGTCGAACCCGGGCAGCATCACGTCGAGGACCATCAGGTCCGGCTGCCATGCCTCGGCCGCGTCGACGGCCGCGGGGCCGTCGGTCGCGGTCTGGACGAGAAAGCCCTCGGCGCGCAGCCGAGCGGAGATCGCCTCCACGATCGTGGCGTCGTCCTCGACCACGAGCACCCGGCGCTGGGCACCCGGAGTCGCCGCCGCACCGTGGTGAGTGGTGTGTGTCTGCTCCATTGCCCCGCCTCGCGTCGCCGATGTCGGCTCTGCAGCCTAGAGGTACCGCGGGCGTCCCGGCTATCCAGGACTTACTCGGGACGGACGCCGAGGTGAACGACGTCGGGGACGCCCCGGGCAACGGGGATCTCTTCCGTCCGTACCCCGCTGAATCCGGCATTCCGCAAGGACCCTTCGAAATCGGCGGAGGGGCGGGCGGACCAGACGGCGAGCACGCCGCCGGGGTTCAGACGGGCCGCGCAGGCCGCCAAACCCTCGGCCGCGTACAGGGATTCGTTGTCCTCGGTGACCGTCCAGTCGGGCCCGTTGTCGATGTCCAGACAGAGGGCGTCGTAGGTGTCCGGGGAGGTGTGGAGATGGTCCACCAGCTCCGTGTGCAGGATCACGGTCCGGGAATCCGCGAGCGCGGCCCCGGAGACCGAGGCGAGAGGCCCCTGGCGGTGCCAGTCGATGATCGCCTCCTCCCGCTCGACGACCACGATCCGGCCCCAGCGGGGGTCGGCGGCGGCGTGGGCGAGCGAGAATCCGACGCCGAGCCCGCCGATGAGGACGGACGCGCCGGGGCGGGACCGCTCGGGGAGCGCGGCCTGCGCCGCGTCGATCAGGAGCCGCTCGGAGCGCCCGTCGGAGGTGTCCATCAGGAAGGTCCCGTTGGCGATGATCTCGTAGTGCTCGTCGCGACGGCGGAGGACGACCTCTCCGTACGGTCCTTCGCGGCGGTCGAGGGTGACGGTTCCTGGCATCGGTCGCTCCGCTCTCGGCTCGGCAGTTGGGTCCCCGGCCATCCTCGCGGGGCGACGGCGGTGGGGACAAACCCGTTGTTCAGCGCGGGGCCCCGTGCGTCCAGATTCGGCTGCTGAGATCCGAGCCGCGGAGCACCTGCACCCGCCACGGTTCGATGCGCAGGACGTGGTACCCGGGGTCCTCGGGACCGCCGCGCCAGTATCCGGCGGGGTCGTACCCGACGCCGGTGGGGCTCCCCTCGCGGTAGAGGTCCCACGCGTACTCCCTGCTCTCCCGGTCCTCCGCCCAGGTCGAGACGCTGTCGACGAAGACGGCGTTCTGGCGGGGGTTCCAGTACGAGTAGGTGGTGTGCGGGTTGTTGGCCAGATGTGCCACCTTCACGGGCGTCCTGTAGGCGGCGAGCCAGCCGACCGGCTCTCCGTCGACCACCTCCCAGACGGGCAGCAGAACGCGGGCCCTGGGGCGCGACGCGCGGTCCACGGTGATCATGGTGGCGTAGACGATGTCCTGGATGTAGGCATTGAATTCGTTCTCGATCTCCGAGAAGGATTCCACGCGGGTTGCCATGTCCGTTCCTTTCGGCATTGGCATTGGCATTGGTATTCGCCATTCGGCATTCGGTGGTCGCCGGAAGGAACTACCGTGACGCGTCGACGCGCTCGGCCGTACGGGGAAGGCCGACGGGTCCGGCGTCGGAGTCCGCGGCCCCCGCCCGGCGGCGGAGGCCGAAGGCGCTGACGAAGGCGGCGGCGAGGGCGGCGACGAGCGGTACGACCAGGGCGGCCCGGTAGCCGTCGAGGAGCGCCGTCGGCGAGGTGCCGTCCGTGGCCGCGATGTTCACCGCGGCGACGGCGGACAGGCCCAGCGCGGCGCCGAACTGGAAGGACGTGTACAGCAGACCGCCGGCGACGCCCTGCTCCTCCTCGGCGATGCCGTCGGTGGCGACGATGGTCAGCGGCCCGTAGGCCAGGGAGAAGGCCATGCCCAGAATGATCAGGCTCGGGAACATCGCCAGGTACGTCCAGTCGGCGCCGACCGGCAGGAACAGCGCGTACGACAGGGCGGCGAGAAGCAGACCGCCGAAGATCACCCGGGCGTTGCCGAACCTGGCCACGAGCCGGGGAGTGAGGGTGGGGGACAGGACCGCGTCCACACCGATGACGATGAGGGCGAAGCTGGTCTGCAGGGTCGACCAGCCGCGCAGCTCCTGCAGGTAGAGCACCGCGATGAACTGGAAGCCGAAGAAGCCCGCGGCGAAGAGCAGACCTGCCAGGTTGGCGCGGACAAGCGAACCCTTGCGGAAGAGACCCAGGCGCACCAGCGGCGAGGACGATCCGCGCTCGACGGCGACGAAGACCAGGAAGAGCACCAGGCTCGCCGCGACGGTGCCGATCGTCGAGGCCGCGGAGACGTGCGCGGCACGCTCGACGCCGAAGACGAGGAGCAGGATGCCGCCGGTGACGCTGATCGAGCCCGCCAGGTCGACGCCCTGGCCCGCGCGGTCCGGGCGCGGCGACCCGGGGATGAGCGCGATCGCCGCGACCAGGATGAGAAGACTGAGGACGACCGGCGCGAAGAACACCCAGCGCCAGTCGACGGCGGTCAGCAGGCCGCCCACGACGAGGCCGACCGAGAAGCCGCCGGCCGCGGTGCCGGAGTAGACGAGCAGCGCCTTGTTGCGCTGCGGGCCCTCGTCGAAGCTCGTGGTGATGATGGACAGGCCCGCCGGAGTCATGAACGCGGCGGCGACACCGGTCACGAAGCGGGCGACGATCAGCATCCAGCCCTCGGTGGCGAACCCGCCGAGGCCGGAGAAGAGCAGGAAGACCACCAGCCAGAAGACGAACATCCGGCGGCGTCCGAACAGGTCGGCGGCCCGGCCGCCCAGCAGCATGAACCCGCCGTAGCCGAGTACGTAGGCGCTCATCACCCACTGGAGCATGCCGGTCGACATGTCCAGGTCCTCGCGGATCGACGGCAGGGCCACGTTGAGCATGGCCACGTCGATGCCCTCGAGGAAGATCGCGCCGCACAGCACGAACAGCACGCCCCAGGCGCGCCCGCTCATGCGGTCCGTACCGCCGCCCGACGGGGATTTCGGAGTGGACACAGAATTGCTCCTTGCACGCGGAGGAATGGTCGCGGGAATCGGCCGCGTTCTCGCGGCAGGCGCGTGGAATTCCCTTGGGATCCCCGTGAGAAGCCGGCCCGGCAAGGGCGCGGCACAAGGAGAGAACCGTGCCGCGGGATTCCCACGCGTCGATGTGGAAATCCTGCGGCACGGCGGAGATTCGGGGAAGAAGGCACTTCGAAGTCACCCGGTCACTTCAGGGGTACCGACCTCACTTCACGGGTACCGTCCCGCTTCACGGGTACCGACCTCACTTCACGGGTACCGTCCCGCTTCACGGGTACCGACCTCACTTCACGGGTACCGTCCCGCTTCACGGGTACCGACCTCGCCTCACTGGTACCGACCTCGCCTCACGGGTACCGACCTCGCCTCACGGGTCCGGCCCCTTCGCGAGTACCGGCACTCTCGCGGGTACCGGCCGCACGGAACGGGTCGTCAGGACTCGCCCGCCACCCGCCGTGCGCCCCGCCACGCGTACAGGCCCGTGCCCGCCACGAGCGCGGCGACCGCCACCGTCCACGCCCCCGCCTGGGTGCCCGGCTGCATCACCCAGGCCCACCACTGCGCCCCGCCGCCCGGGGTGGACGGGGCCGCGAGATAGACCGTGCCCACGAAGAAGGCCGGCGGCAGCCAGCTCAGCCGGGCACCCACGACAGCGGCGGCGGCCGCCGTCACCCCCACGAGCCCGAGGGTGTTGCGTACGGCGGCGAGCGCGCCGAACTCCTGCGCGTGCCCCGGCACCGCCAGCGCGAGCAGCGCGACGGCGAGGACGGCAGGGGCGAGCACATGGGCGAGACGGCGGGGCCACCACGCGCGTACCGCCGTACGGTCCAGCTCGTCGCTCGGCGTGTGGAGACTGGTGCCGATCGCGGCGGCCGCGAGCAGCGGGCCGAGTGCGACCACCGGCAGCCGGGCCGTGTGGTCGAACTCGGGCAGCGACTCCAGCCACCGGGCCGCCCAGGCGGCGGCCACCGCCGTTCCGGCGAGGGCGGCCAGGGCGCCGGGCAGGGCGCGCGAGCGCAGGTAGAGCAGGGAGGAGGGCCTCACGGGACCGGCACCTCGTCGGGGCGGCAGGTGTTCGCCGCCAGATAGCGGGCCAGGTAATCGCGTTGGGCGGCCGCGGACTTGGCGCGGAGCCGGTCGATGTACGGCTGGGCGGCGGTCGGGTCGGGCCCGTAGCCTTCGGGTGTCGGCGCCAGCCACTCGATGACGGCGAGGTTGATGACGCTCGCCCGCTCCGCGTGCGGACCGGTGTTGTCACCCGGTCGGCAGGTGTCCGAGAACAGCCAGGACACCGCCGAGTTCAGATACAGGTCCGGGCGCGGGAGCCGGCCGCGCACCGCGTCCGCCGCCGCGTCGGGCAGTGCGACGTCGCCGGGGAGAGGGGGTCCGAACGGGCCGCCGACCCAGCGGACCGGGGCGCCGGGCAGCCCCTTGAGGCGCGCGTTGAGGGGGGCGAGTGCCGCCGACACCTCCGGCAGCAGGCGCGCGTCCACGGCCGTGAGGCAGATCTGCGGCGTGCCGTCGTCGCAGAGCGGGCGGGCCAGGGCGGGGTCCGGACGCCAGGGTCCCTCGTCCGTCGGCAGGCGCAGGATCAGCGCGGCGGCGGCGACCGCCACGGCCAGCGGGACCAGGGCGAGCGGCCGTCGCGCCCGGCGGAGCCCGTACGCCAGGAGGGCGGTGAGCGCGAGCCCGGCCGTCCACGCCATCGACACCGGACCGAACCACCACACCGGCCTGTCCCAGAGGAACTGGTGCTCGGCGGCGGGGTCGAGCCAGCGGACGGTTCTGTGGCTGTACGCGCCGATCCCCAGCGCCACATAGCCGACGATGCCCAGGAGCGGGGCCGTCAGCCGCCAGCGGACCGTACGTCCGGCCACATGGCCGAGCGCGCCCAGGGCGGCGACGGCGACCGCGTCGGCGGCGAGGAGTTCGAGGAAGGGGCGGCCGCCGGAGGCGTACGGCCAGGTCGTGAGGAGACAGACGGCGTCGGCGAGGAGCACGCCCGCGGCCGGCCAGAGCGCGGACGGGGCGACCGCGACGAACAGACGGCGGAGCGGCGAGCGGGACACGGACTCCCAGAGGTCCAGCGTTCCGCGCCGCAGGTCCCGGCCGCCCTGCCAGCAGCCCGCCGCGAGCGCGAGCGGTCCGGCGAGCAGCCCGGCGGCCACATGCAGCAGGTTCGTGGCATCGGCCCAACGGCCCTGCCAGCCGGGTGCCTTGCCGTACATCGTCACGAGGACGGTGAGGAGGACGGCGACGCCGGTCCAGGGGCCGAGGCCGCGGCGCAGCTCGATGAGGAGGGGCCTCGGCGTGCGGGCGGTCCGTACGGCGGTACGGGGCGGGGG
>NZ_LIPQ01000388.1 GCF_001418135.1 Streptomyces aureus
CCCTCGCCCTGCTCGTCACCGCCTGCGGTGGCGGGGAGAAGAGCGACGACAAGGGTGACAAGGCCGGCGGCACCGGTGCGCCCAGCGCCTCCGCAACGAGCGCGCCCGCCGCCAAGACGCTGTCGGACGCCGAGCTGGAGAAGGCGATCGTCGAGCGGGCCGACCTCAAGGGCTACCAGGTGCAGAAGGCCGAAGCCGGGGACGTCGTCTCGGCGGCCTCGGTCACCGCCGACAAGCCCTCCTGCGCGCCGATCGCCCACGCCATGTCCTTCATCTCGCCCGGCTCGCCCGCCGCGTCGGCGGAGCGCAAGGTCCTTGAGGAGCCGAAGAAGGACGCGTCGGCCTCGCCCGAGGACGCGCTCCTCGGCGGGCTCGGCGCCCAGGTCACGGCCGTGACGCTCGGCTCGTACGACGGCCAGGGCGCGCAGGAGGCCTTCGCCTCGGTGAAGAAGGCCGGTGCGGAGTGCGCCGGCGGCTTCCACGTCGTCCACCTCAAGGAGAAGACGAAGGTCGCCAAGGTCGCCCCGGAGACCGTCACCGCCGGTGAGGAGGCCGTCGCCTTCACCGTCACCACCGACATGGAGGGCGAGCCGTTCGTCAGCAAGCTCGTCGTCTTCCGCCAGGGCAACACGCTCGCGTCGTTCTCGACGATCAGCCTCGTTCCCGGCGGGGTCAAGACGCTGCCGCAGGCCGTCATCGACGCGCAGGCCGCCAAGCTGTCCTGACTCCGGCCCTCACGGCGCCTTGCGCCGTAGGCTGCCGTCATGTGCGGAATCGTGGGATACGTCGGCGGGCAGTCGGCGCTTGATGTGGTGGTCGCGGGCCTCAAGAGGCTCGAATACCGGGGCTACGACTCGGCCGGTGTCGCGGTGCTCTCCGACGGAGGGCTCGCCGCGGCCAAGAAGGCGGGCAAGCTCGTCAATCTGGAGAAGGAGCTCGTGGACCGGCCGCTCGCCGGCGGGTCCGTGGGCATCGGACACACTCGCTGGGCGACCCACGGCGGGCCGACCGATGCCAACGCGCACCCGCACCTGGACAACGCCGGGCGCGTCGCCGTCGTCCACAACGGCATCATCGAGAACTTCGCCGGCCTCCGCGAGGAGCTGGCCGGGCGCGGCCACGACCTGCTGTCCGAGACGGACACCGAGGTCGTGGCCCACCTCCTCGCCGAGGAGTTCTCCTCCGCCGGTGACCTCGCGGAGGCCATGCGGCTGGTGTGCCGGCGGCTCGACGGGGCGTTCACCCTGGTCGCCGTGCACGCCGACCAGCCGGACGTGGTCGTCGGCGCCCGCCGGAACTCGCCGCTCGTCGTCGGTGTCGGCGAGGGCGAGAACTTCCTCGCCTCCGACGTGTCCGCGTTCATCGCCCACACCCGGTCGGCCATCGAACTCGGCCAGGACCAGGTCGTCGAACTGACCAGGGACGGCGTCACCGTCACCGACTTCGACGGGGTGCCCGCCGACGTCCGCGCCTTCCACGTGGACTGGGACGCGTCCGCCGCCGAGAAGGGCGGCTACGACTATTTCATGCTCAAGGAGATCGCCGAGCAGCCCAAGGCCGTCGCCGACACCCTCCTCGGCCGGATCGACGGCGCAGGCCGGCTCACCCTCGACGAGGTGCGCATTCCCGCCGCCGTGCTCCGCGAGGCCGACAAGATCGTCATCATCGCGTGCGGCACCGCGTTCCACGCCGGTCTCATCGCCAAGTACGCCATCGAGCACTGGACCCGCATCCCCTGCGAGGTCGAGCTCGCCAGCGAGTTCCGCTACCGCGACCCGATCCTCGGCCAGCGCACCCTCGTCATCGCCATCTCCCAGTCGGGCGAGACCATGGACACGCTGATGGCGCTGCGGCACGCGCGGGAGCAGGGGGCGAAGGTGCTCGCCGTGTGCAACACGAACGGCTCGACGATCCCGCGCGAGTCCGACGCCGTGCTGTACACCCACGCCGGGCCCGAGGTCGCCGTCGCCTCCACCAAGGCCTTCCTCACCCAGCTCGTCGCCTGCTACCTCCTCGCGCTCTACCTCGGCCAGGTGCGCGGCACCAAGTGGGGCGACGAGATCCACGCCGTGGTCCGCGAGCTGGCCCGGATCGGCGACGAGGTCGAGCGGGTCCTGGAGACCATGGAGCCCGTCCGGGCCCTCGCCCGCTCCCTCGCCCACAAGGACACCGTCCTCTTCCTCGGCCGGCACGTCGGCTACCCCGTCGCCCTCGAAGGCGCCCTGAAGCTCAAGGAACTGGCGTACATGCACGCCGAGGGCTTCGCCGCCGGGGAGCTCAAGCACGGACCGATCGCGCTCATCGAGGAGGACCTGCCGGTCGTCGTGGTCGTGCCCTCGCCCAGGGGCCGCTCCATCCTCCACGACAAGATCGTCTCCAACATCCAGGAGATCCGGGCACGCGGCGCCCGCACCATCGTGATCGCCGAGGAGGGCGACGAGGCCGTCGTCCCGTACGCCGACCACCTCGTCCGCATCCCGGCCACGCCTACGCTGCTGCAGCCGCTGGTCTCCACGGTGCCGCTCCAGGTCTTCGCCTGCGAGCTCGCCACCGCGCGGGGCAACGAGGTCGACCAGCCGCGCAATCTGGCCAAGTCCGTGACCGTGGAGTGAGTGCGTGCGTGTGAAGGTGAGCAGATGATCATCGGGGTGGGGATCGACGTGGCCGAGATCGACCGGTTCGCCGCGTCGATCGAACGGACACCGGGGCTGCTCCAGCGCCTCTTCGTCGAGCGTGAACTGCTGCTCCCCAGCGGCGAACGGCGCGCCGAGCGCCTTCGCGAGGGCCTCCTTCGCCGCGAACCGCACCGCGAGGGAGGCGGGGCCGCGCCGTTCGCCGCTGGGGAGCAGCA
>NZ_LIPQ01000389.1 GCF_001418135.1 Streptomyces aureus
CGATCACGGCCGGGACGGCGGCGCGACGCTCAGCGTCGGCCACGGGGACACCGCACTCGCCAAGGCCCTGGAGCGGGGGCTCGACGCCTTCAACTTCGCGGCCACGAACACCACCCCGGAGGACCAGGGCGAGCTGTCCGTGAAGGCGGTCGACGAGAACGGCGAGCTGATCGGCGGTCTCACCGGCTGGACCTGGAGCGGCCTCTTCGGCATCGACATGCTGTGGGTCCGCGAGGACAGCCGCCAGGACGGCTGGGGGAGCCGGCTCCTGCGCGCCGCCGAGGACGAGGCGCGGCGGCGCGGCTGCGACCGCGCCACCGTCTCGTCGTTCACCTTCCAGGCCCCGGACTTCTACCGGCGGCACGGATACGTCGAGACCGGCCGGGTGCTCGGCATCCCCGGCGGCGCCGAGGACGTCCACTTCCACAAGAGCCTGGTCCAGGCCCCGCCCGGGAACCAGAGCCCGGTCCAGGACCCTCCGGAGAGCTAACCCGCGCACTCCAGCACCGTCCGGCACACCCCGCACCGGGCTCTCAGCGCCCGGCCCGCCGGGATCCGCAGGCGCTGCCGGCAGACCGGGCAGAGGAACGAGACACCGGTCGCGGGCGCTCCGCCCTGGAAGGCGTACGGGGCGCCCTCGCCGGCCCGGCCCCGGC
This sequence comes from Streptomyces aureus, assembly GCF_001418135.1. Taxonomy (GTDB): domain Bacteria; phylum Actinomycetota; class Actinomycetes; order Streptomycetales; family Streptomycetaceae; genus Streptomyces; species Streptomyces aureus_A. Next base: position 657 of record NZ_LIPQ01000389.1, read on the forward strand.
GCCGCTCCCAGCCGTACCGGCGGCGCTCGGCCCAGCCCGCCCCGGCGAGCGGCGGCGCCGCCCGCTCCCGGTCGGCCTCGGCCCGGCCCCGTACCCAGGCCTCGTACGCCACCGCGCTGGTGAACCACGGTGACGGGTCCTCGCCGAACAGTTCGGCCCGCTTGGCGAGGACGTAGCCGAACTCCTCCGGGGTCAGATAGCCGAGCTTCTGGCTCTCCACACCGTCCTGGCGGTACGCGTCGAGCAGCAGCCATCCCGCGCCCAGGTACGTGGTGACCACGTCGGTGAGGATCTCGTTCTCCGCGGCACCGGGGAAGCCGAGGCCGAGCCGGTGCAGCAGGACATGGGTGATCTCGTGGGCGAGGGCCGCGCCGATGTCACGGCGGCGGGTCCGGAAGCGGTCGTTGAGCTCCACGAAGTACTCGGGTCCCGCGGCGAGCTCGACGGCCGCCGCGTGCTCCATCGGCCGGAAGCTCACGACCAGGCGCGCCTCGGGCAGCCGCAGGTGCCGGACCAGGGCGCGGGCCACCCGCTGGGTGCCGAGATGCAGGTCCTCGTCGTCGCCGAGGGCCACGTCGGCGGGCGGCACGCTCGTCGGGTAGCGGTGTACGCCGTCGGGGGAGAGGCGCCGGTAGAGCGCGGTGAGCGAGGCCCCGACGGTGGCGCGGTGCGGAAAGCCGTGGGCGACGCGGTCGCCCTCCTGACGGTTCGGCATACGGACCCCCTCCAGCACATTTTACGGTTCGGCTCGGCGTGGCTGAAAAGGCTTCCTTGTGGGGGCAGTTGAGAGTTGTCCATAATCCGGACATGACTTGACGGGCGCATGTCATGACTCGTCGAGGCAACCCCCCATGAGAGAAGGCAGACACGTGAATCAGAACCGAATGGTCCGTGCGCTCCAGAAGCTCGCCGCGGCCGGCGCCGTCGTCCTGGCGGCCGTCAGCCTCCAGCCCACCACCGCCTCCGCCGCCCCCACCCCCGTCGTCGGAGGAACCCGCGCCGCCCAGGGCGAGTTCCCCTGGATGGTCCGCCTCTCCATGGGCTGTGGCGGCTCGCTGATCACCCCGCAGGTCGTCCTCACCGCGGCCCACTGTGTGAGCGGCTCCGGCAACAACACCAGCATCACCGCCACCGCCGGAGTCGTGGACCTGCAGAGCAGCAGCGCCATCAAGGTCAGGTCCACCAAGGTCCTCCAGGCCCCCGGCTACAACGGCAAGGGCAAGGACTGGGCGCTGATCAAGCTCGCCAGCCCGATCACCTCGCTGCCCAACCTGAAGATCGCCGAGACCACCGCGTACAACAGCGGCACCTTCACCGTGGCCGGCTGGGGCGCCGCCCGTGAGGGCGGCGGGCAGCAGCGCTACCTGCTCAAGGCGAACGTGCCGTTCGTCTCGGACGCCTCCTGCCAGAACTCGTACGGCAGCGACCTCGTCCCCGCCGAGGAGATCTGCGCCGGCTACACCCAGGGCGGCGTCGACACCTGCCAGGGCGACTCCGGCGGCCCCATGTTCCGCAAGGACAACGCCGGAGCATGGGTCCAGGTCGGCATCGTGAGCTGGGGCGAGGGCTGCGCCCGCGCCGGCTACCCGGGCGTCTACACGGAGGTCTCCACCTTCGCCTCCGCGATCAAGTCCGCCGCGGCCACGCTGTAGCGGAACGCACGGACAGGTGCCCCGGAGCGGCCTCGGCTCCGGGGCACCGCCACGTCCACGACCCACTCGTCCCCGCGAAGGCCCATCCGGGTGAACGCTCAGAGGACGCCGAACTCGACGCCCGGCCGCCCGGCCCCCTCCAGCTCCAGCGCCCACACCTCGTTCGCGCCCTCCCGCAGCACCGGGCCCGGCACGAACAAGGCGTCCTGCGGCCCGGCCGACCAGTAGCGGCCGAGGCAGAAGCCGTTCACCCACACGAAGCCCCGCGTCCCGCCCGGCAGCCGCAGCCACGCGTCCCCCGCCCCGGTCACCC
>NZ_LIPQ01000039.1 GCF_001418135.1 Streptomyces aureus
CTTCGGTCCGCGGCCCCCTCGCCCCGGCCCGTCGCGAACCCGGAAAGCCCGGTGGGGGCCGCGGACCGAAGTCCGCGGCCCCCACCGTCGTCGACCGGCGACGTCAGCCGGCGAGGCGGTCGCAGTCCTGCGCCCGCAGCGCCCGCGCCAGGTCGTCCCGCGATTCGAGGACCAGTCGGCGAAGGGCCGGGGCGGCCGCCTCGTGCGCCGACAGCCAGGCGTCCGTCGCGGCCAGCGTGGCCTGGTCGTCCTGGAGCCCCGGGAACAGGCCCCGTACGACGTCCATGCCGATCTGGATCGACCGCTCGGCCCACAGCCGCTCGATCGCCGCGAAGTACTTCTCCGCGTAGGGGGCGATCAGTTCGCGCTGCGAGGGCTGGACGAAGCCGGCGATCGTCGCCTCGACGAGCGCGTTCGACAGGCTGTCCGACTCGACGACCTGCGCCCAGGCCTGGGCCTTGACGGCCGCCGAGGGTCGCGAGGCCAGCAGGCGGACCTGGTGGCGCTTGCCCGTCGCCGTGTCGTCCCGGGTCAGCTCCTCGCCGATCCGGGTCTCGTCCGCGCGGCCGTGCACGGCGAGCGGCGAGAGCAGCGACCAGCGCAGCTCCTGGTCGACGTCGAGCCCGTCGATCTTCGCCGTACCGTCGAGCAGCCCTTCGAGGAGCTGGAAGTCGGCGTCGGACGAGGCCGTCGCGGCGAAGAACCGCGCCCAGGTCAGCTGGTGCTCGCTGCCCGGCTCGGCCACCCGCAGCTCGCGCAGGGCGCCCTCGGCGAGCAGCCGCCCGCCCTCCTCGCGCCATGCGGGGGCCGCGTAGTGGGTGACCGCCGACTTGCCCCAGGCGTGCACCATCTGGAGGACGCCGATGTCGGTCTCGCGGCCCGCGAAGGCGAGGACGACGGAGACGAAGTCCCGGGCGGGCATCAGGGCGTCGCGGGTCAGGTTCCACAGCGCCGACCAGCACAGGGCGCGGGCCAGCGGGTCGGTGATGTCGCCGAGGTGGGCGCGCAGGGTGGCGAGCGAGCCCTCGTCGAAGCGGACCTTGCAGTACGTGAGGTCGTCGTCGTTGACGAGGACCAGGTCGGGCTTCTCCTCGCCCGTCAGGTCGGCGACGACGGTCCGGACGCCGGTGATGTCGGCCTCGGCGCGCGCGTACCGGACGAGTTCCCCGCCGGAGAGCCGGTAGAGGCCGACGGCGGCGCGGTGGGGGCGCCCCGCCGACGGGGTCGGCTGATCCGGCGTGGCGTCGCCCTCCTGGAGGACCGCGAGCTCGGTGATCCGGCCCTCGGCGTCGTAGGTGACGGCGGGCGTCAGGGTGTTCACGCCGGAGGTCTGGAGCCAGGACTTCGCCCAGGCCTTCATGTCGCGGCCCGAGGTCTCCTCCAGGATCGTGAGGAGGTCGGCGAGCCGCGTGTTCCCGTACGCGTGGCGCTTGAAGTAGCGGCGCGCGCCCTCCAGGAACGCGTCCCGGCCGGCGTACGCGACGAGCTGCTTGAGCACCGACGCGCCCTTGGCGTACGTGATGCCGTCGAAGTTGAGCTTGGCGTCCTCCAGGTCACGGATGTCGGCCGTGATCGGGTGCGTGGACGGCAGCTGGTCGGCGCGGTACGCCCAGGCCTTGCGGTTGTTGGCGAAGGTCACCCAGCTGTTGGTGAAGCGGGTCGCCTCGGCGAGGGAGAAGGAGCCCATGAAGTCCGCGAAGGACTCCTTCAGCCACAGGTCGTCCCACCACACCATGGTCACGAGGTCGCCGAACCACATGTGCGCCATCTCGTGCAGGACGACGTTCGCCCGGCGCTCGTACGCCGCCTGCGTCACCTTGCCCCGGTAGATGTACTCCTCGCGGAAGGTCACCATGCCCGGGTTCTCCATCGCGCCGAGGTTGTACTCGGGGACGAAGGCCTGGTCGTACTTCCCGAAGGGGTACGGGTAGTCGAAGTTGTCGTGGAAGAAGTCGAAGCCCTGCTTGGTGATCAGGAAGACGTCGTCCGCGTCGAAGTGCTTGGCGAGCCCCTTGCGGCACATCGCGCCGAGGGGGATCTCCAGCTCGGTCCCGTCGGCCAGCGTCCGCGTGTAGCTGTCCGTGACGTAGTGGTACGGCCCGGCCACGACACAGGTGATGTACGTGGAGATCGGCGCCGTCTCGGCGAACCGCCACACGCCCCCGGCGTCCCGCTCGCCCGCGCCGTTCGACCAGACGGTCCAGCCCTCGGGCGCGGTCACCGCGAAGCGGTACGGGGCCTTGAGGTCGGGCTGCTCGAAGTTGGCGTACACCCGGCGGGCGTCGGCCGGCTCGTACTGCGTGTAGAGGTAGACCTCGCCGTCCTCCGGGTCGACGAAGCGGTGCATGCCCTCGCCGGTCCGGCTGTAGGCGCACTGCGCGTCCACCACGAGGGTGTTCTCGTCGGCGAGCCCGTCGAGCGCGATCCGGGAGCCGTCGAAGACGACCGCCGGGTCGAGGGAGCGTCCGTTGAGGGTGACCGCGGTCACGGACGGGGCGATCAGATCCACGAACGTGCTCGTGCCCTCGCCGGTGCGACGGAAGCGGATCGTCGTCTGGGAGCGGAAGGTGCGCACGGCCTCGGCCGAGTCGCCGACCGCAGAGCGCAGGTCGAGGACGACCTCGTACCCGTCGACGGACAGCAGCGCCGCCCGCTCGTGGGCCTCGTCGCGGGACAGATTCTCACCGGGCACGGTCACTCCTTCGTGGCACGTTCGAAACAGCACCGATCTTCCCATGTGCGGCTGTCGCCCGGGACACGGGAATGCCGTCGCGCTTCCGGGGGTTCCTCCCTTTCGGCGCCCCACCGTCGTCTTTCCGCCTTTCTTTTCGCCACGGCCGTACCGAGGAGTGACATGTCCGAGAGCAGGACCACCGCCGACTTCTACTTCGACCCGCTGTGCCCCTGGGCCTGGATGACCTCCCGCTGGATGCTGGAGGTGGAGCAGGTCCGCCCGGTCGACGTGCGGTGGAAGGTCATGAGCCTGGCCGTGCTCAACGAGAACCGCCTCGACGAGGTCCCCGCCGAGTACCGGGAGATGCTGGAGACCAAGGCCTGGGGCCCCGTCCGGGTCGTCGTCGCCGCTCAGCAGCTGCACGGCGACGAGGTCGTCGGCAAGCTCTACACCGCGCTCGGCACCCGCTTCCACAACAACGGCGAGGGCCCGACCCGCGAGGCGATCGTCGGCGCCCTGACCGACGTCGGCCTGCCCGCGGACCTGGTCGAGTACGCCGACAAGGACACCTACGACGCCGAGCTGCGCGCCTCCCACACGGAGGGCATAACGAAGGTCGGCCAGGACGTCGGCACCCCGGTCATCGCTGTGCCGGGCGCGGACGGCGACGAGGTCGCCTTCTTCGGCCCCGTCGTCACCCCGACCCCGCGCGGCGAGGCGGCGGCCCGGCTGTGGGACGGCACCCTGCTCGTGGCGTCGACGCCGGGCTTCTACGAGATCAAGCGCACGCGGACGGCGGAGCCCAGCTTCACGTAGTCCGTGAGGCCTCTCCCGAGGCATGGAAGAACCCCCGTGATTCACGTCATCACGGGGGTTCTTCGCTCATCCGCCTGCGAGTGAAGGTTGAGAAGACGATCACGAGCAGGGCGACGGGGGAGCCCTTCCGGGCAGTGGTCAGAAGGAGATCAGCGGTACGGAGGCCTTGGCGGCGTGGTAGCGCTTGCTGACGTCCTGCCAGTTGACGACCTGCCACATGGCCTCGATGAAGTCCACCTTCTGGTTCTTGTACTGCAGGTAGAAGGCGTGCTCCCAGGCGTCGAAGACCAGGATCGGGACCGAGCCCTGGCCGACGTTGCCCTGGTGGTCGTAGACCTGCTCGACGATGAGCCGGCCGCTGATCGGCTCGTACGCGAGGACGCCCCAGCCGGAGCCCTGGGTGGTCGCGGAGGCCTTGGTCAGCTGGGCCTTGAACTTGGCGAAGGAGCCGAAGGACTCGGTGATCGCGTCCGCGAGGTCACCGACGCCGTCGGCGGCCAGCGGCTCGCCGCCGCCCCCGTCCTTCGGGCTGTCCATGTTGTTCCAGTAGATGGAGTGGAGGATGTGGCCGGAGAGGTGGAAGGCCAGGTTCTTCTCCAGGCCGTTGATCGCGCCCCACTGGTCCTTGTCGCGCGCCTCCTCCAGCTGCTCCAGGGTGTCGTTCGCGCCCTTGACGTACGCGGCGTGGTGCTTGTCGTGGTGCAGCTCGATGATCTGCGGATTGATCACCGGCTCCAGCGCCGCGTAGTCGTACGGCAGCTCCGGAAGTGTGTAGATCGCCATGTGCCCGGCCCCTTCAACGGCTCCTGCTTATTGCAACCTATATGCAAGTGCAGGCTAACAGTAGGTGCGGCGGAAGTTGATCAGCCCTTGGCCCTAGGCCCTGTCGGCGAACTGCCGTCGTCGCCCGCACGCCCGATCGCGGAGTGCTTCCGCGCGCTCCGCCGAACGGGCCAACCGATGCTGGGGCCGGGCCCGTCAAGATCCATAACGTGCTCGCATGAGACTCCCCCTGAGACTTCTCACGGCGACCGCGCTCCTCGCCGTGCTCGGCGCCACTCCCGCCGTCGCCGGCCCCGAGGACTGGCAGCGGGTCGGCACCGACACCCGCGGCGGCATCAGCGGCGTCGCCCACGAGGGCGCCGGCGCGCTGGTCGTCCACGACAACAAGCGGACCGGACAGCAGCGCCTCTCCCGCCTCGCCTACGCGGAGGGTCCCGCCACCGTCACCCCGCTCACCTGGGCCGGGGCCGAGCCCGTCGACCTGGAGGCCATCGAGGCCGTCCCCGGCGCCCCCGGCGAGTACCTGGCCCTCGCCTCCCGCGGCATCGTCTACCGCGTCAAGGTCGACGGCGGCACCGCCACCGTCCTCGACCACTCCCCGCTCCCGGGCATCGGCGAGGGCGACGACTTCGAGAGCTTCGCCCTCGTGTCCCGGGACGGGAGGTTCGCCGCGCTGTGGGCGGACCGCGGCGCCGGTATGGACCGGCCCGCCACCCTGTACGCGGCGCCGCTCTCGTTCGCGTCCTGGGGACAGCCGCTGTTCGGCGCCGTCAGCCGGCGGGTCTACCGGTCGACGTACCCGGCCGACGCCGGGACGCGTCACATCTCCGACATCACGGTGACCGACTCCGGCCGGATCCTGGTCGGTTCGGCCTCGGACGCCGGGGACGACGGCCCGTTCGACTCGGCCGTGAGCGACGCGGGCCGGGTGACCCTCTCGGCCGCCGGCCGGGTGCGGCTCTCGCTCGACGCGGCACCGAAGGTCCTCGGCGCCTTCCCCGGCTACAAGATCGAGGCCGTGGAGTGCCTGCCGGGCACGGGTGATGCCCTGCTCGGCACGGACGACGAGAACGCCGGCGGGTACGTACGGACGGCCCCGTACTGCGGAGTCTGACCCCGTTCCGGCCGTACCCCTCCGGACACGGCACCGCGCCCCGCCGAGCACGAGCTGCTCGACGGGGCGCGGTCGCGCGGAGGGGAGGCTCAGGACTCCTCGGTCACCGGTCCCCGCAGCTTCTGCCGCGCGAAGCCGACGGCGGCGAGCAGCAGCGTCAGGCCGCCCGTCCAGTACAGCTGCACCCGCGTGCCCTCCTCACGGGCCATCAGGACGAAGATCGCCGCCATGCCTGCGAGCGCCACCCAGGTCAGCACCGGGAAGGCCCACATCCGCACGACCAGCTTCTCCGGCGCCTCGCGCTCGGTGCGGCGGCGCAGCACCAGCTGGGAGGCCGCGATGAAGAACCAGACGACCAGGATGATCGCGCCGATCGTGTTGAGCAGCCAGACGAAGATGTCGTCCGGACGCCAGTAGCTGAGCAGCACGCAGGCGAAGCCGAAGACGGAGGAGACGAGCACCGCCGGGCGGGGGACCCCGCCGAAGGTGCGGCCGAGGGCCTTCGGGCCCTGGCCGCGCGAGACGAGCGAACCGGCCATGCGGGAGGCGCCGTAGATGTTGGCGTTCATCGCCGACAGCAGGGCGACGAGCACGACGACGTTCATGATCTGACCGGCCGCCGGGATGCCCAGGTGGTCGAGGGTCGCGACGTACGGGCCCTTCTCGACGACCGCCTTGTCGCCCCACGGGACGAGGGTGACGATGACGGCCATCGAGCCGATGTAGAAGAGCGCGATCCGCCACATCGCCGTACGGACCGCCTTGGCGACGCCCTGCACCGGGTGCTCCGACTCGGCCGCCGCGATGGTGACCGTCTCCAGACCGCCGTACGCGAAGACGGAGGCGAGCAGACCCACGATCAGGCCCTCGGAGCCGTGCGGGAAGAAGCCGCCGTCGCCGGTGAGGTTCGCGGTGCCGGGGGCGTCCGTGCCGGGCAGGACGCCGACGATCGCGAGGACGCCGATGCCGAGGAAGAGGACGATCGCGCCGACCTTGAGCGCGGCGAACCAGAACTCGAACTCGCCGAAGTTCTTCACGGCCGCGAGGTTGGTGACGCAGAAGACCAGCATGAAGAGCGCGACCCAGGCCCACTCGGGGCTGTCCGGGAACCAGCCGGTCATGATCTTCGCGGCGCCGATGCCCTCCAGGCCGACGGCGACGCAGAGCAGGAACCAGAAGGCCCAGCCGGCGGTGAAGCCCGCCCAGGGGCCGAGCGCCCGCTCGGCGTGGACGGAGAACGAGCCGGAGGCCGGGTTCGCCGCGGACATCTCGCCGAGCATGCGCATCACCAGCATCACGAGGATGCCGGAGATCGCGTAGGCGATCACGATCGAGGGCCCTGCGGCGGCGATACCGGCGCCGGAGCCGACGAAGAGCCCGGCGCCGATGACGCCGCCGAGGGCGATCATCGAGAGGTGGCGCTGCTTGAGGCCGTGGGTGAGACCTTCGGCAGTCGCGGTCGCGCCGTCCTTGCGGTCGGCCGGCGCGGGCGCGGTGGTCCGAGACATGGGCGAGCCCTGTTCACTAGCTGAGACGGGGGAGGGAGCCAACAGTCTGTGGGCCACCACCGCTCACAGGGAACGGATGTCCGCTATACGGGCACGACCTTCACACAAGGTGAAGATCTAACCCCGCTTCGTACGCGGTTCCCGGGCCCAGGCCACAAGCAGCACCGCCCCGGTCGCCGCCCCCGACCACAGCACCTGCGGCCGGGCCGCGTCGTCCGTCAGCATCAGGACCAGCACCGCCCCCATCGCGGCGAGCGCCACCCAGGTCAGCCACGGGAAGCCCCACATCCTCAGCGTCAGCGTCTCCGGGGCCTCGCGCTCGATCCGGCGGCGCAGCCGCAGCTGCGAGACCGCGATCAGCGCCCAGACGAAGAGCAGCACCGCGCCGACGGCGTTGAGCATGTAGAGGAAGACGGAATCCGGCCACTTCAGATTGAGGAGGACGGACACGAAGCCGAAGGCCACCGAGGCGAGCACCGCCCGGCGCGGCACCCCGCCGCCCGAGACCCGCAGCAGCCCCTTCGGGGCCTCGCCGCGCTCGGCCAGCGAGAACACCATCCGGGAGGAGCCGTACAGGTTCGCGTTGAGCGCCGAGAGCAGCGCCACGAAGACCACCACGTTCATGATCTGGCCCGCCGCCGGCACCCCGATCGCGTCCAGGACGGCGACGTACGGCGACTCGCCCGGCTTCATCGAGGTCCAGGGCAGCAACGTCACGATGACCAGCATCGAGCCCACGTAGAAGAGGAGGATCCGCCAGACGGCGCTGCGCACCGCCCGGGCCACGTTCCTGGCCGGGTCGTCCGACTCGGCCGCCGCGATCGTCACGACCTCCAGGCCACCGAAGGCGAAGACCACCGCGAGGACCCCGGAGACCACCCCCGACCAGCCGTTCGGCAGGAAACCGCCCTGCCCCGTCAGGTTCGCGAGTCCCACCGGATCCGTGTCCGGCAGCCGGCCCACGATCGCAAGCGTGCCGAGCACCAGGAAGAGGACGATCGCGCCGACCTTGAGCGCCGCGAACCAGAACTCGAACTCGCCGAAGTTCTTCACCGCGGCGAGGTTGGCGACGGTGAACACGATCATGAAGATCAGCACCCAGCCCCACTGCGGGACCTCGGGCACCCAGCCGTGCGCGATCCGCGCCGCCCCCGTCGCCTCCACGGCGAGGACGACGACGAGCAGGAACCAGTACAGCCAGCCCACCGAGAAGCCGGCCCACCGGCCGAGCGCCCGCTCGGCATGGACCGAGAAGGCCCCCGAGGCGGGCATCGCCGCCGACATCTCACCCAGCATCCGCATGACCAGCATCGCGAGGGCGCCGGCGATCAGATACGAGACCACGATGCCGGGCCCGGCGACGGCGATGCCCGCGCCGGAGCCGACGAAGAGCCCGGCGCCGATCACCCCGCCGAGCCCCAGCATCGTCAGATGACGCTGCTTCAGACCGTGGGAGAGGGGCTCCGGTTCGGGGGCGGGGGAGTCGTGCATGCGTGGGCTCGTGCTCTCTGACGGTTTATGGAGACCCCACAGTCTCTCCAGTGAACGACCCCTGGCGCAAAAGGGACCTCCACGCACGAGTTCCTAGTGACAAGCGTCACGTGGCGAGAAGGGTGATCGACGGGGTTTGTTCGATCTCCACGAAGCACTCGTCCGTCGCTTTGTCGGCGGCTGACGGTGATCGAGCGTTCACCCCTGGCATACCGTCAAGGCGTCCCACCCACCCTCACCCCCGCGGAGTACCGATGAGCACCGCCGCCGCCCCCGTCCGTTCCCTCCGTGCGGGAACCGTCCTCGCCGACCTGCTGCCCGCGAGCGGGAGCGTGAGCGCGAGCCGCGCCCGCGACATCGCCCTGGTCGTCGGCGGCGCCGCCCTCACCGGCATCGCCGCGCAGCTCTCCGTCCCGGTCCCCGGCTCGCCGGTCCCGGTCTCCGGCCAGACCTTCGCCGCCCTGCTCGTCGGCACGGCGCTCGGCGCCCGCCGCGGCTTCCTCGCCCTGGCCCTGTACGCGGTGGCCGGCATGGCGGGCGTGCCGTGGTTCGCGCAGGCCTCCTCGGGCTACGGCATGCCGTCCTTCGGCTACGTCCTCGGCATGCTCCTCGCCTCGACCGTCGTCGGCGCCCTCGCCCGCCGCGGCGCGGACCGCTCGGTGCTCCGTACGGCCGGTGCGATGGTCCTGGGCTCCGCGATCATCTACGCGGTCGGCGTGCCGTACCTGGCGCTCGCCACCGGCATGACCCTCGGCCAGGCCGTCGCGGCGGGCCTCACCCCGTTCCTCATCGGCGACGCCCTCAAGGCGGCCCTCGCGATGGGCGTCCTGCCGACCGCGTGGAAGCTCGTCGGCCGCAAGGGCTGAGCACCGCGGACACACGAGAGGGCCCGTCGTTCCCGGGGGAACGACGGGCCCTCTTCGCGTACGGGCCTACGGGGTCACACGCGGTCGAGCTCGGGCTCGGACTGGGCGGAGCCCTTCCCGAACTTCTGCCGGACCAGCGCGATCGCGATCACGAGCGCGGCCACGAGCAGCGAGAGGACGACCTGCTCACGGGCGCTGCCGCCGTCGTAGATCATGTAGCCGAGGACGAAGACGATCATGGCGATCGTCGCCCAGGTCAGGTACGGGAAGAGCCACATCCTCACGACGAGCTTCTCCGGCGACTCGCGCAGGATGATGCCGCGCATCCGCAGCTGGGTCACACAGATGACCAGCCAGACGAAGAGCGCCACCGCGCCGGAGGAGTTCAGCAGGAACGCGAAGACGGTGTCCGGCCACTTGTAGTTGAAGAAGACCGCGACGAAGCCGAAGACGACCGAGCCGAGGATCGCCGCCACCGGCACGCCCCGCTTGTTGACCTTGGCGAAGGCCTTGGGCGCGTCACCGCGCCGGCCGAGCGAGAAGGCCATGCGGGAGGCGGTGTAGAGGCCCGAGTTCAGGCAGGAGAGCACGGCCGTGAGGACGATCACGTTCATGATCTGACCGGCGTGCGCGATGCCGATGGAGTCGAGGGCGGCGACGTACGAGCCCTTCTCGACGATCGACTTGTCGTTCCACGGCAGCAGGGTCAGGACGACGAAGATCGAGCCCAGGTAGAAGACGCCGATACGCCAGATGACGCTGTTGGTCGCCTTGGTGACGGCCTTCTGCGGGTCCTCGGACTCGCCGGCGGCCAGGGTGACGATCTCGCTGCCCATGAAGGAGAAGACGACCATCAGCACACCGGTGAGGATCGCCCCCGCGCCCATCGGGAAGAAGCCCCCGCTGTCGGTGAGATGCGCGAATCCGGCGCCCGGGTTGTCCGAGCCGGGCAGCACGCCGAAGACGGCGAGCATGCCGATGACGACGAACGCGCCGATCGCGACGACCTTGATGCCGGCGAACCAGAACTCGAACTCGCCGTACGAGGCGACGGAGCCGAGGTTGGTGGCGGTGAGCACCACCATCACGATGAGCGCCCAGCCCCACTGCGGGACGGCCGGGATCCAGCTCTCCAGGATCTTGGCGCCCGCGGTCGCCTCGACGGCGAGCACGACGACCCAGAAGAACCAGTAGAGCCAGCCGATGCTGAAGCCGGCCCAGCGGCCGAGGGCCCGGTCGGCGTAGGCGGAGAAGGAGCCGGAGGACGGCCGGGCTGCGGCCATCTCGCCGAGCATCCGCATCACGAAGACGACCATGGCGCCGACGAGGAAGTACGACAGCAGGATCGCGGGGCCGGCCGCGGCGATGCCGGAGCCGGAGCCGACGAAGAGGCCGGCGCCGATGACGCCACCGATGGCGATCATCGACAGGTGACGGTTCTTGAGACCGGCCTTGAGGCCGTCGGAGGAGTGCGGTGCCCCGGGGGTACCGGTCTCCTCGCCGTCCTTCGTCAGGGTCGGTTGCGTGTTCATGAACGCTTCCTTGCGTGTGGGGGGCGCTCGGATCGCGAGCCCGAGCATTGAACACCGGGAACGGGTGTGATCGGAAGACCTCATTCCGGATCGTTGCGTGGACCACTTCGCGAGAGTCGAAGGTCCGTACCAGGCCGGGTGAGGGTGCCGACCCCGCTGCCTGCTACCCGGTCCTCGACATGCCACACTCGGTCTCATGCGCGTCTACATCGGTTCCGACCACGCCGGCTTTGAACTCAAGAACCACCTCGTCGAGTGGCTCACGGCACACGGCCACGAGCCCGTCGACTGCGGTCCCCACATCTACGACGCCCTGGACGACTACCCGCCGTTCTGCCTGCGCGCAGCCGAGAAGACGGCCGCGGACCCGGACAGCCTGGGCATCGTCATCGGCGGTTCGGGCAACGGCGAGCAGATCGCCGCGAACAAGGTGAAGGGGGTGCGCGCCGCCCTCGCCTGGAGCGAGCAGACCGCCGCCCTCGGCCGCGAGCACAACAACGCCAACGTGATCTCCGTCGGTGGCCGGATGCACACCCGGGAAGAGGCGACCAAGTTCGTCGAGATCTTCCTCAGCACCCCGTACTCCGGTGACGAGCGTCACACCCGCCGGATCGACATGCTCACCGCGTACGAGAACACCGGCGAGCTCCCCCCGATCCCGGCCCACCACCCGCAGGAGCCGACCGCCTGATGCCCGAGGGGCACACGATCCACCGACTGGCCGCCGACCACCGGGAACGGTTCGGCGGCCGGTCCGTGCGGGTGACCAGCCCGCAGGGCAAGTTCACGGACTCGGCGGCGCTGCTCGACGGCACCGTGCTCGACACCACCGAGGCGCACGGCAAGCACCTCTTCCTCGGCTTCGCCGGCATGGGCTGGGTCCACATCCACCTGGGCCTCTTCGGCAAGGTGAACTTCGGTGACGCGCCGGCCCCGCCGCCCACCGACACGGTCCGGCTGCGCCTCGCGAACCCCGAGTCGTACGTCGACCTCCGCGGCCCCACCACATGCGCGCTGATCACGGACGCCGAGAAGCAGGCGATACACGACCGCCTCGGCCCGGACCCGCTCCGCGACGGCGACGACCCCGACCGGGCCTGGCGCCGCGTCTCGAAGTCCCGCACCACGATCGCCGCGCTGCTCATGGACCAGAAGGTCATCGCCGGCGTCGGCAACGTCTACCGCGCCGAGGTCCTCTTCCGGCACGGCATCGACCCCTACCGCGCGGGCAAGGACCTGACGCGCCGGGAATGGGACGCGATCTGGACCGACCTGGTGGAGCTCATGCGTGAGGGCGTCCGCCTGAACCGCATCGACACGGTCCGCCCCGAGCACACCCCCGAGGCGATGGGCCGCCCGCCGCGCGTGGACGACCACGGCGGCGAGGTCTACGTCTACCGCCGCGCCCACATGCCGTGCCACCTCTGCGCCACGGGGATCCGCACCGCGGACCTGGCGGCCCGAAACCTCTTCTGGTGCCCGGGCTGCCAGCAGCGTTAGAGGGCGCCCCGCCGGGCCGACAGGGCTAGAACCCGTGCGGCAGCCACGGCGCGACCGGCGACCCGAACGCCACCGAGGCCTCGACCAGCGCCCCCTCGCGAAGCTCCCGCACCCGCCCGGCGCCCGCCAGCGAGACCAGCGAGATCCCACCCAGATACGCCGCCCCCAACTCCCGTACGGACAGGGCCAGATCCGCCGGATCCGAGGTCCGTACGCAGGTCGCGCCCTTCTGGTCGCCCGTCAGCCGCCACCGCCCCTCGTTCCAGGGGCAGAACGCGTCCTCGACCTCGAACACCACGTCCAGCGGCGCCTGGTACGTCCGCGCCTCCAGCGCCGCCCCGACCTCCACCAGCCGCAGATGCAGGGCGTCCCGCAGGTGCGGCGCGCAGCGGCGGACGTCACTCACCAGGTGCTGCCAGCCGTCGTCCACCGGCCGGCTGAGGATCCGTACCTCCGAGGTCAGGTCCACCGAGCAGAGGAACCGCCACAGCGCCGCCTCCGCCACCGGGTCGAGCCCGTACAGCCGGTGCACGGTCACCACCCCCGCCGCCCCCGCGAACGACCAGTCGGGCTTGATCGCGTAATGGGCGTACCCCACGACCTCCCCGTCCCGCTCGGCGAGCACACAGAGCCGCGGCGACCCGCCCTCCCGGTCGCCCGCCGGGTCGAGCAGCGCGAGGCGCTCCCAGCCGGGCATCGAGGCGAGCATGCCCGGCCGCGTGGGCACGAGCTCCGCGTACACGGCCTCGCACGCCGCCGACGACCCGGTGAGATCGGCCTGCCGCAGCCGCACCTCGTCCGTGCCCTCCGGCACCGTGAGCCGCACCCGCGTGGTGTCGATCGTCGCCCGCGCCGTGTACGCGGTGACGCCGTACCCGAACCGCCCGTAGATCTCCGGCTCCGAGGCCGTGAGCACCGCGATCGACTCACCGGCGGCCCGCAGGTCGTCGAGCTGCCGCCGCATCATCGACGTCAGGATCCCGCGCCGCCGGTGCGTGCCGGCCACGCTCACCATCGTCACGCCGCCGGCCGGGACCGACGCCCCGCCCGGCACCGTGAGCCGGAACGTGAAAGCCCCCGCCGTACCGACACACAGGTCACCCTCCCAAACCCCCAGGGAACGGTCGAACTCGGTCAGGTCGCGCCACAGCTGCCGTTCCTCCGGCGCCTCGGGCACACCCCCGAAGGCGAGTTCGAGGACTCCGTACCAGCGGTCCCACTCGGTCGGGTCGAGAACCCGCAGTTCAGTAGTCATATGCCATCGATATCAGCGGCGCCCGCCCGGGGCGACCCGATTTCACGCACATTGTCACAGGGGTACCCCTGCGCGATGTCGGACGGGATGGATAGGGTCCAGGCCAATGGGACACCGCGCCGGAGTGAAGACGTACGCGGCCCGGATGCGCCGACGCGCCCGCCGGGCCCGCATCGCGCTGCGCAGATCCGGCGTCGACTACTTCCGCGGGGACGGCTCCGACTGGCTCGCCTTCGCCGGACTCCTGCTGATGATTCCGGCCATCGCCCTCGGAACGCTCCTCGACCCGGTCTGGTGCGCACCCGCCGCCCTCGTGCTGCCGATCGTCGCCGGCGGACTGCTGCTGCGCCCCGCGAGCCTGCTCGGTCTGTACGCGGCCGCCGCCGGCGCCCTCATCGTCGAGTCCGTCGTCCTCGGCCCGTACACCCAGGGTCCCGCGCGCGTGACCCCCGGCACCGTCCTGGTCGTCGCCGCCTGCGGACTCTTCGGACTGCTCATCGCCCAGTTCCGGGCCCGGGTCGGGGTGCCCTGGCGGCGCGGCGGCACCATGCTCTTCGACCTGCGCGAGCGCATCCGCGTCCAGAGCGCCCTGCCGCGGCTCCCGCAGGGCTGGCACCGCGAGATGGCCCTGCGCCCGGCCGGCGGCCAGTCGTTCTCCGGCGACTTCGTCGTCGCCGCCCGCACCCACGGCGGCCGGACCCTGGAGGTCGTCCTCACCGACGTCTCCGGCAAGGGCATGGACGCGGCCTCCCGCTCCCTGCTGCTCTCCGGCGCCTTCGGCGGACTCCTCGGCTCGCTCCCGCCGCACGGCTTCCTGCCCGCGGCCAACGGCTATCTGCTCCGCCAGAACTGGGACGAGGGCTTCGCCACCTCCATCCACCTCGTCCTGGACCTGGAGTCCGGCGACTACGAACTCTTCTCCGCCGGCCACCTGCCCGCCCTCCAGCTGCACGCGGGCAGCGGGCGCTGGGAGGAGAAGGCCGCCGACGGGCCGCTGCTCGGCGTCTACGACGGCGCCGAGTTCCACCCGGACAAGGGATCCCTGCGCCCCGGCGACGTCCTGATGCTCTTCACCGACGGCCTCGTCGAGGCCGCGGACCGGGACATCGCCGAGGGCATCGACCGCCTCACCGGCGAGGCGGACCGCTGCGTCGTGGAGGGCTTCGACGGCGTCGCCTGGGACCTGATCGAGGCCGTCGCCAAGGACGTCAACGACGACCGGGCCCTGCTGCTGATCTCCCGCCGCGCCTGACCCGCGTCGCCCGCCGCGACGTGATCTTGTCCACGACGATTCGTCACCAGGCAGCGGGGGCAGGGGGGTTGGTGGCACGATGGAGGCAGCGGGGGGTGTTCCGGGACACGGGCTCCCTGGTGGGCAAGGCGGGACCGACCGAGGGTGTGATCAGTTGTGGCCATTTCACTGTCTGTGGTGTTGCTGTTGGCAATCATCCTGGTGGTGCTGATCCGCGGGGGGAACCTCAAGGGCGGCCCGGCAGTGGTCGCGGTCCTCTTCGGCTTCTTCCTCGCCTCCACCGGCATGGCCGACGACATCCAGCGCTTCCTGGACTCGATAACGCAGACGGTCGCCTCGATAAAGTTCTGAGCCGGACCCCGGGAAAGCTCTGAGACGGCCCTCAGGCCGAGGGAGTCGCCGGGGTCTCGGCGCCCTCGGAATGCTTCGCCGCCGCCCGCTTCGTCCGCCGGCCGCCACCGGAGGCCGACGCGGGCCCGGATGCCGCCTTGCGCGACGCCCGCTTCGCCGGAGCGGCCGGCTTGCCCGCCGCGGTCTTCTTCGTGGCCCTCGCCGCCGGGGTCCGCGATGCCGTGCCCTTCGACGCCGTGGCCTTGGCCGACTCGTCCGGCTTCTCGGGCGCGCTCCTCCGGGCACGGCCCGTCGGCCACTTGAACTCGATCTCCAGCTCGATCTCCCCGCCCGACACCTCGAATTCCAGCTCGCAGCGGAGCTCGTCGGGGATGCGCAGGCTCAGGGTCCCCGCCCCCAGCTCCAGCTCGGCCTCCCCGCCCTGACGCAGGGCGGTGGCGAGGGCGGTCAGCTGATCCGCCGCCTCGGCGCGGGACAGCGAGCGCTTCTGCTCGAACTTCAGGTCCTTCATGGACGGCCTCCGGTGCGGAGAGGGGCGGGGCGTGATCTCAGCCCAGTCTGCGGCCGTCCGCCCGACCCGGCATCTCGCACGGTCCCGGGGCACCCCGTGAAACGCCTCGGGGCCGGTCAGGAGAAGACAACTCCTGACCGGCCCCGGGCACATGGAGCGGGTGACGGGAATCGAACCCGCGTAGCTAGTTTGGAAGACTAGTGCTCTACCATTGAGCTACACCCGCACAGCATCGCGCCGCAGGTCACGAGGACCGCGGCACGAACAGCATGGTAGCGGTTCGGAGGCCCTTCGCGCACACCCCGCAAACAGGGGGCGCCGCACAGTCCCCGTCCATGTACCCTACGTGTCGCACCGACGGGGTGTGGCGCAGCTTGGTAGCGCGTCCGCTTTGGGAGCGGAAGGCCGTGGGTTCAAATCCCGCCACCCCGACCATGACGATCACGCGCACAGCTCGCGGGCTCTTGATCACGTTGTGGGCGTCATCCCGCTTGCGGTTACTATGCAAGCTGCGTGCCCGTGTGTCTTTCTGACCGGGCCGACCCGCCGGAACCGCCACACGCGGAACCGGTGGATTCCAGGAATCAGCCACAAGGAGACCGAACCGTGAAGAGCGCCGTGGAGACCCTGAACCCGACCCGGGTTCGGCTCACTGTCGAGGTGCCCTTCGAGGAGCTCAAGGACAGCCTCGACGCGGCGTACAAGAAGATCAACCAGCAGGTCACGGTCAAGGGCTTCCGTAAGGGCAAGATCCCGGCTCGCGTGATCGACCAGCGGTTCGGCCGCGGCGCCGTGCTGGAAGAGGCCGTCAACGACGCGCTCCCGAAGTTCTACACCGAGGCCGTCAACGAGGCCGAGGTCAACCCGCTCGGCCAGCCCGAGGTCGACATCACCGAGCTGAAGGACGGCGAGCTGCTGGCCTTCACCGCCGAGGTCGACATCCGCCCGACGCTCGAGATCCCGGACTACTCCGGCATCGAGGTCACCGTCGACGCGGTCGAGGTCACCGACGAGGACGTCGAGAAGTCCGTGGAGCAGCTCCGCGAGCGCTTCGCCTCGACCTCCGCCGTCGAGCGCGCCGCCCAGGACGGCGACGTCGTCACCATCGACCTCGAGGCCAAGGTCGACGGCGAGGTCCTGCCCGACGGTGTCGCGAGCGACGTCTCGTACACCATCGGTTCGGGCGAGCTGCTCGACGGCATCGACGAGGCCGTCAAGGGCCTGGAGGCCGGTGGCGAGGCCACCTTCACCTCCCAGCTGAAGGGCGGCTCCGCCGAGGGCAAGGACGCGGAGGTCACCGTCAAGGTCACCACCGTCTCCGCCCGTGAGCTCCCCGAGCTCGACGACGAGTTCGCGCAGATGGCGTCGGAGTTCGACACCCTCGACGAGCTCAAGGCCGACAGCCGCAAGCGCCTCGAGAACATGAAGCAGTTCGACCAGGCCACCCAGGCCCAGGAGCGCGTCCTCGACGAGCTCCTCAAGCTGGTCGAGGTCCCGATGCCCGAGAAGCTTCTCGAGGACGAGATCAACACCCGCAAGCACAACCTGGAGCACCACCAGCTCGGCCAGATGGGCCTCGACCTCGCGAAGTACCTGGAGATCCAGGGCAAGACCGAGGAAGAGTTCCTGGCCGAGACCAAGGAGCAGGCCGAGAAGGGCATCAAGACGCAGTTCATCCTCGATGAGCTCGTCAACAAGGAGAAGCTCGACGTCTCCCGCGAGGAGCTCACCGAGCACCTGTTCCGCCGTGCCGCCTCCTCCGGCATGAGCCCCGACCAGTTCGCCCAGGCCGTGGCCGAGGGTGGCCAGGTTCCGATGCTCGTCGGCGAGGTCGCCCGCGGCAAGGCCCTCGCGGTCGTCGTCGAGGCCGCCAAGGTCCTCGACACCAACGGTGAGGTCGTCGACCTCTCCGACGACGAGGACGAGGTCGAGACCGCCGCCGAGGCCGTCGAGGCCGTCACCGGCGAGGCCGAGGTCTCCGAGGACAAGTAAGGGGCCCTCCGCCCCGCGCGGACCCCGCTCCACGGGCCCGTACGCACTCCAGTGCGTACGGGCCCGTGGACGTACGAGGACCCGGCCACGCGCCCCCAACTACCTTGCGCTCCCAGCGAACAGTTCGGGAACCGGGATGGCGTTGTCCTACCTGCGCGTTAGGGTCCATGAAGAGAGGGCAGTGCCCTCGGTACGAGACGCTGAGACGGCCCTGGCCGTCGGAGACGAGCAGGTGGATACGTGACGAATCTGAAGCCTTACGCCGCGGGTGAGCCGTCCATCGGTGGCGGCCTCGGCGACCATGTCTACAACCGGCTGCTCGGCGAGCGGATCATCTTCCTCGGCCAGCAGGTCGACGACGACATCGCCAACAAGATCACCGCTCAGATGCTCCTCCTGGCCGCCGAGCCGGACAAGGACATCTACCTGTACATCAACAGCCCCGGCGGCTCGGTGACGGCCGGCATGGCGGTCTACGACACCATGCAGTTCATCCCGAACGACGTCGTCACCATCGGTATGGGCATGGCGGCCTCCATGGGCCAGTTCCTGCTCACCGCCGGCGCCCCCGGCAAGCGCTTCGCGCTGCCGAACACCGACATCCTGATGCACCAGGGCTCCGCCGGCATCGGCGGCACCGCCTCCGACATCAAGATCCAGGCCGAGTACCTGCTCCGCACGAAGAAGCGGATGGCCGAGATCACCGCGCAGCACTCCGGCCAGACCGTCGAGACGATCATCCGCGACGGCGACCGTGACCGCTGGTTCACCGCGGACGAGGCCAAGCAGTACGGCCTCATCGACGACATCATCACGCACGCCGCAGGTGTTCCGGGCGGCGGCGGCACGGGCGCCTGAGCCCGTCCGCCCGCCCAAGAGCCCCAGCCCACCGAACGCCACCAGGACGGTGAACACCCAGATGCAGAACAACCTCTCCGCGAGCGGCCTCTACACCGGCGCGCCGATCGACAACCGCTACGTCGTGCCGCGCTTCGTCGAGCGCACCTCGCAGGGAATCCGCGAGTACGACCCGTACGCCAAGCTCTTCGAAGAGCGCGTGATCTTCCTCGGCGTGCAGATCGACGACGCCTCCGCCAACGACGTCATGGCGCAGCTCCTGTGCCTGGAGTCGATGGACCCGGACCGCGACATCTCCATCTACATCAACAGCCCCGGTGGCTCCTTCACCGCGCTGACGGCGATCTACGACACGATGCAGTTCGTGAAGCCGGACATCCAGACGGTCTGCATGGGCCAGGCGGCCTCCGCCGCGGCCGTGCTGCTCGCCGCCGGCACCCCCGGCAAGCGGATGGCCCTGCCGAACGCCCGCGTGCTGATCCACCAGCCCTCCGGCGGCACCGGCCGTGAGCAACTCTCCGACCTGGAGATCGCGGCCAACGAGATCCTGCGCATGCGCAGCCAGCTCGAGGAGATGCTGGCCAAGCACTCCTCGACGCCGATCGAGAAGATCCGCGACGACATCGAGCGTGACAAGATCCTCACGGCCGAGGACGCCCTGGCGTACGGCCTGGTGGACCAGATCGTCTCGACCCGTAAGAGCACGGCCGCCACGGCACACTGACGCCCGACCTTCCCGTGGCACGGTGCGCGTGGCCGAATCGCGACCATGTGAACCGTGCCAAGGGGGGCCCGAACGGGGGGCCCGGCAAGGTACCGTCGAATATGAGGCACCAGGAGTCGCTGAACCAAGCGCTCCCAGGCGAAGGGGAAGCACCTCGTGGCACGCATCGGTGATGGCGGCGACCTGCTCAAGTGCTCGTTCTGCGGAAAGAGCCAGAAGCAGGTGAAGAAGCTCATCGCGGGACCCGGTGTGTACATCTGCGACGAGTGCATCGACCTCTGCAACGAGATCATCGAGGAAGAACTCGCGGAGACGAGCGAGGTGCGCTGGGAGGAACTCCCCAAGCCCCGCGAGATCTACGAGTTCCTCGAGGGGTACGTCGTCGGGCAGGAGCCCGCGAAGAAGGCCCTCTCGGTCGCGGTGTACAACCACTACAAGCGCGTCCAGGCCGGCGAGAACGGCGGCGGGGCGGGGCGGGACGACGCCATCGAGCTGGCGAAGTCCAACATTCTGCTGCTGGGCCCCACGGGCTCCGGCAAGACGCTCCTGGCCCAGACGCTGGCGCGCATGCTCAACGTGCCGTTCGCCATCGCCGACGCGACGGCGCTGACGGAGGCCGGCTACGTCGGCGAGGACGTCGAGAACATCCTGCTCAAGCTGATCCAGGCGGCCGACTACGACGTCAAGAAGGCCGAGACCGGGATCATCTACATCGATGAGATCGACAAGGTCGCCCGAAAGAGCGAAAACCCGTCGATCACCCGCGATGTCTCCGGCGAGGGCGTGCAGCAGGCCCTCCTGAAGATCCTGGAAGGGACGACGGCCTCGGTGCCCCCGCAGGGCGGCCGAAAGCACCCCCACCAGGAGTTCATCCAGATCGACACGACGAACGTGCTCTTCATCGTGGGCGGCGCCTTCGCCGGCCTGGAGAAGATCATCGAGTCGCGGGCGGGCGCCAAGGGCATCGGCTTCGGGGCGACCATCCGCTCCAAGCGCGAGATCGAGGCGAGCGACCAGTTCCAGGAGGTCATGCCGGAGGACCTGGTGAAGTTCGGGATGATCCCCGAGTTCATCGGCCGCCTCCCCGTCCTCACCTCCGTCCACAACCTGGACCGCGAGGCGCTCCTCCAGATCCTGGTCGAGCCGCGGAACGCCCTGGTGAAGCAGTACCAGCGCCTCTTCGAACTCGACGGTGTGGAGCTGGACTTCGACCGCCCGGCCCTGGAGGCCATCGCCGACCAGGCGATCCTCCGCGGCACCGGCGCGCGAGGCCTGCGGGCCATCATGG
The DNA here is from genome assembly GCF_001418135.1 of Streptomyces aureus. Lineage (GTDB taxonomy): Bacteria > Actinomycetota > Actinomycetes > Streptomycetales > Streptomycetaceae > Streptomyces > Streptomyces aureus_A. The sequence goes on from NZ_LIPQ01000039.1 coordinate 20,516, forward strand.
AGGAGGTCCTCCAGTCGGTGATGTACGAGGTCCCGTCCCGCAAGGACGTGGCCCGCGTGGTCATCACGGCGGACGTCGTCCGTAACAACGTCAACCCGACGCTGGTCCCGCGGATCGTGAAGAACGACGGCAGGCACGAGAAGTCGGCCTGACGCCGAGAACGACGGAAGGGGGTCCCGCCCGAGGCGGGACCCCCTTCGTCATGTCCGGCGAGCCGGTCAGAGCTTGACGCGGATCTCCTTGCGGAGCTTGGCGGTGATGGCGGCGGCGTCCTCGGCCGATTCGGACTTGCCGGTGAGCAGGCCGCTCATGTCCATCGGGACCACGAAGCCCACCGTGCTGTGGTCGGCCCAGACGCAGATGTTCATGGTGAACGCGGGGGTCGGGGTCGACGCGGTGGGGTCGGCCTCGGACTTGGCCTGCTGGCACTTCAGGATGGCGCCGTCGAGCTCCGCCGGCTCGAACTGCTGGGGGCTGCCGACCAGTTGCGGCTCACCCTTCTTGCCCGCGTCCTTGTCGGCCTCCGCCTTGATGGTGGCGAAGACGCCGTCGACGACCTTCTCCGGGTCGTCGACCTCGCCGTACAGGCCGCTGAAGGAGAGCATCTTGCCCCCGATGGGGTTGCTCGCGTCCTTCACCTGGTAGCTGGCGTCCACGCTCTTCGCGTTCTTGACGCCGGTCTTCTCGACCTCCTTGAGGGAGTCCCGGTCCCCGCCTTCCTTGCCCGGATTCTTCTTGTACTCGCCCAGCACCGTCTCCGGCGTGGTCAGCTTGTGCGGGCCGTCGTTCGCGACCGAGGCGCCACCGCCGCCCAGCAGGAAGTACGCGCCCACGCCGATCGCCGCGACCACCGCGACCGCGCCGATGATCCAGCCCGCCTTGGACTTCTTCGGGGCCGGCGGGTGCGGGACGTAGCCGCCCGGGCCCTGGGGGGCGCCGTACTGGGGCTGCTGGCCGTACGGGCCGGGCTGCTGGGGCTGCTGCGGGTAGCCGTACGGCGGCTGCTGCGGCGGGACGCCCTGCGGGGCCTGCTGGGGGTAGCCGTAACCGGGCTGCGCGCCGTAGGGCCCGGGCTGCTGCGGCTGCTGCCCGTACGGGCCCGGCTGCTGGCCGTAGGGCCCGGGCTGCTGCGGCTGCTGGCCGTACGGGCCCGGCTGGTTGTAGCTCATCGACAGGTTCCCCTCACAGGATGTTTATGCCTACCGAACATCCTGGCGGAACCGCCGTGCCGTAAGTGCGGCGGGGGCCACACCGTTACCGAACCAAAGCGTTTCAGGACAGCACCGCGACACCCCTAAACTGGCCCCGTGACCGAGAACACTCAGCAGCAGACAGCGCCCACCACCGAACTGCCGACCACGTACGCGCCGGCCGAGGTAGAGGGGCCGCTGTACGAGCGCTGGGTAGAGCGCGGCTACTTCGAGGCGGACGCGAAGAGCGAGAAGCCCGCGTACACGATCGTCATCCCGCCGCCGAACGTCACCGGCTCGCTCCACCTGGGCCACGCCTTCGAGCACACGCTGATCGACGCCCTCACCCGCCGCAAGCGCATGCAGGGCTTCGAGACGCTGTGGCAGCCCGGCATGGACCACGCCGGCATCGCCACCCAGAACGTCGTCGAGCGTGAGCTCGCCAAGGAGGGCAAGTCCCGCCACGACCTGGGCCGCGAGGCCTTCGTCGAGCGTGTCTGGGAGTGGAAGGCCGAGTCCGGCGGTCAGATCGCCGGCCAGATGCGGCGCCTCGGCGAGGGCCTCGCGTGGAGCCGCGACCGCTTCACCATGGACGAGGGTCTCTCCCGCGCCGTCCAGACCGTCTTCAAGAAGATGTTCGACGACGGTCTGATCTACCGCGCCGAGCGCATCATCAACTGGTGCCCGCGCTGTCTGACGGCCATCTCCGACATCGAGGTCGACTACCAGGACGACGACGGCGAGCTCGTCTCCATGAAGTACGGCGAGGGTGAGGACACCATCGTCGTCGCCACCACGCGTGCGGAGACGATGCTCGGTGACACCGCCGTCGCCGTCCACCCCGACGACGAGCGCTACGCCCACCTGATCGGCAAGCAGATCAAGCTGCCGCTGACGGACCGGACCATCCCGGTCGTCGCCGACACGCACGTCGACCCGGAGTTCGGCACCGGCGCCGTCAAGGTGACCCCGGCGCACGACCCGAACGACTTCGCCATCGGCCAGCGCCACGACCTCGACTCCATCGAGGTCCTCGACGAGCGCGGTGTGATCACCGTCCACGGCCCCTTCCAGGGTCTGGACCGCTTCGAGGCGCGCTCCGCGATCGTCGCCGCCCTGCGGGCCGACGGCCGGATCGTCGCCGAGAAGCGCCCGTACGTCCACTCCGTCGGCCACTGCTCGCGCTGCAAGACGACGCTGGAGCCGCGTCTGTCGCTGCAGTGGTGGGTCAAGGTCGAGACCCTCGCCAAGGCCGCGGGCGACGCGGTCCGTGACGGCCGGGTCGACATCCACCCGGCCGACATGTCGCAGCGGTACTTCGACTGGGTCGACAACCTCAACGACTGGTGCATCTCGCGCCAGCTGTGGTGGGGTCACCGCATCCCCGTCTGGCACGGCCCGAACGGCGAGCTGGTCTGCGTCGGTCCCGACGACGAGGCGCCCACGGGCGAGGGCTGGACGCAGGACACCGACGTCCTCGACACGTGGTTCTCGTCCGGCCTGTGGCCGTTCTCCACGCTCGGCTGGCCGGAGCGGACGCCGGACCTGGAGAAGTTCTATCCGAACTCCGTCCTGGTCACCGGTTACGACCTGATGTTCTTCTGGGTCGCCCGGATGATGATGTTCGGTCTGTACGCGATGGACGGTCAGCCGCCGTTCCGCACGATCGCGTTCCACGGCATGGTCCGCGACGAGTTCGGCAAGAAGATGTCGAAGTCGTTCGGGAACACGGTCAACCCGCTGGACTGGATGGACAAGTACGGCTCCGACGCCCTGCGCTTCACCCTGGCCAAGGGCGCCAACCCGGGCGTCGACGTCCCGATCGGCGAGGACTGGGTCCAGGCGTCCCGGAACTTCGCCAACAAGATCTGGAACGCGACCCGTTTCGCCATGATGAACGGCGCCACGATCGAGGGCCCGCTGCCGGACGCCTCCGAGATGTCGGCGACCGACCGCTGGATCCTGTCCCGCCTCAACGAGACGGTCGCGCAGGTCGACGCGTACTACGAGGACTTCCAGTTCGCCAAGCTCGCCGACACCCTCTACCACTTCGCGTGGGACGAGGTGTTCGCCTGGTACGTCGAGCTGTCGAAGACCACGTTCTTCGCGGGCGGCGAGGGCGCCAAGGTCTCCGGCCGGGTCCTCGGCGAGGTCCTGGACGTCATGCTCCGGCTGCTGCACCCGATCGTCCCGTTCGTCACCGACACCCTGTGGACCACCCTCACCGGCGGTGAGTCCCTGGTGATCGCCGACTGGCCGAAGGACAGCGGCTTCCGCGACAAGGCCGCCGAGCAGGAGATCGAGCTGGTCCAGCGGGTCGTCACCGAGGTCCGCCGCTTCCGCAAGGAGCAGGGTCTCCAGGACGCCCAGAAGGTGCCGGCCCGCCTCGCCGTCGACGGCACCCCGCTCGTCGCCCACGAGGCCGCCATCCGTCAGATCCTGCGCCTCCAGCCGGAGGGCGAGGGCTTCGCCGCCACCGCCTCCCTGCCGGTCGCCGGCGCCACGGTCGCGCTGGACCTGTCCGGCACGATCGACGTCGCCGCCGAGCGCAAGCGCCTCGCGAAGGACCTCGCGGCGGCCGAGAAGGAGAAGGCCCAGGCCGAGGCCAAGCTCGGGAACGAGGCCTTCCTGGCCAAGGCCCCCGACAACGTCGTGGACAAGATCAAGGGCCGCCTCGCCAAGGCGGACGAGGACATCGCCCGCATCGAGGCCCAGCTGGCGAATCTGCCGCAGGCCTAGTACGGCATGACGAAGGGGCCCGGAACCGTGTCACGGTTCCGGGCCCCTTCGTGTGCGCCGCCGGTGCTTCGCCGCGCCCGGTGAGAGTCAGGAATACGGACGAAGTGCCCGATGTCACATCAGACGGGACTTCAGGTCCACGTCGTCGGGACGAAAGACCTTGGATGATGGAAGGCATGCTCCGCCTCCCCACCTTCCCCGCGCTGCGCCGTTGCGTGGACCGGTGGGCGGTCTCGCCCCGCGCCCTCGACGTCGTCGCCGCGCTCAGCGCCTTCGGCCTCATGTGCCTGGACGTGCCGGGGCTCGCCCGTGCCGACAACTCACTGACCGGCGTCACCGCCACCCTGGTCCTCGCGGCCGGCGCCGCCACCCTGGTGCTCCGGCGCCGACTGCCCTGGGTGCCGTATCTGGTGGCGCTCGGCCTGATGGGCTGGCTGCACGAGCTGACCATGATCCAGTTCGCGCTGTACTCGATCGGCCGGTACCGGGGGCGCCGCGCCGCCGTCGCCGCCACCCTGCTGTACGTCGCCGTCGCCTACGGCCTCTTCCAGACACCCGGCTGGCCCGCCCGGCACGGCGACACCTTGAGCGACTTCCTGAGCATCGTCGTCCCGATCGGCGTCCTCGCGGCGGGCGTCGGCATCGCCGCGTACCGGCAGGACCTCGTCCGCGCCCTGGAGGTCCAGCGGCGCGAGGCGGCCGCCCGGCAGGCCGTCCAGGAGGAGCGGATCTCCGTCGGCCGGGACGTCCACGACCTGGTCGGCCGTGAGCTGACCGTGCTCGCGGTACGGGCCGAGGTCCTCGCCGTACGGGCCAGGGGCGAGGGCCACCAGAAGGACTTCGAGGAACTCGCGGACACCGCACGGCGCGCCCATCTCATGCTCAACGAGACGATCGTGCGCCGCGCCGACCGGGACGCGGCCACCCCCGGCCTCGAAGGGCTCGCCGAGCTCGCCCGGGAGAGCGAACGGATGGGCAGCCCCGTCGGACTGACGGTCGCCGAGGAGGCGAAGGCCCTCTCGCCGCTGCGGCAGGCGGCCGTCCACCGGGTCGTGCGGGAGTGCCTGACGAACGCCGCGAAGCACGCCCCCGGGCTGCCCGTGACGGTCGCGATCACGGTGGAGGGCCCCGATCTGCGCATCGAGGTCCGCAACCCGCTGCCGAAGACGCCGCCGGATCCGGCCCCGGTCTCCACCGGCACCGGGCTGTTCTCGATGGAGGAGCGGGTCACCAGCATGGGCGGCACCCTGGCGGCCCGCCGGGAGGGCGACGGCTACCAGGTGACGGCACTGCTGCCGACGGGCCTGTCGCGCTAGGTGCCGCGCGGTGCGGGCCGGCGCCGACCGGCCCGCAGCGCCGTACGCCGACGCGGCCGTGACCTCGCTCGTCGAGGAGCGTGTCGGCCGTGCCGAGGTCGATCCCCTTGTCCATGATCGCCAAGTCTGCCCGGCCGGTACGGCGGACGGCGGTCCGAAAGTCCCGAAAAGGCCGGGTCCATGGTCCTGTCGGTCGTGGTGTCGGAACCCGTCCGTAGACTGGGCCCGTGAGTGAGCCGAGCGACCAGAGCGACGACCAGTTCGACGACATCGTCGACACCGAGACCCAGCGCGACCCCGACCTGGCGGTGATCGAGGCCGGCAGCCGTACGCTGCGCACCCAGGGCGGCCGGCCCCAGGGCGACCCGGTGCCGGGCCGCCCCGAGGACCCGGAGCTCGACAAGGCGCTGCGCGAGGTCGAGACCGAGCTGTCCACCCGCTGGGGCGAGACCAAGCTGGAGCCCTCGGTCACCCGGATCGCGGCCCTGATGGACGTCCTCGGCGAGCCGCAGCGCGCGTACCCCTCGATCCACATCACCGGCACCAACGGCAAGACGTCGACGGCCCGCATGATCGAGGCCCTGCTCGGCGCCTTCGAGCTGCGCACCGGGCGGTACACGTCGCCGCACGTGCAGACCATCACCGAGCGCATCAGCCTGGACGGCGCCCCGATCTCCGCCGAGCGCTTCGTCGAGACGTACCGGGACATCAAGCCGTACGTGGAGCTGGTCGACGCCCGCGAGGAGTACCGGCTCTCCTTCTTCGAGGTCCTCACCGGAATGGCGTACGCGGCCTTCGCCGACGCGCCGGTCGACGCGGCCGTCGTCGAGGTCGGCATGGGCGGCACCTGGGACGCGACGAACGTCATCGACGGCTCCGTCGCCGTCGTCACCCCCATCGACCTGGACCACACGGACCGGCTCGGCGCGACGACCGCCGAGATCGCCGGCGAGAAGTCCGGGATCATCAAGCAGGGCGCGACCGTGATCCTGGCCCAGCAGCCGGTGGACGCGGCACAGGTCCTGCTGAAGAAGGCCGTCGAGGCGGACGCCACCGTGGCCCGCGAGGGCATGGAGTTCGGCGTCGTCGCCCGCGAGGTCGCGGTCGGCGGCCAGCTCCTCACCCTGCGCGGTCTGGGCGGCGAGTACGACAACATCTTCCTGCCGCTGCACGGCGCCTACCAGGCGCACAACGCGGCGGTCGCGCTGGCGGCGGTCGAGGCCTTCTTCGGAATCGGCTCGGAGCACGCGCGGACCCTGGACCTCGACACGGTCCGGCAGGCCTTCGCCCAGGTGGCCTCGCCCGGTCGTCTGGAGATCGTCCGCTCGTCCCCGACGGTGATCCTGGACGCCGCGCACAACCCGCACGGCGCGCGGGCGACGGCGGAGGGCGTCAGTGAGGCCTTCGGCTTCTCGCGGCTGGTCGGCGTGGTCTCCACGAGCGGCGACAAGGACGCCAAGGGCCTCCTGGAGGCCTTCGAGCCGATCTTCGCGGAGGTCGTCGTCACGGCGAACTCCAACCCGCGTGCCACGGACGTGGACGAGCTCGCCGCCATCGCGGTCGAGGTCTTCGGCGAGGACCGGGTCGTCGTGGAGCCGCGGCTGCCCGACGCCCTGGAGGCGGCCATCACCCTCGCGGAGGAAGAGGCCGAGTACGGCGGCGCGGGTGTCCTCGTGACCGGTTCGATCTTCACGGTCGGCGATGCCCGGCTGCTGCTGCGAAGGGGCTGAACCCGATGCGTACGCTCTGTTCCTCGACGCTCATCGGCGAGTTCTTCGTGATCGGCTTCGCCGGTCTCGTCGCGATGAAGGACGACAGTCTCGCGATGTCCACCGTCTGGTGGGTCTGCGGTGTCGCGATGGTCATCTCGGTGCTGCTCTGTGGGATGGTCACCCGCCCCGGCGGTGTGCAGCTCGGCTGGGCCCTGCAGATCGGCCTGATCCTCAGCGGCTTCGTCGTGCCGACGATGTTCTTCCTCGGGGCGGTTTTCGCCGGTCTGTGGTGGGCGTCCGTTCACTACGGGCGACGGATCGACGACATCAAGGCACGGTGGGCCGAGACCGAGGCCGCGGGGGCCTCGGCAGGGCCTGACGCTGCGTAATCGAGGGGCGTGCGGGGCCTGTAGCCTCGGAGGTCCCGCACACCGCTTTTCCGAAGGAGTTCCCCCGTGAGCCAGCGCACGCTCGTCCTGCTCAAGCCCGACGCCGTCCGCCGTGGCCTGGTCGGCGAGATCATCGGCCGTATCGAGCGCAAGGCCGGCTGGACCCTGGCGGCCCTGGAGCTGCGCGAGCTGGACCAGGAGACCCTGGAGCAGCACTACGGCGAGCACAAGGGCAAGCCGTTCTACGAGCCGCTGATGGGCTTCATGTCCTCCGGCCCCGTCGTCGCGCTCGTCGTCGAGGGCGAGCGGGTCATCGAGGGCGTCCGCCAGCTGGCCGGTCCGACCGACCCGATCGCCGCCGCGCCCGGTTCGATCCGCGGCGACTTCGGCACCATCGTCCGGGAGAACCTGATCCACGCCTCCGACTCGGAGGAGTCGGCGCAGCGCGAGCTGAAGATCTTCTTCCCCGGTCTCGTCTGAGCCGACGCGACGTCACTGACTCGGCGTCAGCCGAACGCAGCAACAGCCTGTGGGGCGACCGAAGGAATTCGGTCGCCCCCAGGCATATGAACGCCGATCCCGGGAACGGATCGCCGCGTCCTACCGTCACCTGTACAGAGGTGGACCACCGCGCGGTATCCGGGCGGGCGGCACTACGATGGAAAACTCCACGCCGCACCACCTTCAGCCACCCATTTCAGCCACCGTTTCGCCTGCCTGAGAAGCCGTCAACGCTCGCTGGGGAAGGCCCGAAGCATCCTCATGGGAAACAAGGGGAACTCAATGTCGTTCATCGGCCGTGACATGGCTATCGACCTCGGGACTGCCAACACGCTGGTGTACGTCAGGGGGCGTGGCATCGTCCTCAACGAGCCGTCCGTCGTCGCGATCAACACCAACACCGGCGGCATCCTCGCGGTGGGATCCGAGGCGAAGAAGATGATCGGCCGGACCCCCGGCAACATCGTCGCCGTCCGGCCCCTGAAGGACGGCGTGATCGCCGACTTCGAGATCACCGAGCGGATGCTCCGCTACTTCATCCTCAAGATCCACAAGCGCCGCTACCTGGCCCGCCCCCGGGTCGTCGTCTGCGTGCCCTCCGGTATCACCGGAGTGGAGCGCCGCGCCGTCATCGAGGCCTCGACACAGGCCGGCGCCCGCCAGGTGCACATCATCGAGGAGCCCATGGCGGCGGCCATCGGCTCGGGCCTCCCGGTCCACGAGGCCACCGGCAACATGGTCGTGGACATCGGCGGCGGCACCACCGAGGTCGCCGTCATCTCCCTCGGCGGAATCGTCACGGCACAGTCGATCCGGGTCGCCGGCGACGAGCTGGACAACGCGATCATCCAGCACATCAAGAAGGAGTACTCGCTCCTCCTCGGTGAGCGCACCGCCGAGCAGATCAAGATCACCATCGGCTCCGCGTACGACCTCGACAAGGACGAGCACACCGAGATCCGCGGCCGCGACCTCGTCTCCGGTCTGCCCAAGACCGTGGTCATCTCGGCCGCCGAGGTCCGCAAGGCCATCGAGGAGCCGGTCAACGCCATCGTCGACGCGGTGAAGACCACCCTCGACAAGTGCCCGCCGGAGCTCTCCGGTGACGTCATGGACCGCGGCATCGTTCTCACGGGTGGCGGCGCCCTGCTCCGCGGCCTCGACGAGCGCCTCCGCCGCGAGACCGGCATGCCGATCCACATCGCCGAGGACCCGCTGGACTCGGTGGCGCTCGGCTCCGGCAAGTGCGTGGAGGAGTTCGAGGCCCTCCAGCAGGTCCTGGACGCCCAGCCGCGCCGCTAGCACCACCCGTACGGCCCACGAGAGCACCACCGCGCAGAGCCGTACACCCACAGCCGAACAACCGAACCACGAGGAAAGGCACGGCCGCCGCACGTGAGGGACACACGAGAGAGCCGGCTGCTCCTGGTGCTGCTGATCGCCATCGCGTTCGCACTGATCACGGTGGACATCCGCGGCGGTCAGGAGTCACCCGTCGACGGTGCCCGGCAGGCCGCAGCGGCGGTCTTCGGGCCGGTCGAGAACGGTGTGGCGGCCGCCGTCGATCCCATCGGCAACGCCATAGGCGCGGTCAGGGACTCCGGCGAGCGGCACACCCGGATCGCCGCCCTGGAGAAGGAGAACGCCGAGCTCAAGGCGGAGCTCGGCAGCGACGACCGCAACCGCAACCGGCTGCGCGAGCTCGACTCCATCCTGAAGACCGCCGGTGCCGGGCAGTACGGCATCAAGGGCGCGCAGGTCATCGCCATAGGAGCGGCCCAGGGCTTCTCCTGGACCATCACCGTCGACATCGGTGCGCGCGACGGCGTCAAGCGGGACATGACCGTGCTGAACGGCTCCGGACTCGTCGGCCGCGTCACCACCGTCGGCCCGTCGACCTCCACGGTCCTGCTCGCCAACGACCCCGACTTCACCGTCGGTACGCGCATGGAGAAGTCCGACGAGCTCGGCTTCGCCACCGGCCAGGGCGACCGCCCGCTGCTCGTGCAGCTCCTCAACGGCAAGGCCAAGGTGAAGCCCGGCGACCGGCTCGTCACCTTCGGCTCCGCGGGCGACAAGCCCTTCGTGCCCGGCGTGCCGGTCGGCGAGGTCGTCCGCGTCGACCCCGCGGGCGGCGGCCTGACCCGCAACATCTACGTCCGCCCGTACGCCGGCTTCACCAAGCTCGACATCGTCGGCGTCGTCGTCCAGGCCCCCCGCTCCGACCCGCGCGACATGGTCCTTCCGCGGAAGCCCAAGCCCGCGCCGACCGTCACGGTCACGGTGACACCGCCGCCACCGGACGGACAGCGGGCCGCCGACGGACAGCAGCAGAACCAACAGGGGCAGAACCAGCAGGACCAGGGCCGGAACCAGGGGGACACGACACCGTGAAGTTCAACCGGATCCTCCTCTCCGCCACCCTGATCGTGGTGGCCCTGGTCGTGCAGGTCTCCGTCCTCGCCCGGCTCCAGCTCCCGGGCGCCGTCCCCGACCTGGTCCTGCTCACCGTGGTCGGCCTGGCCCTGGTGTACGGACCGGTCAGCGGCTCGCTCATCGGATTCAGCGCCGGCCTCCTCGCCGACCTGGCCCCGCCCGCCGACCACGCCGCCGGCCGCTACGCCCTCGTGCTCTGCGTCATCGGCTACCTCGTCGGCCTGGCCCGCCCGGAGAACGGCCGGTTGACCTCGGCGGCCGGCCCGATGGCCGTCGTCGTCGCGGCCGCCATCGGCTCCACCCTGCTGTACGCGGGAGTGGGCGCCCTCGTCGGCGACACCGCCGCCCGCCATGTCGGCCTCGGGTTCCTGCTGTTCACCGCGGCCGTGTACGACCTGCTCCTCGCGCCCTTCACGGTGCCGCTCATCATGGCTCTGGCCAGACGCGCGGAGAACGACCCGCTCGCCGACGCCGGCGGGGGCAACGGCGCCGACGTCGCCTCCGGCTGGCTCTCCTCCGGCACCGGCCTGAGGATCGGGAACCAGCGCGGCGGCCTGCGGGTGAAGACCGCCCGGAGCCGCGCCTCACGGGCCGGACGCATCAAGGGAGTCAAGCGACTGTGACCGAGGGGGCACCGGCAGTATGAGCAACATCCCCGAGACAGGGCGGACCCCCCGGGTCCAGATCCGGCTCGTCGTCATCCAGATCCTCGTCTTCTCGCTGCTGCTGACCCTGGGGGGCCGGCTCTGGTACCTCCAGATCCGCAACGGCAAGGAGTACACGGACGAGGCGAAGAACAACCACGTCCAGCAGGTCGTACAGCCCGCCGTGCGCGGCGCCGTCCTCGACGCCCGCGGCGTCCCGCTGGCCGACAACGAGACCCGGCTCGTGGTCTCCGCGTCCCGCACCGAGCTGATGAAGATGAAGGACCGCGGCAAGGCGGTCCTGACCCGGCTCGCCGACGTCCTCGAAATGAAGCCCGACGACGTCATCAACAAGATCAGGCTCTGCGACTCCAAGACCCCGAAGCCCTGCTGGAACGGTTCGCCCTACCAGCCGATCCCGGTCACGGACGAGGCCACCACCCAGCAGGCGCTGACCATCCGTGAGAGCTCCGAGGACTTCCCGGGCATCACGGCCGAACCCACCGCCGTCCGCCGCTATCCCGCGCCCGGCAAGGCCCGCTCCGCGCAGGTGCTCGGCTACCTCTCGCCCGTCACCGACGGGGAGATCGAGAAGGCCAAGGACACCGAGTCGCCGTTCCTCCGCTCCGACCAGGTCGGCCGTTCCGGCATCGAGCGCACGTACGACAAGGAGTTGCGCGGCAAGGCCGGTGTGACCCGCTACGAGGTCGACAACCTCGGCCGCGTCATGGGCCAGACGAAGTCCGACCCCGGCGTCGCCGGCTCCACCCTCGTCACCAGCATCGACGCCCGGGTCCAGGCCGTCGCCGAGTACGAGCTCAACGCGGCGATGAAGCTGGTCCGCGGCGAGACCGACAAGATCACCGGCCGTAAGTACGAGGCCGACTCGGGCGCCGTCGTCGTCATGGAGGCCAAGACCGGCCGCGTCGTCGCGATGGCCTCCCAGCCCGACTACGACCCCAACGCCTGGGTCGGCGGCATCTCCGCCACGGACTACGCCGCGATGACCAGCAAGGGTTCCAACTACCCGCTGCTCAACCGGGCCATCCAGGGCCAGGCCCCCGCGGGCTCCATCTTCAAGGTGGTGTCGGCGAGCGCCGCCGTGCGCGCCGGCTACGACTTCAACGACAAGTACAACTGCAGCAGCTCCTACAGCCTCGGCAGCCGCAGCTTCGCCAACTTCGAGTCCCAGGGCCACGGCCCCATCACCCTTGGGGACGCCCTCAAGTTCTCCTGCAACACCGTCTTCTACGCCCTGGGCCACAAGGAGTGGCAGCGCGACGGCGGGATCAAGCCCCACAAGGACGCCCACAACTGGTTCTACACGACCGCCCGTGACTTCGGCCTCGGTTCCGAGACCGGCATCGACCTGCCCAACGAGGTCAAGGGCCGGATCCCCGACCGCAAGTGGAAGCAGGACTTCTGGGCGGCCAACAAGGACTCCTGGTGCAAGCAGGGCAAGAAGGGCGGCAGCTACGTCGAGCAGATCGCGTACGAGAGCTGCCTCGAAGGCAACCAGCTGAAGGCGTACGACAGCATCAACTTCGCCATCGGCCAGGGTGACGTCCTCGTCACCCCCATCCAGATGGCCACCGCCTACTCCGCCATCAGCAACGGCGGCACGCTCTTCAACCCCACCGTCGGCAAGGCCGTGATCAGCCCGGACGGCAAGTCGATCCGGGAGATCAAGCCCACGGCCCACGGCAGGCTGCCGGTGGGCGCCGGGACCATCCGCGACCTCGACAAGGGACTGCGCTCCGTCGTCGAGCCCGGCGGCACCGCCGCCTGGCGGTTCGGCGGCTGGCCCCAGGACAAGATCCCGATGCGGGCGAAGACCGGCACCGCCCAGGTCTACGGCAAGCAGACCACCTCGTGGCTCGCGACCTACACCGACGACTTCACCATCGTCATGACCATCTCCCAGGGCGGCACCGGCTCCGGCGCCTCAGGCCCCGCCGTGCGCAACATCTACGACGCCCTCTACGGCCTCGACGACGCGGGCAACCAGGACCTCAAGCGCGCCCTGCTGCCGAAGCCGCAGAAGACCCTGCCGAAGGTCAACGCCGACGGCACCATCGACGCCCCCGCGATCAAGCCGTACGACCCGAAGTCGCAGTTGGTCGATCCTGCCGAGGACGGCGGCGGAGCACCGCCGCTCGCGGGCCCGCCTCCCCACATGAGGGACTGACACGATGACGACCCGTACGAGCTTCTCCGTATCCCGCTACGCGCCCGACCGCGGGCCGGTCGCACGGCTCACCGCCCGTGACTCGGTGCTGCGCCGGCTCGACTGGCCGATCCTGCTCTCGGCGCTCGCGCTCTCCCTCATCGGCGCCCTGCTCGTCTGGTCCGCCACCCGCGGCCGCACCGAGCTCAACAACGGCGACCCGTACTACTTCCTCTTCCGGCACGTGCTCAACACCGGCATCGGCGTCGCCCTGATGATCGGCACGATCTGGCTCGGCCACCGCACCCTGCGCGGCGCGGTGCCGATCCTCTACACGCTCTCGATCGTGCTGATCCTCGCCGTCCTCACCCCGCTCGGCGCCACCATCAACGGCGCCCACGCGTGGATCGTCGTCGGCGGCGGCTTCTCCCTCCAGCCCAGCGAGTTCGTGAAGATCACGATCATCCTGATCATGGCGATGCTGCTCGCCGCCAAGGTCGACGCCGGCGACCAGCTCCACCCCGACCACCGCACCGTCGCCAAGGCGCTCACCCTGGCCGCGCTCCCCATGGGCATCGTCATGCTGATGCCCGACCTCGGGTCGGTCATGGTCATGGCCGTCATCGTGCTCGGGGTCCTGCTCGCCTCCGGGGCGTCCAACCGCTGGGTCCTCGGCCTGATCGGAGCCGGCGTCGGCGGCGCGGTCCTCGTCACCGCGCTCGGCATGCTCGACGAGTACCAGATCAACCGCTTCGCGGCCTTCGCCAACCCCGACCTCGACCCGGCGGGCGTCGGCTACAACACCAACCAGGCCCGCATCGCGATCGGTTCCGGCGGCTTGTACGGAACGGGCCTGTTCAAGGGGCACCAGACCAGCGGCCAGTTCGTGCCCGAGCAGCAGACCGACTTCATCTTCACCGTCGCGGGGGAGGAGCTCGGCTTCGTCGGCGCCGGACTCATCCTCCTCCTCCTCGGCGTCGTCCTCTGGCGGGCCTGCCGGATCGCCCGCGAGACCACCGAGCTCTACGGCACGGTCGTGGCGGCCGGGATCATCGCCTGGTTCGCCTTCCAGTCCTTCGAGAACATCGGCATGACGCTCGGCATCATGCCGGTCGCCGGCCTGCCGCTGCCGTTCGTCTCGTACGGCGGCTCGTCGATGTTCGCGGTATGGGTGGCGATCGGGCTGCTCCAGTCGATCAGGGTGCAGCGGCCGATGACGGCCTGATCGGCCGAGGCCCTCTGCCATCGCGTTCACTTCCCGTCTAGATTCGATTCATGGCGGACACGAAGCGAGAGATCGAGCGGAAGTACGAAGCCACCCCCCGGACCGGCCTCCCGGACCTGACCCGGGCGGCCGGGGTGACCTCGGTCACCGACGAGGGCGTCACCGAACTCGACGCGGTTTACTACGACACCCCCGACCTGCGGCTCGCCGCCGACGCGCTGACCCTGCGCCGCCGCACCGGCGGCGCGGACGCCGGCTGGCACCTGAAGTTCCCCGTCGCCTCCGGCATCCGCGACGAGATCAGAGCCCCGCTCTCCGACACGCTCCCGCCGTCCCTGGCGGAGCTCCTGCGGTCCCGCGTCCGGGACGCCGAGGTCGTCCCCGTCGTCCGCCTCCGCTCCTCCCGTGACGTCCGCCACCTCCGCGACGGCGACGGCACCCTCCTCGCCGAACTCTCCGTGGACACCGTCCACGCCGAGGGCCTCACGAGCGGGGGAGAGGCCGCCTGGACCGAGATCGAGGTCGAACTCGCCGACGACACCGACCCCGCCGTCCTCGACGCCGTCGAGAAGCGCCTCAGGAAGGCCGGCATCCGGCCCTCGGACTCCCCGTCGAAACTGTCACGGGCGCTCGCCGAGACGGGCCTGGAGCCCGGCGAGGCACCGGCCGCCCCCGTGACACCCGGCACCGCCGGAGCCGCCGTCCTCGCCTACGTACGGGAACAGGTCGAGGCGATCGTCGCGTACGACCCCGCCGTACGGCGCGATCTGCCCGACGCCGTCCACCAGCTGCGCGTCGCCTGCCGACGGCTGCGCAGCGCCTTCAAGACGTACAAGAAGGTCCTCGACCGGGAGGTCACCGACCCGATCGGCGACGAACTGAAATGGCTCGCCGGAGAGCTCGGCGTCGCCCGCGACCAGGAGGTCCTCGACGAACGGCTGCGGGCCCGCGTGAACGACCTGCCCCGCACCCTCGTCCTCGGCCCGGTCAAGGCCCGGCTGCGCCGCCGCGACGCCGCCCACGGCCGGCGCGCCCGGCGCCAGGCCCTCGCCGCCCTCGACTCGGACCGCCATCTCGACCTCCTCCGCCGACTCGACGCACTCCTCGCCGCCCCGCCGCTGCGCAAGCACGCCGACCGCGACGCCCACCGGGTCCTCGCCCGTGCCGTCCGCAAGGACCACCGCCGCCTCGCCCGCCGCGTGGAGCACGCCCTCTCCCTCGACCCCGGCCACGAACGCGACCTCGCCCTCCACGAGGCCCGCAAGGCCGCCAAACGCGCCCGCTACGCCGCCGAGGCCGCCCGTCCCACCCTCGGGAAGCCCGCGAAGCGGCTGGCGAAACGTGTGAAGCGCGTCCAGTCCCTGCTCGGTGAGCACCAGGACGCCGTCGTCGCCCGCGAGGCCGTCCGCGAGCTGGGGATCCAGGCCCACGGCGTCGGCGAATCGGCTTTCACCTGGGGAGTTCTCCACGGACACGAGGAAGCCGCCGCGGCCGCCGCCGAGCGGGCGCTCCCCGAGCTGTGGTCCCGGGCCTCGGCCCCCGAACTCACGGCGTCCCTGACCCGCTGAGCACCGGGGTACGCTTGAGAGTCGCCCCCCTGCCAGCTCACGAAGGTTCGAGATGTCTGCTGCCGAGTCTGTCTTCCCGCAGCTCGAAGCTCTGCTCCCGCACGTGCAGAAGCCGATTCAGTACGTCGGTGGAGAGCTGAACTCCACGGTCAAGCCGTGGGAGTCCGCCGACGTCCGCTGGGCGCTGATGTACCCGGACGCGTACGAGGTCGGTCTGCCCAACCAGGGCGTCATGATCCTTTACGAGGTGCTCAACGAGCGCGAGGGCGTGCTCGCCGAGCGCACCTACAGCGTCTGGCCGGACCTCGAAGAGCTCATGCGGGAGCACAAGGTCCCGCAGTTCACGGTCGACAGCCACCGCCCCGTCGGCGCGTTCGACGTGTTCGGCCTGAGCTTCTCCACCGAGCTCGGCTACACGAACATGCTCACCGCCCTCGACCTGGCCGGCATCCCGCTGGAGTCGAAGGACCGGACCGTCGACCACCCGATCGTGCTCGCGGGCGGCCACGCGGCCTTCAACCCCGAGCCGATCGCGGACTTCATCGACGCGGCGATCATCGGCGACGGCGAACAGGCCGTCCTCGACATGACCGAGATCATCCGCGCCTGGAAGGCCGAGGGCCGGCCGGGCGGCCGCGAGGAGGTCCTCTTCCGCCTCGCGAGGACCGGCTCGGTGTACATCCCGCGGTTCTACGACGTGGAGTACCTGCCGGACGGCCGCATCGGCCGTGTCGTGCCCAACAAGTCCGGTGTGCCGTGGCGCGTCTCCAAGCACACCGTCATGGACCTCGACGAGTGGCCGTACCCCAAGCAGCCTCTCGTGCCGCTCGCGGAGACCGTCCACGAGCGCATGTCCGTCGAGATCTTCCGCGGCTGCACCCGCGGCTGCCGCTTCTGCCAGGCCGGCATGATCACGCGCCCCGTGCGGGAGCGAAGCATCACCGGCATCGGCGAGATGGTCGAGAAGGGTCTCAAGGCCACGGGCTTCGAGGAGGTCGGCCTCCTCTCGCTGTCCTCCGCGGACCACTCCGAGATCGGTGAGATCGCCAAGGGCCTCGCCGACCGGTACACGGAGGACAAGGTGGGCCTGTCCCTCCCGTCCACCCGTGTCGACGCCTTCAACGTGGACCTGGCCAACGAGCTGACCAGGAACGGGCGCCGCTCCGGCCTCACCTTCGCCCCCGAGGGCGGCTCCGAGCGCATGCGCAAGGTCATCAACAAGATGGTCTCGGAGGAGGACCTCATCCGGACCGTCTCCACCGCGTACGGCAACGGCTGGCGCCAGGTGAAGCTGTACTTCATGTGCGGCCTGCCGACGGAGACCGACGAGGACGTCCTCCAGATCGCCGACATGGCGATGAACGTGATCGCCGAGGGCCGCAAGGTCTCCGGCCAGAACGACATCCGCTGCACCGTCTCCATCGGCGGTTTCGTCCCCAAGCCGCACACCCCGTTCCAGTGGGCCCCGCAGCTGTCGGCCGAGGAGACGGACGAGCGGCTGCGCAAGCTCCGCGACAAGATCCGCGGCGACAAGAAGTACGGCCGCTCGATCGGCTTCCGCTACCACGACGGCAAGCCGGGCATCGTCGAGGGCCTCCTCTCCCGCGGCGACCGCCGCATCGGTGCGGTCATCCGCGCGGTGTACGAGGACGGTGGCCGCTTCGATGGCTGGCGCGAGCACTTCTCGTACGACCGCTGGATGGCCTGCGCCGAGAAGACGCTGCCGGAGATGGGCGTCGACGTCGCCTGGTACACGACCCGCGAGCGCACCTACGAGGAGGTCCTGCCCTGGGACCACCTGGACTCCGGTCTCGACAAGGACTGGCTCTGGGAGGACTGGCAGGACTCGCTCGACGAGACCGAGGTCGAGGACTGCCGCTGGACCCCGTGCTTCGACTGCGGCGTCTGCCCGCAGATGGACACCCACATCCAGATCGGCCCCACCGGCAAGAAGCTGCTGCCGCTGTCGGTCGTGAAGTAGCTCCGACCGGAGAGGGATCCGGCGAACGGCCCGGCGTGAGGGAGAACCCTCCGCCGGGCCGTTGCGTCATGTCAGGCATGAGCACGGAGAGCCCGCCGCCGCCCGCACTGATCCGCATCCCGGTCCGGATCGTCGTGCTGGTCGCCGTCCTGCCGGTCCGCATGGTCTGGGACGCCCTCGTGGCCGCGGCCCACTTCCTCGACCGCGCGGTCCTCCGTCCGGCGGGCCGGGGACTCGCGTATGTGCTCACCGGGCTGAACCAGGGCCTCACCCGGGTGCTCACCGGCGTGGGGAGGGGTCTCGGGTGGCTCTTCCACCATCTGGTGGCCCGTCCGGTGCGGTGGCTGCACCGGACGCTGCTCGCCCCGGCGGGCCGGGGACTCGCGGCCGGCGCCCGCCTCCTCGGAAAGCTGCTCTTCGTGTGGCCGTGGGCGGGGCTCTGGCGGTACCTGCTCGTGCCCGTCGCCCGCTACGGGATCGCCGCGCCGGCCCGATGGCTCCACCGCACGGTGCTGCGCCCGACCGGCCGCGGCCTGGCCCGGGCCCTCGCGGCGGTCGGGGCGGGACTCGGGTGGTTCCTCCCCCGGCTCGGGCGGGGCCTGGGGACCGGGGCCGGGTGGCTGGCCAGGGCCGTGTTCGTATGGCCGTGGACCGGCCTCTGGCGGTACGTGGTCGTGCCGGTCTGCCGGTACGGGATCGCCGCACCCGCCTTCTGGCTGTACCGCCGGGGCCTCGTCCCGCTCGGCGACGGGCTCTTCCTCCTCCTGGAGAAGGGCGTGTTCGTACCGGTCTCCGCGCTCTTCCGGTACGTCCTGGTGCCGCTGCTGCGGTACGGCGTCGTCGTGCCCGTCCTCTGGTTCGACCGGCACGTGCTGACCCCGGCCGGGAAGGGCCTCGGGTGGCTCTTCCCCCGGCTCGGGCGGGGCATCGCCGTCGCCACCGTCCTGCTGGCCAGGGCCGTGTTCGTGTGGCCGTGGGCGGGGCTCTGGCGGTACGTCCTCGTGCCGCTCGTCCGGTACGGGATCGTCGTCCCCCTCGGGTGGCTCTGGAACCGGGTCCTCGTAACCGTCGCGCGCGAGGTGCGGGACGCGCTCGCCCTGTGCTGGCGCGTCGCCGGGTACGTGTCGCGGGCCGTCGGGCGTGCGGTGAAGTGGACGGTACGGACCCTGGTGGGTCTGCCCCTGGTCTGGTTCTGGCGGAGCGTCTGCACACCCGTCGGACACTGGATCCGCGACCACGTCTGGGCGCCGGCCCGCCGCGCCGCCGCCGCGGCCGGCCTCCTCGCCGCCGCAGCCGCCCGCGCCGCCGCCACGGCCGGGCGGGTCGCGAAGGAGACGCTCGCCGGCGCCGGACACGCGGCCCGCGAAGCGCTCGGCTCGGCCCGCGCCGCCGTGCGGGAGGCCCGCCGGGACACCTGGCGTGCCCTGGTCGGCTCAGTCCGGTCGTCCGGGTCCGGGGAACCGGAGGTGGCCCGGGCGCGTACTCTGGGTAGTACAACGAACGTCCCCGGCGCGGCGCCCGCCCCCGAGATCTCCCTGCGAAAGCGGGGGTGAACCGGGCGGACCCCCCAGGGCCACCCGCACATCTCGTGGTCGGCGCCCCCCGCGCCCGCCCCGCACCGAGGAGAAGAACCACTGGGCAAGCGACAGCCCGAAGGCCCGCCGCCCGCACCGGCGGTGCAGCGCATCCGACTGCGCTACACCAAGCGCGGCCGCCTCCGGTTCACCAGCCACCGTGACTTCCAGCGCGCTTTCGAGCGTGCGCTGCGCCGTGCCGAGGTGCCCATGGCGTACTCGGCCGGCTTCACCCCGCACCCCAAGGTGTCGTACGCCAACGCCGCCCCCACGGGCACGGGCTCCGAGGCCGAATACCTGGAGATCGCCCTCACCGAGACGCGCGACCCGGAGACCCTGCGGGTCCTGCTCGACGAGTCCCTCCCGGCCGGCCTCGACATCACCGACGCCGTCGAGGCCCGGACCTCGGGCCTNNCGGGCCTCGCCGACCGGCTCACCGCCTCCATCTGGGAGCTGCGCCTCGAAGGCGTCACCGTCGAGGACGCGGAGAAGGCCGTCGAGGCGTTTCTCGCGGCCGAGACCGTGGAAGTACAGCGCAAGACCAAGAACGGCGTCCGCACCTTCGACGCACGCTCCGCGGTCACCGAGCTGACGGCAGCCGCTCCCCAGGGCGATCCCCAGGGTGATAGGCCGCTGGACAGCGCCTGTGCGATACTGCGGCTGGTTGTTCGGCACGTGACACCTGCCGTACGACCCGACGACGTCCTGTCCGGTCTCCGAGCTGTGGCCGACCTGGCGCCGCCGGTCCCCGCTGCGGTGACCAGGCTGGCGCAGGGGCTCTTCGACGAGGAGTCCGGCACGGTGACCGACCCGCTCGCGCCCGACCGCGAGGCAGTCAAGGCCGCAACT
>NZ_LIPQ01000390.1:0-6083 GCF_001418135.1 Streptomyces aureus
GTCGGATCGGTGGGGGTGGGCGTGGGAGTCGGCGTCGGGGTGGTGCCCGAGGCACACGGCGTGCCGTTGAGCGTGAACGAGGCGGGCGCCGTGTTGGCACCCGACCACGAGGCGATGAAGCCGCCCGTGACCTTCGCGCCCGTGGCGAGCGCGGCGTTCCAGCTCTCGTTCACCACGGTGACGCCGGTCCCGGACTGGGACCACTTGCCGCCCCAGCCCTGACTGACGACCTGGCCGGCCGGGAAGGCGAAGCCGAGGCTCCAGCCGTTCAGCGCGGCACTGTTGTTGGTGACGGTGACGGCGCCCTGGTAGCCGCCGGCCCACTGGCCGACGACCGAGTACTCCACCGTGCAAGCGGGTGCGGCCGCGGCTCCTGAGGCCGTACCCATGAGGGCGAACGCGGTGCTCGCCATCGTGAGCGCCACCCCGGAGAGCAGCGCGGACGGACGTGGGGGATGTCGCATGAGCGAGTCCTCGCAGCGAGGGCACACCCCTGACGGTGTGCCGACCGGACGGATTCGCTCCCACTGGTTCAGAGCTTGTCTCCACGCACCTTCGCTCTTCGCTCCCCCGACCTCCCGAGCCGCGAGGAGAACCACCCGCATGCCACGCATCCGACCAAGAACGCGACCGCGCCGGCAGCTGACCGCGCTGGCCGCCGCGCTCTTCCTCCCCCTCGGTCTCACGGCCGTCGGTGCCACCCCGGCCCAGGCCGCCGACGTGCAGTGCAGCGTCGACTACAAGACGAACGACTGGGGTTCGGGCTTCACCGCCGAACTCACCCTCACCAACCGCGCCACCACCGTGCTCAACGGCTGGACCCTCACCTACGCCTACGCCGGTGACCAGAAGCTCACCAACGGCTGGAGCGGCGTCTGGTCCCAGTCCGGCAAGAACGTCACGGTGACCAACGCCTCCTGGAACGGCACCCTCGCCGCCGGGGCCGCCGCCACCACCGGCGCCCAGTTCACCTACACCGGCGCCAACGCCGCCCCCACCTCCTTCGCGGTCAACGGCACCCCCTGCACGGGCGCCCACCAGCCGCCCGTCGCCGTCCTCACCAGCCCCGCACCGGGCGCCGTCTTCACCTCGGGCGACGCGGTTCCGCTCGCCGCCACCGCCGCCGCGGCCGACAGCGCCACCGTGAGCAAGGTGGAGTTCTACAGGGACACCACGCTCCTCGGCACCGACACCACCGCGCCTTTCACCTTCAGCGCGGCCGGGCTCGCCGCCGGCGCCCACTCCCTCTACGCCAAGGCCTACGACAGCCTCGGCGCCTCCGCCGAGTCCGCGCCCGTCGGCATCACCGTCGCCGCCGGCCCCGCGCTCGTCGCCGCCCCGAGCCAGCTCGGGGTACGTCAGGGCGCCACCGGCACCTTCGACCTGAAGCTCTCCACCGCCCCCACCGCCAACGTCACGGTGAGCGTGGCCCGCACCTCGGGCAACACCAACCTCACCGCGACCCCGGCCTCGCTCACCTTCACCCCGGCGAACTGGAACACCGCCCAGAAGGTGACCGTCGCGGCCGCGGCCACCGGCACCGGCTCCGCGGTCTTCACCGCGACCGCACCCGGCCACGCCAAGGCCGAGGTCACCGTCGCCCAGCTGGCCGCGAACTCCACGTACGACGCCCGCTTCCTCGACCTGCACGGGAGGATCACCAACCCGGCCAACGGCTACTTCTCGCCCGAGGGCATCCCGTACCACTCCGTCGAGACGCTGATCGTCGAGGCCCCCGACCACGGGCACGAGACGACCTCGGAGGCGTACAGCTACCTCATCTGGCTCCAGGCGATGTACGGCAAGATCACCGGCGACTGGACGAAGTTCAACGGCGCCTGGGAGACCATGGAGAAATTCATGATCCCCACTCACGCCGACACGCCCACCACCGGTTCCTACAACGCCTCCAAGCCGGCGACCTACGCCCCCGAGTGGGACCTGCCCTCCCAGTACCCGGCGCGCCTCGACTCCGGAGTGACCTCGGGCTCCGACCCGATCGCCGCGGAACTCAAGACCGCCTACGGCACCGACGACATCTACGGCATGCACTGGATCCAGGACGTCGACAACGTCTACGGTTTCGGCAACGAGCCCGGCAAGTGCTCTGCCGGTCCGACGGCCACCGGCCCCTCGTACATCAACACCTTCCAGCGCGGACCCCAGGAGTCCGTCTGGGAGACCGTCACCCATCCCACCTGCGACAACTTCGGTCATGGCGGGCGGAACGGCTACCTGGACCTGTTCACCGGGGACGCCTCCTACGCCAAGCAGTGGAAGTTCACCAA
This sequence comes from Streptomyces aureus, assembly GCF_001418135.1. Taxonomy (GTDB): domain Bacteria; phylum Actinomycetota; class Actinomycetes; order Streptomycetales; family Streptomycetaceae; genus Streptomyces; species Streptomyces aureus_A. The sequence goes on from NZ_LIPQ01000390.1 coordinate 2,289, forward strand.
CGCCCCCGACGCCGACGCCCGCGCCGTCCAGGCCGCCTACTGGGCCGACCTCTGGGCCAAGGAGCAGGGCAAGGGCGGTCAGGTCTCCGCGACCGTCGGCAAGGCCGCCAAGATGGGCGACTACCTGCGGTACGCCATGTTCGACAAGTACTTCAAGAAGGCCGGGAACTGCGTCGGCCCCACCACCTGCCCCGCCGGCACAGGCAAGGACAGCGCGCACTACCTGATGTCCTGGTACTACGCCTGGGGCGGCGCCACCGACACCTCGGCCGGCTGGTCCTGGCGCATCGGCTCCAGTCACGCCCACGGCGGCTACCAGAACCCGCTCGCCGCCTACGCGCTCAGCGAGTACGCCCCGCTCAAGCCCAAGTCGACGACGGGTGCGGCGGACTGGGCGACCAGCCTCGACCGGCAGCTGGAGTTCTACCGCTGGCTCCAGTCCGACGAGGGCGCCATCGCGGGCGGCGCCACCAACAGCTGGCAGGGCCGCTACGCCACCCCGCCGGCCGGCACCCCCACCTTCCACGGCCTCTTCTACGACGAGAAGCCCGTCTACCACGACCCGGCGTCGAACCAGTGGTTCGGCTTCCAGGCCTGGTCGATGGAGCGGGTCGCCGAGTACTACCAGCAGACCGGCGACGCCCAGGCGAAGACCGTCCTCGACAAGTGGGTCTCCTGGGCGCTGTCCAAGACCACGGTCAACCCGGACGGCACCTATCGCATCCCCTCCACCCTCCAGTGGTCCGGCGCGCCCGACACGTGGAACGCGGCGAGCCCCGGCGCCAACGCCGGTCTGCACGTCACCGTCGCCGACTACACCGACGACGTCGGCGTCGCCGCCGCCTACGCGAAGACCCTCACCTACTACGCGGCCAAGTCCGGCCACGCCGAGGCCAAGCGCGTCGCCAAGGCCCTCCTCGACGGCATGTGGGACCACCACCAGGACCCGCTGGGCATCGCCGTTCCCGAGACCCGCGCCGACTACAACCGCTTCGACGACCCCGTGTACGTACCGAACGGCTGGACCGGCACCATGCCGAACGGCGACACGGTGAACAACTCCTCCACCTTCGCCTCGATCCGCACCTTCTACCAGGACGACCCGGCCTGGCCGAAGATCGAGGCCTACCTGGCGGGCGGCGCCGCGCCCGTCTTCACGTACCACCGGTTCTGGGCCCAGGCGGACATCGCCCTGGCCATGGGCTCGTACGCGGAGCTGCTCGAATAGCAGCCGCCCCGCACGGAGCGGCTCCGCGTACGACGAGACCGGGCGGACCCCGAGAGGGGGACCGCCCGGTCTTCCGCCGTTCCCGCCGCCGCGCCGACGTCTTCCGCTTCGCGGAGGCCATGACCATGCACACCGACGAGGTCGGCGTCTGCCACCTCGGGGGCAAGCTCGGCCGGCGAGCCTGGGTCACGTTCGACAACGGCGAGGGCTACACTGCCGTCATGGCCGGGGACAAAACGCCCATGCAGGGATCAATGGCCCTTGAGTCGGGCTACGAGCACCAGTGGATCAACACCCGCACCACGGCCCTGTACGGCCCGGCCGCCATCCAGAACCTCGCCCTCGTCGGCGACCACCTCCCCACCTGACCACCGGAGGGCCACCCGATGAGGAGGACAGCACTGCTCGTCGCCGCGGCGACCCTGCTCGGCACCCTCGCCGCCGCACCCACCGGCCACGCCGCCCCCTTCCGGGGACCCCACGGCCCCTACGGCCAGGGGCTCGACCACTGCACCGCCACCACCCCGGACACCGCGTCCCTCGCCTGCCACTTCGACGTCCCGCCCGGCGCGTACGACGTCACCGTGACCCTCGGCGGCGACACCCCCGGATCCACCGCGGTGAGCGGCGAGACCCGGCGCTCCCTGCTCGCCGAGACCGTCACCGGGGCCGGGCAGCGCGTCCGTCGCTCGTTCACCGTGGACGTACGCGAGCCGGAGGGCGAGCCCACCGGACCGGCCGGAAGCCCCGGCCTCGACCTGGTGCTCGGCGGCTCCGCGCCGCGGGTCACCGGGCTCCGGGTCACCCCCGCCGGTGCCGCCCGCAGGCTCTTCCTCGTCGGGGACTCGACCGTCTGCGACCAGCCGGGCGACCCGTACGCCGGCTGGGGCCAGCTCCTCCCCACCCATCTGAAGCGGGGGATCGCGGTCGCCAACCACGCGGACTCCGGCGAGAGCACCGTCACCTTCCTGGAGAACCCGGCCCTCTTCGACCGGGTCGAGGCCGCGATCCGGCCCGGCGACCCCGTCCTGATCCAGCTCGCCCACAACGACAAGCAGACGGACGCCGCCACCTACCGCGCGAACCTCACCACCCTGGTCGAGCGGGTACGGGCCCGGGGCGGCGAACCCGTCCTCGTCACCCCGGTCGTCCGCCGCTGGTTCAACGCCGACGGCACCCTGGACGACGGCGCCCTGCTCGTCAACGGCCTCGGCGTGGACCACCCCGCCGAGATCCGCGCCCTCGCCGCGACCCTCGGCACCCCCCTCGTCGACCTCACCGCCCTCACCCGGGCGCGGGTCGAGGAGCTGGGCCCCGAACCCTCCAAGGCGCTCTATCTGACGACGGAGAAGCGGGACAACACCCACACCTCGGTGCGCGGGGCCACGGAGTACGCGGCCCTCGTCGCGGCGGAGCTGCGGGCCCGTGGAATCGTCCCGGAGCGTCTGCTCCGCTAGGACCCGGTGGGCTTCGCCATCGGCGCCTGGGCCATCCCGCTCGCCATGTGGTGGCTGCCGCGCCGCATCGCCCTCGACATCCACCGGGCCGGCCCCCTGCCGTACGTCGCCAGGACCCGAGCCCCGGCCCCAGGCGGGGGACCGGGAAAGCCGGTCGAGCGGCGTGAAGGCGAGAGGAAACGGAGAATGAGGAGATCGGCGGCGCAGTAAGCGCCTTCCGTCCGGAGTCCGGCCCCTCGCGCGCGACGCCCCGCGCAACCCCGCCCGGCCGCCCGGCGCTTGGACTCTTCGCGACCCGCCTGGACAGCTCGACGAGCGGCCGCTTAGGGTCGGGGTTCGAATCATCGACGGGCGCCGTTCGCCCGGAACACCGGGAACAGCCGAGGAGCGCGCACGTGGTCACCCTCGCCGATGTCGCCCGCCACGCCGGGGTGTCGGCCAGCACGGTCAGTTACGTGCTCAGCGGCAAACGCTCCATATCCGCCCCCACCCGCGAGCGGATCCAGCACAGCATCGACACCCTCGGCTACCGGCCGCACGCCGGCGCCCGCGCGCTCGCCAGCAGCCGGACCGGCATCCTCGCCCTGATGATGCCGCTCCGCACCGGTCTCTACGTGCCGGTCATGATGGAGATCGCCATGGCCGTCACCACCACGGCCCGCTCCCACGGCTACGACGTCCTGCTGCTCACCGGCGAGGAAGGCCCCGAGGCCGTCCGCCGCGTCGAGGGCAGCGCCATCGCCGACGCCATGATCGTCATGGACGTCGGACTCGACGACCCCCGGCTGCCCTGCCTCCAGGAGGCCGAGCGGCCCGCCGTCCTCATCGGCCTCCCCGCCGAATCCGCGGAAGCCGCCGACACCGCCGGACTCGACTGCGTCGACCTCGACTTCGAGGCCGCCGGAGCACGTTGCGTCGAACACCTCGCCGGACTCGGCCACACCGGCGTCGCCGTCCTCGGCGAACCGCCCGCCGTCTACGAACGGGGTACGGGCTTCGCCGCCCGCACCCTCACCGGACTGCGCGCCGCCGCCGGGACCCATGGCATCGGCCTGCTGCACCGGCCCGTCGACGGCACCTACGCCGCCGTCGCCGCCGCCGTCACCCGGA
>NZ_LIPQ01000390.1:6117-6249 GCF_001418135.1 Streptomyces aureus
CCGCTGCTCGCGCTCCTGCGCCACCAGGGCCGCGCCGTGCCCGAGGACGTCTCCGTGGTCGCCATCTGCCCCGACCAGGTCGCCGTCCACGCCTCCGTACCGCTCACCGCGGTCTCCGTGCCCGCGCAGGAG
>NZ_LIPQ01000391.1 GCF_001418135.1 Streptomyces aureus
CACGCACCCCGCCCCCACCCGGCGGCCGATTCCACCCGTACGGCACCCCCGACGTACGGGCGTGATCCGGCATTCACAGGCGGATGGCAAGCTTGAACCATGAACGATGCCGCTTCGGCGCCCACTCCCGCGCCCGCGTCCCGCCGTGCCCGTGTCCGCGCCCCCGAGCTGATCGGCAAGGGTGGCTGGCTGAACACGGGTGGCGACGATCTGACCCTCGCCGACCTGCGAGGAAAGATCGTTCTGCTCGATTTCTGGACCTTTTGCTGCGTGAACTGCCTGCACGTGCTCGACGAGCTGCGTGATCTGGAGGAGAAGCACCGCGACACGCTCGTCATCGTCGGCGTGCACTCGCCGAAGTTCGTGCACGAGGCCGAGCACCAGGCCGTCGTCGACGCCGTCGAGCGGTACGAGGTGCACCACCCCGTCCTCGACGACCCGGAGCTCGCGACCTGGAAGCAGTACGCCGTGCGCGCGTGGCCGACGCTCGTCGTGATCGACCCCGAGGGGTACGTCGTCGCCCAGCACGCCGGTGAGGGGCACGCCAACGCGATCCGGACGCTCGTCGAGGAGCTGGAGGCCGAGCACGAGGCCAAGGGGACGCTGCGGCGCGGCGACGGACCGTACGTGGCGCCCGAGCCCGTCGCCACCGACCTGCGCTTCCCCGGCAAGGCGATCCTGCTGCCCTCCGGGAACTTCCTGGTCTCCGACACCACCCGGCACCAGCTCGTCGAGCTGGCCGCCGACGGCGAGACCGTCGTACGGCGGATCGGCGAGGGCGTCTTCCGGGAGCCGCAGGGCCTCACGCGGCTGCCCGACGGCACCGTCGTCGTCGCGGACACCGTGAACCACGCCCTGCGCCTCCTCGACCCGGAGACCGGCACGATCGAGCGGCTCGCCGGCACCGGGAAGCAGTGGTGGCAGGGCTCCCCCACGTCCGGGCCCGCCCTGGACGTCGACCTGTCCTCGCCGTGGGACGTGGCCTGGTGGCAGGGCAAGGTGTGGATCGCCATGGCCGGTGTCCACCAGCTGTGGACGTACGACCCGGCCACGAAGACCGTCGAGGTCGCGGCCGGCACCACCAACGAGGGGCTCGTCGACGGGCCCGCCGCCGAGGCCTGGTTCGCGCAGCCCTCCGGGCTCGCCGCCACCGAGGACCGGCTGTGGGTGGCCGACTCCGAGACCAGCGCGCTGCGCTGGGTCGACACGGAGGGCGTGGTCCACACCGCCGTCGGCACCGGACTCTTCGACTTCGGCCACCGCGACGGCGCCGCCGGCCAGGCCCTGCTCCAGCACCCGCTGGGCGTGACGGCCCTGCCGGACGGCTCGGTCGCGATCTCCGACACGTACAACCACGCCCTGCGCCGCTACGACCCGGCGTCCGGTGAGGTGACGACGCTCGCCACGGACCTGCGCGAGCCCAGCGACGCGGTCCTCGTCGACGGCGACATCGTGGTCGTCGAGTCCGCCCGGCACCGGCTGACCCGGCTGCGTCTCCCCGAGGAGGCCGTCCAGGTCGAGGCCGTCGCCCACCGCACCCGGCGCGAGGCCACCGAGGTCGCCCCGGGCCGCCTCCGTCTGGACGTGGTCTTCCAGGCGCCCACCGGCCAGAAGCTGGACGAGCGGTACGGCCCCTCGACCCGCCTCCTGGTCTCCTCGACCCCGCCGGAACTGCTCCTCGCGGGCGAGGGAACGGGGACGGACCTCTTCCGTGAGCTCGACCTCGCCCCCGGGCTCACCGAGGGCGTCCTGCACGTCTCGGCCATGGCCGCTTCATGCGACGACGACCCGGCGAACGAGTACCCGGCCTGCCACGTCCACCAGCAGGACTGGGGCGTCCCGGTGAAGATCACGGAGACGGGTGTGTCCCGGCTGCCGCTGATCCTCGCCGGTATGGACGCGTAATCGCCGGCATGGACGCGTAGTCGCCGGCATGGACACGTAGTCAGCGGACGAGACCCTGATGCTTGGACGGCCGCCCCGCGGCGGCGTCCAGGCATCCGTCCACCCAGGCGGCCGGGTCGTGCACGGCCCGGTCGCCGCCCATGCCCTGCCGCTCCATGAGCGCGCACTCCCCGGCGAGCAGCGCCTTCGTCCGCGAGCCGTCCACGTCGTACCCGCGGATCCGGGACGCCATGACGAAGCCGCCCTCGTAGGCGATGTCCGTCCCCCACGGCGGCCGGTCGTTGTACGTGCCGATCAACACCCCCGCCGCCGCCGTGGCGACGACGACGGCGCCCCCGAGTCCGGCGAAGAACCTGCCCCGGGAGGGCCCCTCATGACGATGCATGAGGCGACCCTGCCAGGCGGCACCTTTCGCGGATGTTTCGCGGCCGGGGCCGCCGGGTGTCAGCCCTCCAGGAAGGCGACCAGGGCGTTGGCCAGGAGGTACGGGTCCTTGGCGCCGCAGAGTTCGCGGGCGCTGTGCATGGAGAGGATCGCCACGCCGATGTCGACGGTCTTGATGCCGTGGCGGGCGGCGGTGATCGGGCCGATCGTCGTGCCGCAGGGCATGTCGTTGTTGGAGACGAACGACTGCCACGGCACGCCCGCCTTCTCGCAGGCGGCGGCGAAGACCGCGCGGCCGCTGCCGTCGGTGGCGTACCGCTGGTTGACGTTCACCTTCAGGATCGGGCCGCCGTTGACGCGCGGGTGGTGCGTCGGGTCGTGGCGTTCCGCGTAGTTCGGGTGGACGGCGTGGCCGGTGTCGGAGGAGAGGCAGACGGTGCCGGCGAAGGCCCGGGCGCGGTCCTCGTAGGAGCCGCCGCGCGCGTACACCGAGCGCTCCAGGACGTTGCCGAGGAGCGGGCCCTGGGCGCCGGTGTCGGCCTCGGAGCCGTTCTCCTCGTGGTCGAAGGCGGCGAGGACCGGGATGTACGGGAGGTCGTCGCGGCCCGCGAGGGAGGCGAGCGCGGCGACGGCGGCGTGCACGGACAGCAGGTTGTCCATGCGCGGGCCGGCGAGCAGCTCGCGGTCGCGGCCCAGGTAGGCGGGCGCGTCGACGGCGTGCACCATCAGGTCCCAGCCGCTCACGTCCTCGGCGTCGACCCCGGCCTCGGCGGCGACGAAGGAGATCAGGTCGCCCTCGTGGACCTCGCCGATGCCCCAGATCGGCTGCATGTGGCGCTGGCGTTCCAGCTTGAGGCCGTCGTTGGCGCCCCGGTCGAGGTGGATCGCGAGCTGCGGGACGCGCAGCAGCGGCCGGTCCACGTTGACCAGGTGGTGGCTGCCGTCGCGGAGCGTGAGCCGCCCGGCGAGGCCGAGGTCGCGGTCGAGCCAGGTGTTGAGCAGGGTGCCGCCGTAGATCTCGACCGCGACCTGCCGCCAGCCGTGCGCGCCCATGTCGGGCTGCGGCTTGACGCGCAGGTTGGGGGAGTCGGTGTGGGCGCCGACGATCCGGTACGGGGTGTGGGCGGAGGCGCCCTCCGGCACGTACCAGGCGATGATCGCGCCACCGCGGACCACGTACTTCCCGCCGCTCGTCGCGTCCCAGGCCGCGGTCTCCTCGACCTGGCGGAATCCGGCCTTCTCGAGCCGCTCGGCGGCACTCGCGACCGCGTGGTACGGCGAGGGCGAGGCCGTCAGGAAGGCCATGAGGTCGTCGGTGTGTCCGCGGTCGAAGGGGCCTGCGGTGGGACGGGAGGCTGCGCTGCTCATGGGTTCCACCTTACGCAGAGCCCGGTATACGAATACGGGGCCCCGCAAATCGCTCGCCCCCCGCGCCTTCGCGGGGAGATCCTTCGGCCATGGAATTCCTCTGTTACCACCGGGACCGGACCGGCTCCCTGCCGCTGCGCGCCGAGCTGATCGAGGCGCACTGGGCCTACATGGACCAGTACGCCAAGGAGATGATCGCCCGCGGTCCGACCTTCGGGGAGGACGGCGAGACGCCCAGCGGCAGCGTGCACATCCTCCGTCTGCCCGATGCCGGGGCCGCCCGTGCGTTCGCCTTCGACGAGCCCAACCACCAGGCCGGCGTCTACCGGGACGTGATGCTGCGCCGGTGGCGCAACGTCCTGGGGCGCACCATGTGGGACTTCCCCGGTGGCCGGACCGGCGGGGACCGTTTCCTGGTGATCGGCCTGGGCGCGGCCACGGCGACGGAGCGGGCGGTCGACCTGGAGGCGCCGTCCGGCTGGGAGGACCGGGGGGACCTGATCGCCTACGGGCCGCTGCTCTCCGACGACGGCGCCACCTGGCTGGGCACGGCGGCGCTGGTCCGGGCGTCGGACCCGGAGGCGGCCCGCGCCGTTCTCCCGACCCCGGACGCGTACGCCGGGGTCGAGGTGCACGACTGGCAGTTCGGCGGCCGCCCCTCGTAGGAGGGCCTTCCCGCCTGGGAACACCCCCCCGCGTGCGGGAGCCCTCCCGCCCGGGGCACACCCCCGCGT
>NZ_LIPQ01000392.1 GCF_001418135.1 Streptomyces aureus
CCCCAGGCAGGGCGCAGCCCCGGGCCGGGGGGCGCAGCCCCTGCGGAGCGACCGCTCACAACGGGGTGGGCGGCGGGCGCGCCAAGGGGTTTGGCGCCGCCCCGGCGGAGCGAATGCCTAGAGCGGGGTGGGCGTCAGGACTCGCGGGTTTTGAGGGCTCGGTGGAGGTCGTCGAGCTGGTCCACCAGCTTGCGGTGGAGCGCCGGGATCATCTCGTCCTTCAGGTGACGCTCGCCCAGGGCAAGGGATTCCTGGTCGATCGCGTACGACGGGAAGGCGTAGCGGCCCGCCGCCTCGGCCATGGCCGCGCCCCGGCGGGCGCCCAGGGCGATGGCCGCCGGGTAGAAGCGGGGGACGTACTCGCGTACGAGTTCCGCCTGCTCCGGCTGCCAGAAGCCCTGGGCCGTGGCCGTGAAGAGGTAGTTGGAGAGGTCGTCCGTGTCGAAGAGGGCCGACCAGGCCGCCGCCTTCGCCTCGGCCGTCGGGAGTGCGGCCCGGCAGCGGGCCGCGCCCTCCTGGCCGGTGGCGCTCGGGTCCCGCTCCAGTTCGGCCGCGATCGTCGGCTCGTCGGTGGCGCCGAGGACGGCGAGGCGGGCCAGGATGCGCCAGCGCAGCTCCGGGTCGAGCTCGGGGCCGCCGTGGACGGTGCCCTCGTCGAGCCAGGAGGTGATCTGGTCGGGGGTGGTGGCGCTGTCGATGAGGGCGCGGACGGCGGTGAGGCGCAGTCCGGGGGCCTCGCCGTCCTCGGTGCGGCGCAGCAGGGCGCGGGCGATCTGCCGAATGGTGGAGAGGGCGGCGGGGCGCGCCTCCTCGGTGACGTACCGGTCGGCGATCTGGGTGCGTGCGAAGCCGAGGACGCCTTGGACGAGGGCGAGTTCGGTCTCCTCGGTGAGGTGCGCGAGGGCGACCTCGAGGTAGTCGGCGGGGAGGAGTTCGCCGTCGCGGACCATGTCGCGCATCGCGTTCCAGATCACGGCGCGGGTCAGTGCGTCGGGGATGCGTGAGATGCCGCGCAGGGCGGCCTCCTGGGACGCCTCGTCGAGGCGGAGCTTGGCGTAGGTGAGGTCCTGGTCGTTGACGACGGCGAGGGCGGGCCGCGGGCCGGTGAGTTCGGCGGGTTCGGCCTGGGGTACGTCGAGTTCGCGTCGTTCGCGGAGGACGAGCTCGCCGGAGGGGTCGCGGTCGTAGAGGCCCACGGCGACGCGGTGCGGGCGGCTGCCCGCGCGGTCGATGGTGAGCTTCCAGCGGAGGCCTTCTCCGGTGAGGGCGGGGGTGAGGGTGTCGACGCCGGTCGTGCGGAGCCATTGGTCGGCCCAGGCGTGGACGTCGCGGTCGGTGGCGGCCGCGAGGTTGTCGATGAAGTCGGCGAGGGTCGCGTTGCCGAACTTGTGGCGCTTGAAGTGGATGTTGATGCCGGCGAGGAAGTCCTTCTCGCCGAGCCAGGTGACGAGCTGGCGGAGGGCGGAGGCGCCCTTGGCGTAGGAGATGCCGTCGAAGTTGAGGAGGGCGGAGGCGGTGTCGGGGACGGCCTCGGGGTCGGGGGCGACGGGGTGGGTGGAGGGCCGCTGGTCGGCCTCGTACCCCCAGGCCTTCCGGGTGACGCCGAAGTCGACCCAGGTGTCGGGGAAGAGGTCGGAGCAGGCTTCGTTGACGGTCTGGTAGCCCATGTACTCGGCGAAGGACTCGTTCAGCCAGATGTCGTCCCACCAGCGCAGGGTGACGAGGTCGCCGAACCACATGTGGGCCATCTCGTGGGCGATGACCATGGCGCGGGTCTGTCGCTCGGTGACGGTGACGGCGGAGCGGAAGACGAACTCGTCGCGGAAGGTGACGAGGCCGGGGTTCTCCATGGCGCCCGCGTTGAACTCGGGGACGAAGGCCTGGTCGTACGAGTCGAAGGGGTACGGCTCGTCGAACTTCTCGTGGAAGCGGTCGTAGCAGGCCTTGGTGACGGCGAGGATCTCGTCGGCGTCGGCGTCGAGGTGGGCGGCGAGGGAGCGGCGGCAGTGGATGCCGAAGGGCAGCCCGGCGTGCTCGGTGCGGACCGTGTGCCAGGGGCCGGCGGCGACGCACACGAAGTAGGTGGAGAGCGGCGGGGTGGCGGCGGAGCGCCACCGGCCGTCGGGCTGCTGCTCGGTGATGCCGTTGGCGAGGACGGTCCAGCCCTCGGGGGCCGTGACGGCCATCTCGAAGACGGCCTTGAGGTCGGGCTGGTCGAAGGCGGCGAAGACGCGTTGGACGTCTTCCATGAAGAGCTGGGTGTAGACGTACGACTCGCCGTCGCTGGGGTCGGTGAAGCGGTGCATGCCCTCGCCGGTGCGGGAGTACCGCATGGTCGTACTGATCCGCAGGACGTGCTCGCCCTCGCTCAGGCGCAGCGGGAGGCGGTTGCCGTCCAGGGTGGTGACGTCGAGGGGCTCGTCGTCCAGGAGGGCGGAGTGCAGGGTTTCGGGCTTCAGCTCGACGAAGGTGTCCCCGGCGGTGCGGGCGGTGAACCTGATGAGGCTGGTCGACCCGAAGGTGTCGTCGCCGGTGGTGAGGTCGAGGTCCACGCTGTAGTGCTGGACGTCGAGGAGCTGGGCACGGGTCTGCGCTTCGTCGCGCGTCAGTACGGACATGGCCCTATGCTGCCCGATGCCTTCGCCGTCGGGCAGGGGTGGTGGGGGCCTGACCTCCGCCGGGTACGTCCTTCCCGGGGGTCCTGGCCTCCGCCGGGTACGTCCTTCCCGGGGGCCCGCCGTTGTCAGGCGAGTCCTGAGCCGTTCAGGTGGGCGAAGGCCGCGGTGATCCGGGGGCGGTCGTAGCCGGCCGGGCCGGCCGCTCCGCTGGACAGCAGGGTGTGGAGGAGGATCCGGGCCTTGGCGGCGTCGAGGGGGCCGGCCGGGATCAGGCCGTGGTGCAGCAGGTCGTATTCGGATCCGGGGCTGCGGTAGGTGTCGGAGAGGGTCGCGCCGCTGCCGGTGCGGGAGGCGAGGACGACCGGGATGCGGCGGGCGATCTCGGCGAGCGGCTCGACGAGCCGGGCGGGGGCGTGACCGGCGCCGAAGGCGGCGACGACGAGGCCCTGGAAGCGATGGTCGACGGCGTCGAGGAGTTCGCCGTGGTCGCCGAGGGAGAGGGTCACCAGGGCGACCCGTACGTCGGGGTCGAGCTTGAGCGGGCAGAACGCGGCCTGGACGGCGGGGCGGAGCAGGATGCGGGGTTCGCCCTCGACGACCGTGCCGAGGGGCCCCGCGCCGGGTGAGGCGAAGGTGGCGACGGAGGTGGTGTGGGTCTTGCGGGCGAGGCGGGCCGCGTGGATCTCGTCGGCGAGGACGACGAGGACGCCGAGGTTCCGGCAGGCCGGGTGGGCGGCGACGGCGAGCGCGGCGGCCAGGTTGGCGGGGCCGTCGGCGCCCGGCAGGTCGGGGCGGCGCATGGCGCCGGTGACGACGATCGGCTGCTCGGTGGTGCAGAGCAGGTCGAGGAGGAAGGCGGTCTCCTCCAGGGTGTCGGTGCCCTGGACGACGACCACGCCGGAGCCTGCGGCGACGGTGGCGCGGACCTCGGCGGCGAGCGCGGCGAGGTCGGCGTGGGTGAGGGTGGAGCTGGGGACGCGGCGGAAGTCGTTCAGAACGATGTCGTGGTCGCCACCGAGTTCGGCGAGGACCTCCTGGCCGCTCATCCGGGCCGCGTCACCGCCTCGGGCGGAGATGGTTCCTCCGAGGGTGAAGACCGTGACGCGGGCCATCAGCGTGCTCCGTCCGCAATCGTCTCGTGGTGGCGGATGACCTCCGCGATGATGAAGTTCAGGAGTTTCTCCGCGAAGGCCGGGTCCAGTTTCGCGCTCCCGGCGAGTTCCCGCAGCCGGGCGATCTGCCGGGCCTCGCGGGCCGGGTCGGCGGGCGGCAGCTGGTGCTCGGCCTTGAGGACGCCGACCTGCTGGGTGCACTTGAAGCGCTCGGCGAGCATGTGCACGACCGCCGCGTCGATGTTGTCGATGCTTTCGCGCAGCCGGGTCAGCTCGGCCCGTACGGCCTCGTCGGGCTGGGACGGGGCCGTGGCCGGAGACGGGGCGGGCCGGTGGGGGCGCGGGGACTCACTCATGATCTGCGAGCTTAGACGGATCTCGGGGGGATCGTGGGCGGGTGTTCGGGATCCGGAACGGTGTTGCTCCAGCCGCCGTGCACCGACCGTCCCTGCTGTTCGCGGAAGCGGATGGGGGCGGTGCCGACGCGGCGGGTGAAGAGCCGGGAGAAGTAGGCCGGGTCGTCGTAGCCGACGCGGCGGGCGACGGCGGCGACGGGCAGCTCGGTGGCGGCGAGGAGTTCCTTGGCGCGGCCGAGACGCATGGTGAGCAGGTAGTCCTTGGGGCTGCACCCGGCTGCCCTGCGGACGGCCGTCCGCAGCTCGGCGGCGGTCATGCCGTGCCGGGCCGCGTGTTCGGCGACGGAGAGCGGCTGGAAGGCGTCGCGGGCGAGGGCGGCGAGGACGGGGTCGCCGTCGGCGTTGGTGTCGGCGCGGGCCCGGCGGAGGGCGACGAGGAGTTCGTGGACGGCGGCGCCGGTCTCGACCTCCAGGAGGGGGTTGCCGGCGCGGGCGGCGCGGGCGATCCGGCCGATGGCGGCGCGGGCGGGCGCGGCGTCGGCGAGGGGGACGACGGGCCGGTCGGGTTCGATGTAGCCGAGTTCGGTGTAGGTGGCGGTGGCGGGTCCGGAGAAGTCGACGAAGGCCTCGTCCCAGCCGGTGCTCGGGTCGGCTCCGTAGTGGTGGGGGGTGCCGGGCGTCAGCCAGAGGAGGGCGGGCGCGGTGACGGTGGTGCGGCGTCCGTCGGAGCCGCGGTACCAGCCGCTGCCGGCGGAGACGACGACGGCCACGTGGTGGTCGAGGGTGCGGGGCCCGACGGTGGGGAGGGTGCCGTGCTGGAGTCCGACGCCGAGGCAGACGAGGCCGAGGCGGTGGTGGACGGGGCTGGGCGTGAAGTAGCGCATCCAGGTGTGGTACATGCGGTGGTGCCCCTCCCCGGGCCCGTCCGGCGGATCGGGCCGGGGGCGGGCTCTAACGTCCAAACTGCGACGATCTTTGTCCATGGACCGGCTCACCGCCAGAGGGCGAGGGTGAGGCCATGAGCACGTTCGCTGTGGGTGACGAGGACTTTCTGCTCGACGGTCGGCCGGTGCGCCTCCTGTCGGGGGCGCTGCACTATTTCCGGGTGCACGAGGAGCAGTGGGGGCACCGGCTCGGGATGCTGCGTGCGATGGGCCTCAACTGCGTCGAGACGTACGTCCCCTGGAATCTGCACGAGCCGGAGCCGGGGCGGTACGCGGACGCGGACGCCCTCGGCCGGTTCCTGGACGCGGTGGCGCGGGCCGGGATGTGGGCGATCGTGCGCCCGGGGCCGTACATCTGCGCCGAGTGGGAGAACGGCGGTCTGCCGCACTGGCTGACCGGCCCGCTGGGGCGGCGGGTGCGGACCCTGGACCCGGGGTTCCTGGCGCCGGTGGCGGACTGGTTCCGGCGGCTGCTTCCGCAGGTGGTGGAGCGGCAGGTCGACCGGGGCGGGCCGGTGGTCCTGGTGCAGGTGGAGAACGAGTACGGCAGTTACGGCAGTGACCGGGGCTATCTGGAATGGGTGGCGGAGCTGTTGCGGGGGTGCGGGGTGAGCGTTCCGCTGTTCACCTCGGACGGTCCGGAGGACCACATGCTGACGGGCGGTTCGGTGCCGGGGGTTCTGGCGACGGCGAACTTCGGCTCGGGCGCGCGGGAGGGCTTCGCGACGCTGCGGCGCCACCGGCCGTCGGGGCCGCTGATGTGCATGGAGTTCTGGTGCGGCTGGTTCGACCACTGGGGCACGGGGCACGCGGCGCGGGACGCGGGGGACGCGGCGGAGGCGCTGCGGGAGATCCTGGAGTGCGGGGCCTCGGTCAACGTGTACATGGCGCACGGGGGTACGAACTTCGGCGGCCGGGCCGGCGCGAACCGGACCG
>NZ_LIPQ01000393.1 GCF_001418135.1 Streptomyces aureus
GGCCCGCCCTACCCGAGTGAGCGACACATGCCTTCCTTCGACGTGACCCGATCCCGTTTCCGGCTGGCCGACGACGAGGTCTTCGTCCTCGCCCAGCTGGCGACCGGTCAGCCGGTCCCGGAGTCCATGGCGCCCGCCGAGGCGCGGCTCCGGGACGCCGGGCTCATGAACGGGGCCGGGGAGCTGTCCGCGCTCCTGCTGCCCCTGATGCAGACCCTCGTCAACCCCTCCGTGATCGTCTCCCTGGAGGCGGGCGGCCGGCAGGGCACCCTGCACCACGGGCTGCTCATCGGCGACGACCACGTCGTCTGCCACGAGACCTGGCCGGGCGAGGAGGAGGCGGTCTACCGGCTCGTCGAGCCGCGGACCGTGGTGTGGACGCTGGCCGACCTGATCGCCCTGCGCCAGTCCGACACGGCGGGCACCGCCAGGACCGAGGAGCAGGTCGTCGAGACGACCGTCGGCGTCCTGGAGGCGGGCCTCCAGGCCCTGGAGAAGGCCGCGTCGACGCCCGGCGCGGACGAGCGGTCCCTGGTCGTCGAGGCCCTGCGGGCGGCCGGGACGGCGGAGGGCACCGCCACGCGGCTCTCCCAGCTGATCGTGGAGGTGCGCTCCAACTGGCGGATGACCGCGGCCTGGCAGGGCCACCAGGGCGGGGAGCCGGGTGTGACGGCCCGCGCGGTCGCCGCCTGGGACTGCGGTCCGCTCGGATACTGGCTGCGCGAGCTGCCCGCCGAGCCGATGGCGGAGGGCGGGGCGGCGGCCGGCAGCCCGTTCCGGCTGCGCCGCGTCGCCCCGAAGCGGATCTGGCAGGAGCTGACGGGCCTGCTCCCGGACGAGTCGGAGATCGTCCGGCGTGAGGCCCCGGCGCAGCCGTAGCGGCCTGCGCGGCGGAGCTCGTACGAGGAAAGGCACCGGGGCCGGGTCCCTGGGGCTCCGAGCCCCTCCGGCTCCGGGTATCTCGGGCTCCGGGCCCCTCCGGCTCCGGGGGTCTCAGCCCCGCTTCGGCGGCGCGATTCCCAGCACCCGGTCCTTCAGCGCCGGGAACTGTTCGCGCGTCGCCGTGACCTTCGCCGGATCCAGGACCACCCGGAGGATCTCCTCGTCCGGGCCCGCCTCGGCGACGGTCTCGCCCCAGGGGTCGACGACGATCGAGTGACCGGCCTGCTCCACGCCCGCGTGCGTGCCCGCCGTACCGCAGGCGAGGACGTACGCCTGGTTCTCGACGGCACGGGCCCTGGCGAGCAGGCTCCAGTGCGCGCGGCGGCGGGCCGGCCAGCCGGCCGGGACGACGAAGGCCTGGGCGCCCGCGTCGACGAGCCCGCGGAACAGTTCGGGGAAGCGCAGGTCGTAGCAGGTGCCGACGCCGACGGTGAGGTGCGGCAGATCGACGGTGACCAGGTCCTCCCCGGCGGCCATCATCACCGCCTCGCCCTTGTCGAAGCCGAAGCGGTGGATCTTGCGGTAGGAGGCGGCGAGTTCGCCGTCGGGGGAGAGGACCAGCGAGGTGTTGTACAGCGCGCCGCCCTCCGCCTCGACGAAGGATCCGGCGTGCAGCCAGACCCCGGCGTCGCGCGCGGCGGCGGCCATCGTGCGGTGGGTGGGGCCGTTCAGGGGCTCGGACTCGGCGGCGAAGGACTCGTACGCGAAGGCCCCCATGGGCCACAGTTCCGGCAGGACGACGAGGTCGGCGCGGCCGGATTCCTCCCGTACGAGACGGGCCACGCGGGCACGTCGGGCGTCGACCGGTTCGTCCGGGTCTACCGCGATCTGGATCAGCGAGGCGCGCACACTACCACCGTCCTG
This sequence comes from Streptomyces aureus, assembly GCF_001418135.1. Lineage (GTDB taxonomy): Bacteria > Actinomycetota > Actinomycetes > Streptomycetales > Streptomycetaceae > Streptomyces > Streptomyces aureus_A. Next base: position 1,807 of record NZ_LIPQ01000393.1, read on the forward strand.
GCATTCGAGCCGTCAACACCGGCCTACGATCGTCACACGAAAGCACTGCCGGGGTGCCTTCGGGCAGCGTAACTTAGCGTCCGAGCCTCCCACCCAGTCGTGTTTTCAGCCCGCGCACCGAAGAACCGCCGAGGGGTCCCGTGACCGTCCATCCCAGCCTCCAGAACTACGCCGACGCCTGGACCCACTCCATCGAGGCGATAGCCGAGCTGGTGCAGCCGCTCGTGGAGGGCGAGTGGAACCGGCCCACACCCTGCCCCGGCTGGTCGGTGCGGGACATCGTGTCCCATGTGATCGGCATGGAGACCGAGATGCTCGGCGACCCGCGCCCGATCCACTCCCTGCCGCGCGATCTCTACCACGTGCGCAGCGACTTCGCGCGCTACATGGAGGTCCAGGTCGACGTGCGGCGGCACCACACCGCGCCGGAGATGACCTCGGAGCTCGAGTACATCCTGATCCGCCGGGCCCGGCAGCTCCGCAACGAGAACCGCTCCCCCGAGCACCTGATCCGCGCCCCCCTCGGCGCCGAGCAGTCCCTGGAACTGGCGTACCGGATGCGCGCCTTCGACGTGTGGGTGCACGAGCAGGACCTGCGGGTCGCGCTCGGAACTCCGGGCAACCTGGACTCGGCGGGCGCCCACGTGACGCGTGACGTGCTCCTGGAGGCCCTGCCGAAGGTCATCGCCAAGGACGCGGGGGCGCCCGCCTCTTCGGCCGTGGTCATCGACGTCAGCGGTCCGGTGGAGTTCCTGCGGACGGTACGGGTCGACGCGGAAGGCCGGGGTTCCATAGACGGCGCGCCCTCGCTGGGCCCCGCGGTGACGCTCGCGACGGACTGGGAGACGTTCGTGCGTCTCGCCTGCGGCCGGGTCCGGCCGGCCGATGTGGCCGACCGGGTCAAGACGGAGGGCGACGAGGAGCTGGCCCGGGCCATCCTCGACAACTTCGCGGTGACTCCGCGCTAGTCCGCGCTCGTCCGCGCTGCGGCGGTTCGCTGTCCGGTGGTTCACCGCGCGACGGTTCGAGGTCCGGCGGTTCGAGGTCCGGCGGTTCGAGGTCCGGCGGTTCGAGGTCCGGCGGTCCCTAGACGGGGACGTGTACGGCTTCCACCCTGCTGGCGACGAGCCGGTCCCGTTCCCTGCGGTGGGTACGGGCCTTGAGGCGCAGGATCTGCACGACCCCCAGGGCCTCCAGGACGAAGACCGACGAGAACGCGATGCGGTAGTTGTCGCCGGTCGCGTCGAGCAGCACGCCCACGGCGAGCAGCGTCGTCATCGAGGCCACGAAACCGCCCATGTTGACGATGCCGGACGCGGTGCCCTGACGCTCCGGCGGGTTCGCCGGGCGGGCGAAGTCGAAGCCGATCATCGAGGCCGGTCCGCAGGCGCCGAGGACCAGGCAGAGGGTGACGAGCAGCCACATCGGGGCGTGGTCGCCGGGGTACGCGAGGGTGGTCGCCCACAGCAGGGCGGTCGCGGCGACCGTGCCGAGGGCGAGCGGGGCGCGGGCCGTGTGGTGACGGGCGATGATCTGCCCGTACGCGAGGCCGACGACCATGTTCGACAGGACGACCAGGGTGAGCAGGGTCCCCGCGGTCGACCGGGACAGGCCCTGTGCCTCCACCAGGTACGGCAGTCCCCACAGCAGCAGGAAGACCATCGCGGGGAACTGGGTGGTGAAGTGCACCCACATGCCGAGCCGGGTGCCGGGTTCCCGCCACGACTCGGCGATCTGACGGCGCACGAAGGCGGCGCCCGCGTGTGTGGCCGGCTGCGGCTCGTATCCCTCGGGGTGGTCCTTGAGGAAGAGCAGCAGCAGGACCAGGACGACGACGCCCGCGAGGGAGCTGCCGACGAAGGTGGTCGTCCAGCCGAGGCCGTGCAGGGCGCGGGCGATGAACACGGTGGAGACGAGGTTGCCGGCCATGCCGAAGAGCGCGGCGACCTGCCCGATGAGCGGGCCCCGGCGGGCCGGGAACCAGCGACTGCCGAGCCGCAGGACGCTGATGAAGGTCATGGCGTCGCCGCAGCCGAGCAGCGCCCGGGAGGCGAGCGCGGTGCCGTACGACGGGGAGAGCGCGAAACCCAGCTGGCCGAGGGTGAAGAGGACGACGCCGAGGGCGAGGACCTTCTTGGTGCCGAGCCGGTCGACCATGAGGCCGACGGGTATCTGCATGCCCGCGTAGACGAGCAGCTGGAGTATGGAGAAGGTGGAGAGCGCGGAGGCGTTGACGTCGAAGCGGTCCGCGGCGTCGAGTCCGGCGACCCCGAGGGACGTACGGAAGATGACGGCGACGAAGTAGACGGCGACACCGACGCCCCAGACGAGGGCCGCCCGGCGGCCGCCGGGCGGATCGCCGGGGAGCGTGACGGGGGAGCCGTGGCCGTTGCGGTTGCTCATCGGTCCTCGCCCCGGACCAGGACCTTGACCCAGCTGAGGTGCTGGCGGACGCAGTGCGCCGCGCCCTCGGCGTCGCCGGCCCTTATCCGGTCGAGGATCTCGGCGTGCTCGGTGATGTTCTTGGCGACGCGGTCGGGCTGGGACTGCATCACGGCGACGCCCATCCGCAGCTGGCGGTCGCGGAGCTGGTCGTAGAGGCGGGAGAGGATCTGGTTGCCGGCGTGCTGCACGATCTCGGCGTGGAAGCACCGGTCGGTGACCGCCACCTCCGCGAGGTCCCCGGCCGCGGCGCGCAGCTTCTGCTCCTCCAGGAGCTCCTCAAGCCGCTCGATGAGCGAGGCGGGGGCGGGCACGGCCCGGCGGACGGCGAACTCCTCGACGAGCAGCCGGGTCTCGACGACGTCGGCGATCTCCTGCGCGGAGACGGCGAGGACGAGGGCGCCCTTCTTGGGGTAGAGCTTGAGCAGCCCTTCCATCTCCAGCTTGAGCAGCGCCTCACGGACGGGCGTCCGTGACACCCCGACGGCGAGGGCGAGTTCGCCCTCGGTGAGGAGGGTGCCTCCCTCGTAGCGCCGGTCGAGCACGGCCTGCTTGACGTGCATGTAGACACGGTCGGCCGCGGGGGGCTGCCTGGTGGGCTGCGGGGCGGGACCGGCTGGCGCTGATGGCATGCGCACAGAATAGATACAACAGAGGTGCAACAGAGAGCCCCGTCCACATCATGGACGGGGCCTCATGTTTCACGTGAAACGGGCGAACCCGCGCACTACGCCCAGCTGATCAGGCGCTTCGGCTGCTCCAGGATCGCGGCGACGTCCGCCAGGAACTTGGAGCCGAGCTCGCCGTCGACCAGTCGGTGGTCGAAGGAGAGAGCCAGCGTGGTGACCTGGCGCGGCTTCACCTTGCCCTTGTGGACCCACGGCTGGAGCTTGATCGCACCGACCGCGAGGATCGCGGACTCGCCGGGGTTCAGGATGGGCGTACCGGTGTCGACGCCGAAGACGCCGACGTTGGTGATGGTGAAGGTGCCGCCCTGCATCGCAGCCGGGGTCGTCTTCCCGTCGCGGGCGGTGGAGATCAGCTCGCTCAGCGACGCCGAGAGCTCGGGCAGGGTCTGCGCGTGCGCGTCCTTGATGTTCGGCACGAGCAGACCACGCGGGGTGGCCGCGGCGATGCCCAGGTTCACGTAGTGCTTGAGGACGATCTCCTGCGCCGCCTCGTCCCAGGCCGCGTTGATCTCCGGGTTGCGCCGGACGGCGACCAGGACGGCCTTGGCGATGAGGAGCAGCGGGTTGACCCGCAGGCCCGCCATGTCCGTACCGGACTTGAGCTCCTCGACCAGCTTCATCGTGCGCGTGATGTCGAAGGTCACGAACTCGGTGACGTGCGGGGCGGTGAAGGCCGAGCCGACCATCGCCGCCGCCGTGGCCTTCCGTACGCCCTTGACGGGGATACGGGTCTCCCTGGCGTCGGTCGACACGACGGGAGCCGCCTGCACGGCCGCCGGGGCGGCCACGGGCTGGGCGACGGGCGTCGGGGCCTCGACGGCCGGCGCGGGCGCCGGAGCGGCTGCCGCGTGGACGTCCTCACGGGTGATGATGCCGTCCGGGCCGGTCGGGACGACCGTCGCCAGGTCGACGCCGAGGTCCTTCGCGAGCTTCCGGACCGGCGGCTTGGCCAGCGGGCGCGCGCCGCCCGGACCGTGCCCGTTGAGCTGCTCCGGTACGGAGACCGGAACGGCGACGGGGGCGGTGGCCGGAGCGGCCTGCGCCGGAGCGGCGGGAGCGGCCGGAACCGCGCCCTGCGCCGCCTTGCGCGGGCGCCGCTTGGTGGAGCTGGCGGCCACGCCGTAGCCGACGAGGACCGGCGTGCGGCCCTGCGGCTTGGCCTCCTCCTCGGCGACCGGAGCAACCGGAGCGGGCGCCGCGGCCTGGGCGACCGGAGCGGCCTCGGCCACCGGCGCCTCGGGCGCCGTCCCGCCGCCGACGTTCACCGAGATGATGACCTGGCCGACGTCGACCGTCGTCCCCTCGGGGAAGCGCAGCTCGTGGACCGTGCCGTCGAAGGGGATCGGCAGCTCGACCGCGGCCTTGGCCGTCTCGACCTCGCACACGACCTGGCCGTCCTCGACCGTGTCACCGGGCTGGACGTACCACTTGAGGATCTCGGCCTCGGTGAGGCCCTCGCCCACATCGGGCATCTTGAATTCGCGGATCGTCACGGTGCTCTCCTCAGTACGCCAGCGAGCGGTCGACGGCGTCGAGCACGCGATCGAGACCCGGCAGGTACTCCTCCTCCAGGCGCGCCGGCGGATACGGCGCGTGGTAGCCGCCGACCCGCAGGACGGGGGCCTCCAGGTGGTAGAAGCAGCGCTCGGTGATCCGGGCGGCGATCTCCGCGCCTGAGCCGAAGAACACCGGCGCCTCGTGGACGACGACCAGGCGGCCGGTCTTCTCGACCGAGGCCTGGATCGTGTCGAAGTCGAGCGGGGAGATCGAGCGGACGTCCACGACCTCGATCGACTTGCCCTCCTCGGCGGCGGCCTCGGCCACCTCCAGGCAGGTCTTCACCATCGGGCCGTAGGCCACCAGGGTGAGGTCCGTGCCCTGGCGGGCGACCCGGGCCTTGTGCAGCTCGCCGGGGATGGCCTCGGTGTCGACCTCGCCCTTGTCCCAGTAGCGGCGCTTGGGCTCGAAGAAGATGACCGGGTCGTCGCTCTGGATCGCCTGCTGGAGCATCCAGTAGGCGTCGTTCGAGTTCGCCGGGGTGACGACCTTGAGGCCCGCGACGTGCGCGAAGAGCGACTCGGGGGACTCGGAGTGGTGCTCGACCGCGCCGATGCCGCCGCCGTAGGGGATGCGGATGACGATCGGCATCTTCACCGTGCCGAGCGAACGGGCCCGCATCTTCGCCAGCTGGGACACGATCTGGTCGTACGCCGGGAAGACGAAGCCGTCGAACTGGATCTCCACGACCGGTCGGTAGCCGCGCAGGGCGAGACCGATCGCGGTGCCGACGATGCCGGACTCGGCGAGCGGGGTGTCGATGACCCGGTCCTCGCCGAAGTCCTTCTGCAGCCCGTCGGTGATCCGGAAGACGCCGCCGAGCTTGCCGACGTCCAGACCCATGATCAGGACCTTGGGGTCGGTCTCCAGGGCCTTGCGCAGGGACTCGTTGAGCGCCTTCGCGAGGGGAAGCTTCTGAACAGCCATGATTACTCGGCCTCTCCGCCCTCGAAGGACGCCTGGAAGGCGGCGAACTGGGCCCGCTCCTCGTCGACGAGCGCGTGCCCGTCCGCGTACACGTTGTCGAAGATCGCCATGTGCTCCGGAACGGGCATGGCGCGGACGACCTCGCGGACGTGCTTGCCGAGCGCCTCGCTCTCGGCCTCCAGCTCCTCGAAGAAGGCCGCGTCGGCGTGGCCCTCGTTCTCCATGTACGTCTTGAGGCGCTGGATCGGGTCCTTGGCCTCCCACTCCTCGCGCTCCGCGTCCCGGCGGTAGCGGGTCGGGTCGTCGGAGGTGGTGTGGGCGGCCATGCGGTAGGTGTACGCCTCGATGAGCGTCGGGCCCTCGCCGCGGCGGGCGCGCTCCAGCGCCGACCGGGTCACGGCCAGGCACGCGAGGACGTCGTTGCCGTCGACGCGGACACCGGGGAAGCCGAAACCGGCGGCGCGCTGATAGAGCGGGACGCGGGTCTGCTTCTCGATGGGCTCGGAAATGGCCCACTGGTTGTTCTGGCAGAAGAACACGACCGGGGCGTTGTAGACCGCGGAGAAGACGAACGACTCGTTCACGTCGCCCTGGCTGGAGGCGCCGTCACCGAAGTACGCGATCACGGCGGAATCCACGCCGTCCTTCGCAATGCCCATGGCGTAACCGGTGGCGTGCAGGGTCTGCGAGCCGAGAACGATCGTGTACAGGTGGAAATTGTTGGTGTTGGGGTCCCAGCCGCCGTTGTTCACACCGCGGAACATGCCGAGCAGGTTGGTGGGATCGACCCCGCGGCACCAGGCGACGGCGTGCTCACGGTAGGTGGGGAAGACGTAGTCGTCGTCCCGCAGGGCCCGGCCGGAACCGATCTGGGCCGCCTCCTGGCCGAGCAGCGAGGCCCACAGGCCCAGCTCGCCCTGGCGCTGCAGCGAGGTGGCCTCGGCGTCGAAGCGACGGCTGAGCACCATGTCGCGGTAGAGACCGCGCAGCTCCTCGGCGCTCAGGTCGATGTCGTAATCGGGGTGCTGGACGCGCTCTCCCTCGGGCGTCAGCAGCTGTACGAGCTCGGGCTCCGTCGCTCCCGCGGCGCGCGCGCTCGTCTTCTTGGTGGTGCTCGTGCTCGCGCTTGCGGTGCGCTTGGTGCCGCTGCTGCGTCGCGTCGTCTTGCGCGCGGCAGTGCTCTCCACGGTCACGTGCGTGCTCCTCCGTCGGTCCGGCCTCCGGGTTCGCCGGGTGGGCCAGTGCGGCTCCGCCTTGTCCGTACCTTCGCACGGGGTGGGTGCGACGCGGTCGGGGTCAGGCGTGACAGGTGCCCCGACGAACGCCGTCATAGGCACGTTACCCACAGTGCGGCATTCCCGCGAAACCCCACCTGACCTGCGATTTTGCTTGGATTTCCAAGTAAATCGAGAAAAGCGGGACTTAGCCCTGGTCAGGGCGTGGACAACGGCCCGACTCCGTCGTCGGAACAACCGGCACGTTATCCCGCGCACCCCGGGCGCGGGAAGAGCCAATATGTGAGACTGACCGCGTGCGCGAAGAAGGAAAAATCCGGGTATTTCTGCTGGACGACCACGAAGTCGTCCGGCGCGGCGTCCACGAGCTGCTCTCCGTGGAGGACGACATCGAGGTGGTCGGGGAGGCCGGGACGGCCGCGGACGCGCTGGTCAGGATCCCTGCGACCCGCCCCGACGTCGCCGTGCTCGACGTCCGGCTGCCCGACGGCAGCGGGGTGGAGGTGTGCCGCGAGATCCGTTCGCAGGACGAGGGCATCAAGTGCCTGATGCTGACCTCGTACGCGGACGACGAGGCGCTCTTCGACGCGATCATGGCCGGAGCCTCGGGTTATGTCCTCAAGGCCATCCGCGGCAATGAACTTCTGAACGCGGTACGGGACGTGGCGGCCGGCAAATCGCTGCTCGACCCGGTGGCGACCGCCCGCGTCCTGGAGCGGCTGCGCGACGGCAACAATCCGAAGGGTGACGACAAGCTCGCCCATCTGACGGAGCAGGAGCGCAGGATCCTGGACCTGATCGGCGAGGGCCTGACCAACCGGGTCATCGGCGAGCGGCTGCACCTCGCGGAGAAGACCATCAAGAACTATGTCTCCAGCCTGCTGTCGAAGCTGGGCATGGAGCGGCGCTCGCAGGCCGCCGCCTACGTGGCGCGGCTCCAGGCGGAGCGCCACTGACGTACGGCGGGGCCCCGGAGCCCGCCGTGAGGCGTCGGTGACGCCGGCCGGCCGATCGGGCCCCTCCCCGTACGGGCCAGAGCGGCCGGCGGCCCCCATTCGGGACCTACGTCCCCGTGAAAGCGGGGCAGGGGGCCCTTCCCGACACGGTGCCGGTGACGGAGAGTGGATGCCATGTCCACCGACGAGATCCGCGCCATCGAGCTGCTCGGCCGCGTGTCGTACGGCCGGGTGGCGACGAGCATGCGGGCGATGCCGTTCGTCGCCCCCGCCCGCCACATCGTGGCCGACGGCCGCGTCCTGATCCGGCTGCACCGGGGCCTCGGCTACCACCGCGCCTGCAACGGCAGCGTCGTCGCCTACGGCGCGGACAACTTCAGCTCCGGATCCGCGAGCCTCTGGTCCGTGCAGTTCACCGGCACCGCCGAGATCGTCGAGCCGACCGCGGAGGAGCTCGCGGACTTCGGAGCCGAGCCGGAGCTGGTGGACGGCGAGGCCTTCGACCCGGTCTACATGCGGATCGAACCGCAGTTCGTGACGGTCCACGCGCTCGACTACGCGAGCGAGACCCCGGTGCCCCGACC